>DATNKB010000093.1:0-3241 GCA_035603595.1 Candidatus Dormiibacterota bacterium
TCGCCATCATCAAATATCATCGCGGCATCACACACTCCTTCGTCGGGCTTCCGTTTTTCGCGGCAATCCTCGCGTGGCTCACGCGCTGTGCCGCGCGGCGCTTGAAGATCGACACTCCCTCCTTTGGCGTGCTGACGTTAATTTACGGCGTCGGCATCGCCAGCCACATTCTTCTCGACGGTATGACGTCATTCGGCACGCGCATGCTCACGCCTATCTCCCAACAGCGCGTCGCCTGGGATCTACTCTTCATCATCGACCTTGCATTTACTTCGATTGTGCTGTTGCCGCAAATTATTGCCTGGATTTATAGCGATCGCCCGGA
This sequence comes from Candidatus Dormiibacterota bacterium, assembly GCA_035603595.1. Taxonomy (GTDB): domain Bacteria; phylum Acidobacteriota; class Terriglobia; order Acidiferrales; family UBA7541; genus Palsa-295. The sequence continues at coordinate 326 of DATNKB010000093.1, forward strand.
AAGCCGCGTCCGCGCCGTAAAGATGTGGATTCTTTTCACTCTGGCCGCTATCGCCAGTTGGGTTCTGGCCAGCGGAGTAGGTTACCCGTTCCACGTCTGGGTGCTTGTCGTTGCGATTGTTGTCATCGGCGCGTTGTTTTTTCTTCCTGCGCTCGGCGATTGGGGCTTTCGCCTAAAGCGTTCAGCATGGTGCCGCGGCGGCACCTACGCGATGTTTGTTTACATCGCCCTCTGCTGGACAGCCCATCATCTCGTGATGGCCCAAGTGAAATCCTTCGCAGCCGAAAATCATATCGAAGTAGAGCGCATGGGAGCGCTTCCGCTTCCGCCATCGTGGCTGAGTTGGGGCGGCGTGATTCGCTCGGCCGACGGCGTCTACCAATCACGTTTCGATCTCCGTCATCTTCATCCTCAACCGTTCACGTTCACCGCCGATTCGCCGCCTGACCAATACACAAACGAGGCGTTGCAGCTTCCCGAAGTGAAAACGTACTGGGGCTTCGCGCGCTTTCCGGTGATTCGCAGCGCTGCAGAGGAAGGCCTGCACATCGTCGAATTCGGCGAAAATCGCTTCGTAAATCCGAAGCGCCGACGGCCCCAACCCTTCACCTACGTCGTCGTGTTTGATTCCGGTGGTAAAGTGGTGGAGGAAGGCTGGGAACAGAACGGAATGTTCATGGAAAATTTGACGCGCATTCCCCATCACGCGGTGGCTCCGTGAAGGTTTTGATCTTCAGCGACATCCACGGCGATACGCGCGCCCTCGAAAAGTTGATCGCGCAGCCAGCAGATATCTACATCGCCGCCGGCGATCTTTCTACATTTGGCAAGGACCTCGACCGCTGCGGCGAAATCATGAAACCGCTTGGCGAAAAAGTTTGGGTCCTGCCTGGAAATCACGAAAGCCACGACGACACGCGCTCGTTTTGCCAGCGCTTCGGCTTCTTCGACTTTCATCGCCAAATCCGCGCCCTGAAATCCGAACTTGGCACCACTCAATGGGCCGGCCTCGGCTACAGCAACATCACGCCCTTTAACACGCCGGGGGAATACTCGGAAGAGGAAATCGCAAAAGCGCTCGCACCGTTCGACAATTTGAAGCCACTCTATCTCGTCGTCCACTTTCCGCCCCAAGGCACTCGCCTTGACGAGTTTGCCGCCGGAAAACACGCAGGTAGCCCCACGCTGCGTGAATGGGTGGATCGAGTGCAGCCGCTCTACCTTTTCTGCGGCCACATCCACGAATGCGCCGGCCGCAGCGATCGCCTCGGTGCCACGCAAGCTTTCAACGTAGGAAAAAAGGGCTACTCGGTAGAAGTATAGATTTCCCTCGGATTTTTGACTTTGTGTTTCAGCGCCTCTGGGACGGAAAACATCGTGGCGGGAAACGGCGAAGCGGTGCAACTACCTCTTGTTCGTATTATTCGCAGGATAAATCACAAGCTGTCGATGATCCCCGGAGCCTTCGCTCATCGTCCGCACTCCGGCCGCGCCATTCAATTCCAAATGAATCAGCCGCCGGTCTCGCGACGACATCGGATTGAATCGAAAAGGCTGCCCCGTCTCACGCACGCGCTGCGCCGCCACTCGCGCCGACAATTTTAATTCTTCGAGCCGCGTCGTTCGATAGTCCCCGCAATCGAACCGCACGTGATCGTGCAGCCGCGGATCGAGCCGCAACCAGCGATGCCCCACATGCTCGAGCGCCAGCAGCAGTTCGGCGTTGTGTTCAAGCAGCAATCCTTCATCCGCACCGCGAAACGCCACCACCACGTCCCCAGGCTGCGAATTGCCATCACCCTGCGCGCCCGCGCCGCCCGAAGAAATCTCGTATTCAAGTTCCAGCCCCATCCCGCGCACGCACACATCCAGATAACGATTCAGCTCTTCCACCGCTCGCGCACGGTCAAAATGCGCTTCCTCGCGCGGCTTCTCTTTCATCGGAGGCCGTTTCCCGGCCGGACGTCGCCCTTCGATCATTCGTTTTTCTTCTTGAATTTGCTTCTCGACGGCAGCGGCTCCGTGCGATTCAGATAATACTGCTGCCCCATGCCGACGAGGTTGCTCGTAAACATATACAGATTCAGCCCGCTCGACAACCGGAAGAAAATAAAGCCCATAAAAAGCGGCATGAGCTGCATCATTTTCTGCTGCGAAGGATCGGCGGTCGTCTGCGGCGTCATCTTCGTCGTCAGGTACATCGTAATCGTCATCGCAATCGGCAAAATATAATAGGGATCCTTCGCGGAAAGATCGTGAATCCAGCCAAGCCAAGGCGCGTGCCGCAATTCGATCGCGCCATTCAGCACTCGCCAGAGCGCCCACCAGATCGGCATCTGGAAAAGCATCGGAATGCAGCTTCCCATCGGATTGATGCCCTCGCGCGAATACACCGCCATCACTTCTTCGTTCATCTTTTTCTTGCGCGGGTCGCTCATCGAATATTTCTTGTAGCGATCCTGAATCTGGCGGACCTCCGGCGCCACCTTCTGCATTTTCTGCATGGAGCGCCAGCTCTTCATCTTCAACGGGAATATCGCCATATTGATGATGAGCGTCAAAATCACGATCGCCCATCCGTAGTTCGGAACAAATCGGTAAATCCATTTCAGAATCTCGAAAATCGGCTTGGCGATAATCCCGGTCCACCCGAACTGAACCAAATCCTCGAGCGGCGGCTTCATCTTGCTCAGCAGCGTCAAGTCTTTCGGCCCAACATACACGCGCGCCCTTAAAGCTGCCGGCTCCGTCGTCCCCGCCGCCATTTCCGCTTCGGGTTCCCCGACGGTCTTTCCCTCCACAAGCACATCGTGATTCTGCATCCAGTGCCACAGTGAAAGGTTGGTTCCATCCGGAATGAAGGTAGCGGTGAAGAACTGATCCTCGACGCCCAAATATTCGAGCGGTCCGCTCTGC
>DATNKB010000094.1:0-5107 GCA_035603595.1 Candidatus Dormiibacterota bacterium
GGGACCGGAGTGGGCGCGGAAGCACTACCAGGTGACTCACTATCGCCGTGGCGAGCGGCTGTGGGGAAAAGGGTGAGACTGGTCTGATTCGGCCGGGACCGGCGACGCGGGAGCATCGGAGGTTCGACTCGAAGTATGGGAAAAGTGGCCATTGCAAGCCTCGCTGCACGGTAAAGATTATATTCGCCTTTTGTTCGCTTTGTCAAGCAGAATATTTCGCTTTTATTTCGCCTGTCCGCAAAGACAGGATGCCTCTGGACACGGCTCGCCGCGAATCAAAATTACCGGCCCGGCGACCGGCTTATACTCGACGGATTGGCCGATAGGCATAGATAGAAAGCGAGTCCGAGGTCCCCCAACGTGGCCGAAGTCGGAATCCTGATCATCGACGACGACATCGTGAGCCAGCGCGCGCTCAAAAACGTCCTCGATTCCGAGGGTTGGCGCGTGCGAATCGTACCGCTGGCCTCCCACGCCATGGCGGAGATCGCGAGCGGCGTCTGGAGCCTGGTCATAGTAAATGTGGCGCTTACGGACGTCCGAGGCCCGATTTTCACCACCCTGAAAGAACTAGCGCAAGGGCAGGCCGATGCCCCGCACGACGCCGAAATCGACGCCGCAAGGCCGAAGCGCATTCGCGTCCTTTTCCTTGTCCCGATTCTGGCGGCGAAGGAGACCCAACCAGTGCTCGAGCGGGAAGGGCTTCCCTATTCGCTCAAACCCTATCATCTAAATGAATTTCTCGAGAAAGTAGGCGATCTACTGGTGGAGGCCGGAGCCCTAGCAGCCCCGATCCGCAGCATGGACTTCACCATCCGCAGGCGCCGCCACGGCTCCCGTTCCGCGCGAGACAAGCGCAACGGCGCGATGTTCGCCTCCCGCGAGGACTACCAGATGAGCGAAGAAGAAATGGTCGAGTTCGAGCACCAGGAAGAAGAAGACCGCAAGAAGCGCGAAAAGCAGCAGAAGGACCGGGAACACCTCTAGATTTAAGCCTGTCGCCGGCCGCCCTCTACTCCAGATTTCCCTCAAAAAATCCTGCAAGGAAATTGCGCCCGCTCGTTCTCATCACCGAAGGCCGCGAAGTGGCTCCAGGCGGGGAGACCGGCCGAGGGGGACTCGTCATGGCACCCAGACCCAAAAGCAGTAACGTCTTCGGAATTCTCGCACTCTCCGTTCTCGCCCTCGCGGCGGGAGTAATCCTAATGACCAATGTGGATTCGAATGTTCGTGCTGCTTCCGGCGGCGATGGTGGCGATGAAAAGTCCGCGCGAGGCTGGCGGCTCGGGGAAGCAGTCACCTATGAAAACCTTACCGTGTTTCCGGTTTACGCTTCGAAGCAAGCCGACACGAGCGCCTTCGCCACGCTCGATGAGGCCCTGGCTTCAGGCGACGCCATTGTCACCGAGCAAGGCAGCTATATGCGCCGCACTCGAGATGATGGCGGCGGCACAACTTCCTACGGCAGCGCGCAGGTGAATCAACTAGTGCTCATCAATCGCGGCAAGCGCCCGTTGCTGCTGCTTGCAGGCGAGGTGGTTTCCGGAGGCAAACAGGACCGAATAATAGGAAAAGACCGCATCGTTCCGATTGGCGCCGAGCCGCTTCCTCTCAGCGTCTTTTGCGTCGAGCACGGGCGTTGGACCGGCGGCTCAGATAAATTCCAGGCGTCTGGCACGATCGTACATCCAAGCGTGCGGGAAAAAGCGGCTGTGGATCAGAGTCAAGCGCAGGTGTGGGCTGCCGTGCGCGGGGCTGCGCCGATGACAAGCGCTCGCAACGGCGGCGCAGCGGGGGGAAGAATAACGGGAGCGCCCTCGGCAGCGCGAGCACCAGCACCAGCGATTTCCCAAAGCGAAGTTAACTCAGTGATCGCTTCGAATGCTCCGACGATGTCGTACAAACAGATCTACGAATCGCCGCGTGTAGGAAGATCCGTCGAGGAACTCGCAGGACAATTGCAAAAGCGGTTCGAGCGGTCGACGAAAGATCACGATGTAGTCGGCGTGGTAGTGGCATTCGGCGGCGAAGTGGCCTGGAGCGACATTTTCGCTTCCTCGTCTTTATTCGAAACGTACTGGCCCAAGCTTTTGCGGAGCTATGCCGTCGAAGCGCTCTCGCGGCCGGCCTCGCGCGAAACTGCTTCGCTCGATGACGCCCGCGACTTCTTGCGTCCAGCGAGCGGCCACGTGCGCGAAGAGACCGAACCCGGTGTTTACCGCTGGCTCGAACGGACGGAAGGACCGGCAGCCGAAATCGAAATCGAGGCCCTGGAACCCAAGCCGGTTACATTGCACTGGCTGAAGGTTCTGCGAGCAAGCTAATGAACTCTGGCTTCCATTTCGGATGCGGAATTTCTGCGGCGGCGTCTCTTATCGACCGAGGAGCTTCGCAATCGCCTCAAGCTCGCCCTTGGCCAGGTCTAGGTAGACTTTTGCCTTCTGAACATCGGCGGTTTTTAGAGCTGCGTCAGCGTGGTTCAGGTCGTTCTGGAATCTCTGCTGCGAGAAAGCGAGATCTTCGCGCGGCACGGGCTGCTGTCTCTGAGCCTCTTCGATACGATCTTTCATTGCGCGGGCACGGTCGAGAAGACGGTCGCGTTCTTCACGCTCAAGGGCGACCAGGTGCGCGGTTGCCTCTTCTGTCGCGCGTAACTTTTCTTCAGCAGCGCGCTCTTCTTCAGGCGAACGCGACGGTTGCGCTGCATCTTGCGATTCGGATGAAACCTGAGGATCTGAAGGCGCCGGCGCAGGGGGGTTCGCGTCTCGATCGGCAGAGGATTTGCGCGCAGGGATGTGTTTTCTTGCAGACCTGGCGTCATTGCGGACTACAGCAGAACCTGAACCCGATTCCGGTTTTATTGACGGCCCAGGGCGGGATGCGGCGGCTGAAGGAGCGGAGCTATTCGATGAGAAGAACGATCCGCTGTCGCCCGGGCCGGAATGCAGCCACCGCGGAATCGCATATTCAGCGCATGCGAGAAGCGCAATGACTCCGACAGCAACCAGCACGCTTAGTGCGAAAGTGCTGATTCCGCTTTGTGTCTCGTGTGACATTCTCTGCACCATAGGCGCGCACCGACCCGCGTTGCCTGCGTATTGGTTATCTCAAATGATAACCGACGCAAAAACGCGAGGCAACGCGCGGCGACCGCCGGCAATCTCACTTGGATGCAGAAAGTCGGCCCCCTGGCAAGTAATCACAGCGTCGGTGTGTGAAAAGTCTGAACCTGGCCAATTCTCGAATCAATCGTGACGGGAAACGGCGAGGAAATACGCAATGCGAAGTGACGGGTGTTTCGATTCGGCAGATCGCACGAGCGTGGAAGGTATCGGGACGACGGGAGCCGCTTGAAGAGGTAGTGCGGCTGCTCGAAACAGCGCCACCGCTGGAGTTGACATCCGAGTTGCTCTGACCTATTGTTTGCTCAAGATTCCGGCTAAAATCGGGAATCCATCGAGTTCCTTACCTTCTGATTCGGACGAAGCCGTCATCGCCCTGGACATATTCGTTGGCGGCTTCAAGTTGTGGAGGGCGCCAGTTGTGCGTGACCGTGGGAATTGAGTTTCGGGGATGCTGCACTTCTTAATAGTGATGCGGAGAAAAAAGAGATTTGCATGATCAGGAGGCAGTGAAATGGCCCAGTTGAATCGAAGATTCATTCAGTTGTTGTTTGTTTTGGTCGCTCTCATCCTCGTCCCAGGCATGGCTCGCGCTCAGAAGAACAAAGGAGGAGGCGGTGGTGGTTCAGCGCCGAAATCCGCGCCCGCACCACATCCGTCATCGGGCGGTGGCGGAAGCCATCCTAGTAGTGCGGGTGGCGGCGGTCACACCACCACTAACACCGGCAGCCACACCACCACAAACACCGGCGGTCACACCACTACTAACACCGGTGGCCACACTACGACTACGAACACAGGCGGTCACACCACCACAAGCACCGGCGGCCACACCACGACTACGACGACAGCGGGCGGCAAGACCACTACCAGCGCTGCAGGTGGTAAGACCACGACTGCTGCGGCAGGCGGCAAAACTACTACCACCACCGCGGGCGGCAAGACCACTACTACTGCGGCAGGCGGCAAAGCCGGCGCCACCAACACGAGCGCAACGGGCGGCAAAGCGGCTACTACCACAGCCGGCGGAAAAACCACCACTGCTGCGGCAGGAGGCAAAGCCGGCGCCACCAACACAAGCGCGACGGGCGGCAAAGGCGGCACGACAGGCGCAGCCGGTGGCAAAGGCGGCGCAACGGGCGCAGCTGGAGGCAAAGCGGGTGGCGCTGGGGGTGCTAAGGGCGGCGCCGGTGGAGGCAACAAGGCGGCAGCTCCCAAGACCGTTACCACAAAGAGCGGTGCGACGGCTCGCGTCAATTCCAACGGACACGTAACGCAAGTTCACACGGCCAAAGGCGCCACGATCAACCGCAACGCTCACGGCGGCCGCACCGTCTCGTCCGAGCACGTGAATGCGAAGGGCGAGCACGTCCGCACGGTTAGTACGGCCCGGGGCCGCGGATACGTGGATCACCGGTATTCGCGCGGAGGCCACTATTATTCCCGCCGCACTTACTGGGATCACGGCCATCGTTACGCCTACGGCTACCGCGGTTACTACTACCATGGCTACTGTTGCTACTACGGCTACACTCCTGCCTATTACTACGGCCCGGCATTTTACGGATGGGCGTACAACCCATGGGCAGCGCCAGTGGCCTACTCGTGGGGATGGGGCGGAGCACCGTGGTACGGAGCCTATGGCTACTACTTCAATCCCTATCCGGCTTATGCCAGCGCAGCTTTGTGGATGACCGACTACGTGATCAGCCAGAATTTGCAGGCTGCCTACGCGGCACAAGCCCAGGCCAATGCGAATGCTGCTGCTGCAGCGAATGCTCAGGCTATGGGTGATTATGCGGGCGGCGGACAGCAGGCGGAAAACGCCGGAGGCGGCGACAGCAGCGGACCTGCCCTTACGCCCGAAGTGAAACAAGCCATCGCTGACGAAGTGCGCGCCCAGCTCGAGGCCGAGAAAGCAGCAGCTTCCGCTCCTCAGCCAGCTGCTGGAGGCGGAGCAGCCGCAGGCGGACAGCAGAGCGCAT
>DATNKB010000095.1:0-4294 GCA_035603595.1 Candidatus Dormiibacterota bacterium
TCAGACGATTCGAAGGTGAAGTTTTTGCAGACGCTCGAGCGATCGAAGGATTTCGGAGAGATTCAGGTGCAATCCGAGCATCGTGAACAGAACTCGAATGAGATTTTGATAGATCTCACGGCGTGGTATGTGACGATATGATACCCACTCAAACTTCAAGTCCCTGGAGAAAATACGTCAGGGGTATCGTAGCTCTGCTTTTTTTGGCTGATTTTGCCCTCGCTTTCTTCGTCTGGCAGGGCGGTCGCGAAGGTCCTGAGACCAAGCGTCGGCAGCGTGACCATCTTGCATTGCAAGCGAAGCTCCTCAAGGCGGACGTCGAGCGCGGCGAGATAATCAAAGCGTCACTGCCGCAGGTCGGGAAAGACTGTGACGGCTTCTACAAAGCGGATTTTCTGCCCGCTTCCGCTGGTTACTCGGCGATTCTCGCCGAACTGACGGAAATCACGCACAAGGCAGGGCTGAAGACCGGCGGCGTCAGCTTTCAGCAAAAGGAACTGAAGGGTCACGGAGTCACCGAAATCGCGATGAAAACCACAGTAGAAGGCGACTACCCGGCCTTGATTCAGTTTATTCACGCTCTCGAGCGATCGAAGAATTTTTATCTGCTCGATAATCTCACGCTGGCTTCGGGGGGTTCGACTGCCGGCGTTAAATTAAATTTGGATTTGCGCACGTTTTTCAGGACCCCGGTGTGACGAGACAAAGGATGGAAATCTCGGCGCTGGTAGGGCTGCTTGTCGTCGGCGCCCTCGTGTATTTTTTCAACCGAAGCCAGATAGGTGGCGGAGTGCCGCAAGTGTCTGCCGACGCGAAATTCGCCCCCCTGAGCGTTCAGGAACCTCAGTTGCGCCTCGATCTCCTCGCCAAGCTCCAGAAAGAAGAAAGCCTGGCTGCGCATCGCAATATTTTCAATGCAACTCCTCCTCCCCCGGAGCTCACTCTGGAACAAAAGAAGGAGCAGGCACGTCGTTATCCCACCGTGCCGGCGCCCACGCCGCCTCCTCCGGTTCAAGTTCCTGGTGAGTTTTTCGGATATGCCGTTCGCCCAGCCCCGTCGGGTACGCGTTTCGGATTTTTCAAGAATGGTGACGACGTCCTCGTCGTCGCTGAGGGCGACAAATTCCTCAGTAACTATCGTTTGATTCATATCGGGAACGATTCTGCCGACGTGGAAGAAATCTCGAGTGGCCGGCACGCGCGTGTCGCGATGGTTCAGCCTCCCGCCGGCGGCGGCGCGGGCCCAGGACCAGGCGATCAGGCAACGCCATGATGAACAGCGATCGAGGCTCCCCCGGAAATCGTCGCCATTCTGGCGAACGCGGCTATGCCATGCTCATGGCCCTTTCCATGACGATGATGATTCTGATCGCTTCAACCGCGATGATTGCCAACCTTCGAATCGAGGGCAAGCGTCAGCGCGAAGATGAAGCGATCTGGCGCGGCAATCAATATGCCCGGGCCATTCGCCTTTATTTCCACAAGACCGGACACTATCCTCAAACTCTCGAGGATCTTCAGAAAGGCCTTCCACAGCTTCATTTCCTTCGTCAGGCCTACAAAGATCCGCTGAACAAATCCGACGGCTCCTGGCGATTCATTTATGTGAATGCCGCCGGACAAATTATCGGCAGCACGAAATACACGTCTCTACAGCAGATGGCGCTCTACGATAGTGGCGCCCTCCAGAACGGCCTGCCCGGGCAAATCCCGGGCTTGGTCGGCACTCCAGTTTCCAGCCTCACGAATGCGAGTGGCTTCGGGGACGTGAACGGAAACGCGTTGTCGAATTCTTCAAACTCCGCGCAGACGTCAACCCCTGCACCAACCGACCCGAACGCTCCGCCTCAGCCGCCCGGTCAAGCGCCTGGGCAGGCCCCCGATCAGTCGGGACAGACTCCTCCGAGCGGGCAGCCTCCCACGCCGGCTCCAGGACAGCCGAGCGCTTTTGGGCAGCCCGGCGCTCCGGGGCAACCAGGCACACCTCTCGGTCAGAGTCCGTTCGGTTCGCTGAACGGTCAGGTGGGAAATCCCGCGGACCTGCAGAAGCCCACGGGCCCGGTGGACGGCCCGGTTCTTGGCGCCTTCTTGACTGGAGTTGCCAGCAAAGTGGATGCGCCTTCGCAGAAGGTCTATCACCATGGCAAGAAGTATATTCAGTGGGAATTTGTCTGGAATCCGCTCGAAGAGGCGGCTGCAAATATGCAACAGGTGCTCAATCCGCAGGGGCAACAACCGGGAATCGGCCAGCCAATCGGACCGGGTGGAATAGGTGGAATCGGTTCGCCGACAAGTAACCCGTTCGGCCAACCTACGACAGGAATGCCGCAACCACAACCGCAGCAACAGGCACAACCACAGCAGTAATTTCGCTCAATTTTTGGGAGTTGTCATTCTTGAGCGCAGCGCGTTTTGCGCGTTCCGTTGCTGCAGTGGGACGAAGAATCTCACCCGCACGAACTTGGCACTATCACTTCGACGCGCACTTACTGCCGTCCGCCGATTGCTTGCACTTCAACGGCTTCGCAACTTTTCGAACGTAATTCTGCGTCTCAGGAAAGGGCGGGATTCCGCCATACCGCTGGACCATTTGTGGGCCGGCGTTGTAAGCAGCTAGCGCGAGCGACAAATCGCCGTGGTAGCGTGCGAGAAGATCCTTCATGTAGTGCGTTCCGCCGTCAATATTCTGCGCAGGATCGAACACGTTTCGCACCGAATATTGCGCGGCCGTCTGGGGCAACAGCTGCATTAATCCGAATGCGCTCCTGCGGGAAACCGCCTTGGCGTTGAAGTTCGATTCGACCAGAATCATGCGGTGAATCAGATTCTCGTCCACGCCATGCTTCTCAGCAGAGGCGCGGATTAGTTTCGCGTAAGGCCCATCCGGAAGCGGCGCCACAGTAGGCCGGGATGGAAACACATCTTCAGGCTCTATGGATACGATCTCGCCGGCAGCAACTTCCACAGAGCCGCCTTCCACGGTAAGTCGCACCCGGTCGCCCGACGTCTCATATCCCGTGATGTGCAGCCGCACACCCGAGCGCAGCACCGCGTAGTCCGCACGCGCCATCGGTGCAGCGCTAGTCAACAGCACGTACAACGGCACGCACAACGAAAACAGGTTAAGAATTATTCTTCGGTTCATTTCTTCGCGCTTCAGTTTTCGTAGTTCAATCGCCTTGAGCGCAATCGCTTCAGAGAGCATGCTTTCGAATCGCTACCGCTACGCCGCTTTCGTCATTTGTCAGCGTAACGGCCCAGCCGCGCGTTTTCAACTCCGGCACCGCATTCCCCATCACGATCGGTAAACCGGCGAACTCGAGCATCTCGCGATCGTTCCAGTTGTCGCCCATCGCCATCAGTTCGTCGCGCGCAATGCCTCGCCGCTTGGTCCATTCTGCGAGCGCTGAGCCCTTCGAAACACCGCGCTTCAGAACATCCAGAATCGAAAGATCGCGGCTTTCGTATTCCGTCAACGCCAGCGTGTATTCATTCGCAATCGGCAAATTCTCCAGAAGCCTCATCGCGGTGCGCAAATTTTTGCAGTTGTCCGCGTATCCCACTTGGATCGGATCGGTCCCGTTCAAGCAATCTGTGAGAGGTGAGATCAAGCCGATATATTCGCGGTTGCGGCGCAGGTAACGGCCTCGCACGGGATGCTCCCAATCCGGGCGCTCCATCATTACCTGATTTTCGCGAGGCCGGTCGAAAACCACCGCCGCCCCCGAACGGAATTCTTTCGTCGCTTCGAGCACTTTGCGAGCCGCGGCTGCCGGAAGCAGGTGCCGCAAGTCAGTAACGCCGCTCTTGGACTTGATGATGGCGCCGTTGTTCACGATGAAGTGCAGATCGCAGGGAAGGGAATCGGCAATCGGACGCGCGAAATCGAAACGTCGCCCCGTAACCAGCACGATCTCGATTCCCCGGCCCTGGGCCTCCGCAATCGTCCGAGCGTTTTCCGCGGAGACTTTTGCGTTGCTGTCGAGCAACGTCCCGTCGATATCCATCGCAATCATTCGGATCGGCATCGCTCCTATTCTACATGGAGCGGCGCTCGTCGCGATGGCAACGGAGTGTTAGGGTTCGATCGAACGCAAATTTGGTTTGTGAGAAAAACTGGCGCTAAGGCTGAACGGCCCCAGCCTGGCGCGCGGCGTCTTCCGTTTGGTCAAGCGCACCTTGTATCTCACTCGCGCGATTGTCGAGACGCTCGATCAAGTCGGTAGTCATGTTTCCGCCGAAGCCCGGCGTGGGAGGCTGGAGGTTCGCTCCCAACGCAGTCGCTTGCTCGGAC
>DATNKB010000096.1:0-14262 GCA_035603595.1 Candidatus Dormiibacterota bacterium
ACATCAATTAACGCAGGGCCAGAATGCTGGAGCGCCTTCTTGATTCCCGATGAGACATCCGCCGGGTTTTCGATTCTTACTCCCATGATCCCGATGGCCTCGGCGAGTTTTGCAAAGTTCGGATTCTTTAGGTCCGTTTGATAGTCGGGAAGGCCCGCCACCTCCATCTCGACTTTCACCATTCCAAGTGCGCCGTTGTTGAACACGAGGAGCTTGATGGGCAGGTTGTATTGCGTAATCGTCAATATATCTCCCAAGCTCATGGCAAATCCGCCGTCACCGCACATTGCGACGACCTGTCTTCCGGGATAGGCGAATTGAGCGCCAATGGACTGGGGAAGTGCGTTTGCCATGGAGCCGTGCGTGAAAGACCCGATCAGCCGGCGGTCTTTCGTTGGACGGATATACCGCGAAGACCAGACGTTGCACATCCCAGTGTCGGCCGTAAAGATTGCATCAGGAGCCGCAGCCTCACTCAAAGCCGCCGCCACGGGCTCCGGGTGCATGGGCGTCCGTTTACTAATGTGATCCACGTAGACATTCAATCCTCGAACCGCTTCTTTCTGTCGCGCAAGCATCGCGTCCAAGAACGTGCGATCTGATTTTGCAGACACCATCGGCAGAAGCGCGCGGAGCGTCTCGCCCACATCGCCCCACAATCCGAGGTCCAGTTTGCTCCGCCTGCCGAGATGGTCAACGCGGATGTCCACCTGTACGATCTTGGGCTTCGTCGGCAGGAATTTGTCGTAAGGGAAATCCGTGCCCAGCATCAACAGAAGATCGCATTCGTGCATCGCGCGATAGGCAGCCCCGTAGCCAAGCAATCCGCTCATTCCCACGTCGAATGGGTTGTCGTATTGCACGAACGACTTCCCTCGGTAGGAATGCCCGACGGGAGATTTCAACTTGTCCGCGAGAGCCATCACCTCATCGTGAGCGTCGGCGCACCCGAATCCGCAAAAAAGAACCACCTTCTTTGCGGAATTAATCATTTCCGCCAATTCCGCCAAGTCCTTTTCACTGGGACGAATGGTCGGCCGCTGCGAGACTATCGAGCGACGCGATCCGTCGACGGGCAGCTCCGCCCCGGCTACATCGCCCGGCAGCACGATCACGCCTACTCCGCCCTTTCCGAGTGCGCTCTGCATCGCGATGTGGAGCACACGCTCAAACTGTTTCGGATTCCAGATCGCCTCACAATAGTGGCTGCACTCTTTGAAAAGGATTTCGGGGTGGGTTTCCTGGAAATATCCGGTGCCGACCTCGCTGCTCGGAATGTGTGACGCGATCGCAAGCACCGGAGCATTGCTGCGATGAGCATCGAATAGGCCGTTGATCAAGTGAAGGTTGCCGGGACCGCAGCTACCCCCGCATGCCCCAAGCTTGCCGGTCAATTGACCCTCGGCGCCGGCTGCGTAAGCGCCAGCCTCCTCGTGGCGTACGTGGATCCATTTCACTTTGTTGTTCAGGCGTAGAGCATCGGTAACCGGATTCAAGCTGTCACCCACTACACCGTATATCCGCTCGACCCCCGCCTCTGCCAGCCTTCTAACCAACTCATCTGCAACTCTATGTGGCGCCATTGTGTCAATCCTCCTGTGAAATCTCGTTGTTACTGGGTTGAATTCGACTTAATCCGGGGCGGAAACGCCCGCAACAAACCGGTGACAGAATCGGCATCTACTTCGTTGCCGGTTGTGGGTGTGCGGCGTGTCCCGTCTCACGAAGAAAGAAACTCACCACAATCGCTGCCGCACAACACGCAATCCAGAAGATCGCGCCCTTCTGAAAATGTTGGTTCAAGTCTGCCGTTGTCCCGTAGTCTCTGCCCACATGAGTTGCGAAGATCGGGCCCAGGAAAGCTGTCAATGCGAACACCAGGAAATTGATACCGCCAGTCGCACTACCCTTCACGTTGTCGGGATTCACTTCCTTGATGATGCTGTAGGGAATCATGGCTGCGCCGGACCCAATCCCGAAGATGAACATCCCCACCTTCGCGGAAAGCGGGAGCGGCTTGAATGCGATCTGAAGGGCCGCGAGGATCATGACAACCGCGCTCCCTATGATCACGGGTTTTCGTCGTCCAATACGGTCAGAGAGCCAGCCGACTAGCGGGCATCCCACAACCCAGCCGAGGGGAACCATGGAAGCGGTCACCACCGCGTTGTGATACGACAGCTGGAGATCCTTTTGAAATGCGGCAACTCCCCAAATCATGTCTCCAATCGTAGTGGGTGCAAACAAAAGCCCGGCCACGGCTCCGCAAAGGTACGACTGAGGATTTGAGAAAACTATCTTGTACGGCTTCAGAAGCGCGCCGAAACCACCCTCCTGAATGTGTGCGCCCAATTGCTCCCGAGGCGTCGCGGCATACAAAAGAACCGCGTTACCCAGAATCAACGCTCCAATCCCGACCCAGAAGACGTGAACGCTTAGTCCACGCTCCATCATCGGCCCGACGACAAACTGTCCAGCCGAGCCGCCGAGCATCCCGACGCACTGCGTGACACCAATTGCAGTAGCGAGATAGCGCGCAGAGAATCCATGCGCCGCCAGGTAGACAGCGCCAGTGAAAGCGAACGCCGAACCGGCCCCCTGCAGCAGGCGCCCGGTGTCGCCTGCGACGACCGCCGGCATGCTGAACAGTAGGCACCCAATACCCAAAACCAGCACCCCGATAGGAACTGTGCGTTTCGCTCCCAAGTGGTCAAGGGCAGCACCCGCGACCAAGCTCATGGTCGAATAGGTGTAGTAATACACGGCGAGAATCGCACTGATCCCCAGTGCCGTCGTCGCAAACGACGCCTCCAGCTCTGGGATCATTACGGAGGGACTCGACCTCACCGCATATTCCAAGAAATAGAAGATAGTGGTAAAAGCCCATGCGATGATGAATCCTCGCGTTTGAGCCTCGGTCTTCACCTGCGCTGCGAGAGTGGGTTTCGGTGAAGTAGCTGCTGAAAGAGAATTTCCGGATGCCATCGCCATGCCTCCGCGGCGAGTAAATGCATTCCGTGAACCACTCAGTGCAATCTCTAGGATGCTGAACCAAAGGGGTTTATTTTCTCTTTGCGGTCTAGCGCCTAAGCGCAGGTGTCAGCATGCTGGCAACTGTGCAGATGCTGACAAGGAGGCAATTGGGCAGGAACCGTTGATCGTAATTCTGGCGAGGCCACTTCACACGGCTGGTCTATTGGGGCGTAATTCCCATCGCTTCCGTCATTTCATCGTGTGCCTGGACGTAATCCAGCTGAGCCTGGAGGAGCGACGTCTGCGCATCAAATTTCTGAGCCACAGCGTTCGCTGTTTGCGATTGTAGAGCTTCACCCTTCTCCAGTTGTTGCTCCGAGACGCGGCTTCCTTCTGTTCGCAGCGCCAGCAGTTCCTTTGAGACATTCACCAGTTCCCGGGTACGCTGCAATTTGTTGTACGCGATCTGCACCTGTAGCTCCACGTCGTCCGTGACGCGAGCGAGGTTTTCCCGGGCTTGGGCAAGCTGAGCATTGCTCTCTTCAAGCTTTGCGCGACGCCGTCCCGCATCAAAGAGGACATACGTGAACTCAACTCCGAACGAGCCAAAGTTACGCGCCAGGAACGGAACCTGATCCGAGTAGGTGTATCGAGCGAAGGCCGAAAGGTCTGGGATGTAATCCGCCTTGCTCAATTTCACGCCAGCCGAAGCCTTCTGCACCTCTTCACGCGCCGCAACCACTTCTGGATGCGACTCCAGGGCGATCTTTACACATTCCTCTTGCTTGCAGCTTTCCAGCTCCTCCGAAGGCACCGCTTCAAGCTCAAGGCGAGTCAGAAGCGGAAGCCCAACCACGTCGTCAAGCTGCATGGTCAAGTTCGAGAGCAGCAATTCGGTCGTCAGCAATTCCTGCTTTGCCTGGAGATATTGAGCAGTGCTTTCGATCAGCTCCTGGTCAAGGGCGCTGCCGTACTTTACCTGTTGCACGCGTTCGCTTTTGAGCGCTTCTGTCGCCTTGATCCTCGCCTCGGACGCGCTCAGGTGCAGCTGCGCGATTAAAACGCTGTAG
Source organism: Candidatus Dormiibacterota bacterium (assembly GCA_035603595.1). GTDB lineage: Bacteria > Acidobacteriota > Terriglobia > Acidiferrales > UBA7541 > Palsa-295. Next base: position 4,044 of record DATNKB010000096.1, read on the forward strand.
TAAAGCTGATGGACTTTCAGCGCAATCTCGTTCTCAGTCTGCTTTGCATTCGCCCGGGTCGCATCCAGGTCCGCGCGCGCGATGTCATTCGCGGGCTTAACCTTCGTGAAAAGCTGTGTAAGCGGCTGCACCAGGCCCGTTCCACTGGTAACAAGCGTTCGTCCGCCTTGATTGAGAGTCGCCGCCTGCGTTGGGATCGGCGTACCGTTCACTGTGCCGAGGCTGCCGGGGGCAATCTGAATGAACTGAGTATCGGTCACGTGCAAGAGGGCGCTTTGGTTACTAATCGTGGGGAAATAGGCGCTCCTCGCCACGTCCTTCGCGTGCTGCTTCTCCTCAATCTTCATTTCTGAAATCCGAACCATGTGATTCTGCTTCAGCGCCATTTGAACCGCCTCGTGCAAAGTCAGGCGGCGGACGTTTTGCGCGCCAGTCTGGGCTCGAACCATGCTCGAAGCCCCGAAGAAAAAGACACCAATTGCCAGAACCTTCATCCGCGCGTTCATGATTTTGCCTCCTGAGGCACGAGCGCCTTAGGCGCGGGCGGTGCCTGCTGAAAGGCGCTCAGGTCGCCATAGTTCAGCGGTGATCTGCGTAGTAAGGCAACGAGCAGCAAAGCAATAACACACGTCCAAGCCACCAAATAGAATCCATCGATAATGGACAGCGTGTATGCCTGAAGACGAAGGCGCCCGCTCAGGATTCCCACCGCACGGCCCGTGGCCGCAGCCATCCCCGAGGATTTCGCGTACACTCCCGCCGCGAGCTCCCGGATGTTGGCGTCCGTGATCCAGCTTCCGGATTGCACATGCAAGCCGAGAAGGTTCGAGTGCAGCTTCTCTCGGTCCGCAAGAAAGTGGCCCATGTACACGGCCCCCGTCGTCCCACCAAACAAGCGAATGGTATGAAAGTACGCAGAAAATGTCAGGATCCACTGAGGTTTCATCAAGCCCCCAGAGAAGACTCCTTGCAAGATGATGCATCCCACCAGGCCTATCAGAGCAACCGACTGTCCGACCCCCGTGAGCAACTCCGTGCGATAGTAGTTCGCCGCCGACCAGGCGGCAGTGTAATCAGCGTTCAAGCAGACGGCGAAGGCCGTGCACGCCAAGCCCGCAGCTAGCAACAGACGTGGATCCAGGTTTCGAATCATCAGGAGCCCAGCGATAAACGTAATCAGCAACAGCGGAACAGCGCTCCAGATCACAGCCGGCCCGATCTGGTCGGCTTCGAAGCCGTGAATGGCCAGCGATTGCGGAATCAGGATGATGGTTCCGGTGAGAGTAAACCGAAACCAGAAGAGCAGAGCGCCCAGCAGGACGGTGTTTCGTTGCCACAGATAAGGGAGCGCCACCAGCGGGTTGGGACCGCGCAGTCGGCGTATGAGCGCGCAAAGTGTGAGAAATGCGCCGGACCAAAACAACGCGTTGAATATTCCCGAACGCCACCAGTCGAGCCTCTCACCTTGCTGGATAGCGGCAAACATCAGGGCCAATCCGGCACTCACGTACAGGAATCCCGCGAAGCTGGGCACCGGCTCGCCCTTTTTTCGTGGAGGGGCTGCCGGTATTCCGAAATAGATAAGAATGATCATCACCGGCGCGATTACCGCTGAATTCCAGAACATCCAGTGCCAGGAAAGATGATCGCGGTACCAGCCGTAGAGCGATGGCGCGACATTGACTGCTCCGTCGATGAAAGTCGCATAGAAAGCCATCGTGAAAGGCAGGTACCGCAGGGGACTAATACGAAGTGCAAAAGTCAGGGTGAGCGGGTAAAACGTGCCTGATGTGAGCCCGGCAACAATCAGCGCAGTAACGAGCAGGCTGTAGTTGTGTATAAGCGGCAAGAAGGCGCAGGTCACCGTGAATACTCCGGCCGCAAACAGAAGTACGCGCCGTGGTCCGAGCAGACCGCCGACGTAGACGCTGAACGGCCCGATAAACATAAGGGACGCGTTATAGGCGCTGTCGAGCCACGCAGCTTGGTCGTAACTTATGCCGAGGTGGCCCCTGAGATCTGCCATGCCCAGCGAAAGCATGCGACCGGTGAGAGTGACCAGCCCCGCGCCCACGAGCACCCCGAGGATCCCTAATATCGGTCGGGTTGAGATTCCCCACGGGATCACCGCAGCCGTCGTACGGGCAATTTCCAATGGGGTGAGCGGACGAGTTGTAACCGTCGTAGCAGCCATCGCGCGCTCCAATCAGTGTCTTGTGCGCACGGTGGCGATAACCGAGAGGCCAGGCTGCAACGAGGTGGCAACGTTCTCATCGTCGAACGCGATCTTCACGGGAATTCGCTGCACAACCTTCGTGTAGTTACCGGTGGCATTGTCGGGTGGCAGAAGCGCAAATTGTGAGCCGCTGGCTGGCGCAATCTCGATCACTTTGCCGCGGAAAGTTTTTCCAGGATATGCGTCGATGCGTACTTCCACGGGATCACCCACCTTCATGTTGGTGAGCTGTGTCTCGCGATAATTGGCCACCACCCATTTGATTTTATCCACGAAGGGGATCACTTGTGTTCCCGGAGAGACCAACTGCCCGGGCCGGACTTGCCTTTCGCCGACCGTGCCATCGCTGGGCGCTTCGATCGTTGTGTAGCCAAGGTTTACTTTCGCGGCAGTAAGTCCAGCTTCCTTGGCGTGAAGGTCGGCGACGAGCTGCATATCCTGCGACTCCAAAACGGACTTGGTCCGCCGTTCAGCCTCAGCGGACAATTCGTTGCTGCGCAGCATCGTCTTTGCCTGCTCGAGGTCTGCCTTGCGGCTCGCAGATTGAGCCGCAAACCGCTGCTCGTCAGCCACCGCCTGCTCCAACTTCTGCTGCGTAGTCGAACGCGTTTGAAAGAGACCCTCTTGCCGGGTGCGCTCGTCCTGCGTGCGCACCACGTCCGCTTGCACCGCTGCAATTCCGGCCTCCGCCGCGGTGATCTGCGCTTTCGCCTGATCGATGCCGGCGAGTGCTTTATCGATCTTCGAATCTTGAAGCTCGCGCTGGCGCCGATTATTTTCTATCGCGGCTTTCCCTGCCTCTACCGCCGCGCTGGCCTGCGCCACCTGCGCCTTGTAGTCGTCGTCTTCGAGTTCGACAATCAGGTCTCCCTTATGCACCTGTTGGTAATCGGAAACTTTCACATCCCGAACGATTCCCGGGACCTTGGTGCTTAGTGGCGTAAGATTGCCCCGGACGTAAGCATCGTCCGTCACCTGCTCGATTCGGCCACCCTCCCAGGAATTCCAGTTTCGAGTGATCGTGAATACAACCGCTGCAGCCAGCAGCACTACGAGCAGAGGTGTTCCGTACTTTTGCCAAGCCGGCTTGGGTGCCGGCGGTGGTGGACTGTGCTCAGGCTCCGCGGCTCTCGCCGGAGCCGGCGTACTCGCGGACGCCGTCATGAATTCGCTTCTCCATTTCTAAGCTGCTGAACAACTACGGTATTCGTTCTCTAACAAACTCCCGCCGAAAGAGCAAGCGCGAACGGCTCCAAGAGGGCTTGCACCTGAGTGACCACCCCGGCACGCGACAAAAATGGGTTATCATCTTTGTTTGCAGCGGACTATTGACAACAATTGGCGGCGACTCTGTCAATCGGTGTGCAATTGTCAATTAGTGGGCACAAGGAGCCGCTAGCACAATATACCGCCGAGAGATTCTACTCTGAGAGCCTGGAGAGGAATCATGATCGAAATCAAACTCATCGTTTGCCCCGTTGATTTCTCGGAGTTCTCAATTAGAGCCTATCGGCACGCTCTATCGCTGGCCGAACACTATCGAGCCAAGTTAGTCGCACAGCACATCGTAGAGGTATGGCGGCACCCTTCCGCCAGTTTTGCCGTTAGTGCAAATCTCTATGACGAGTACAGTCAGGTACTTCGCGGAAACGGCAAAGAGCAACTCGAGGAATTCGTGAAGAAGCACACCTACAATGAAATTCAGCCGGAGCTCGTTGTGGACGAAGGAACCGCTGGGGACGTGATTCTATCACTTGCACAAGAACGGGGAACGGATCTCATCGTCATGGGCACGCACGGTCTACGAGGATTCGATCGCCTGATGCTGGGGTCGGTCACCGACCGGGTTATGCGCGCGGCTTCTTGCCCAGTGCTGGCTGTACGTGAGCCGCCTCATGATCTTGTGGCCGTGGGTCAGGAGAGGCACAACCCCCACCGCCTGAACCGAATTCTTGCTTGCACCGATTTCTCCGAGGATTCAGATCTGGCTTTGAACTATGCATTTTCTGCAGCTGCTGAGTACGACGCCGAGCTTACTCTGCTCCACGTAGTGGAAAAGGCTCCGAGGCAGGCAAAAACCGACGAGGAAATAGCTGAAGCCACAGAGCGACTTGACAAGGTGATTCCACCCACGGGACTCAAGACCCTAAAGATCAAGACCGCGGTGCGCACCGGGAAACCCTACCAGCAAATCATTCAATTTGCCCAGGAAGCACAAATTGACATGGTGTCGATGGGAGTGCGCGGCCGAGGCGCTCTGGATGTTGCGGTCTTTGGCTCAACCACGTATCGGGTTATGCAGCTGGGGCCCTGCCCTGTTCTTACCGTGGGCGAGACAAAAACCCCTCTGAAAAGAATATAATACGCACCATGGCTTCCCCCGCCCACGACTCCGATCGCTCCGGGCCGGCCCCAGACTTTCAGCGCCTCATCGATTCGGCTCCCGCCCTGATCCATACGAGTCTGCCTGACGGCTACCTGGACTTTTTCAATCAAAGCTGGCTGGAGTATGTCGGGCGGCCGCTGGAGGACTTGCAAGGGTGGAAGTGGACAGCCGTAATTCATCCCGATGATGTCGAAGGAATCGTAGAAGTGTGGCGTGCCTCATTGGCCAGTGGAAAACCCTTCCTTTATGAAACGCGTGTCCGCCGTGCCGACGGCCAATATCGCTGGATGCTGCACCATAAGGTCGCCCTACGCGACGAACACGGAAAAATCATCAAGTGGCACGGCTCGAGTATCGATATTGAGGACCGTAAAGCGGCGGAAGAACAGGTCCGCCGCAACGCCGAGGAATTGCGAAGAAGCGAGTTTTTTCTTGCCGAAGGGCAGCGTCTTGGACACATGGGAAGCTGGGCCTTCGATGCCAACGGTTTCTACTATTGGTCTCTCGAATTATTTCGGATGCACGGACTCGATCCGGCCAGCAAGCCGCCTACTATTCAGGAATACTTGAACGGTGTCCACCCACAGGACCGCGAGTCCATGGCAGACCTGATCAATGGAATCTTTGCGGAAGCTTCGCCCTTCGATGCTACCAAGCGCATCGTGCGTCCCAATGGTGAAGTCCGGTACATTCGCTGCGTCGGTGTTCCTGTCGTCGAAAACCAAAGCCTGAAAAAGTTCGTTGGCAGTGCCATAGACGTCACGGAGCACGAGATCCTGACTCAACAGCTCCGCCGCCGCGAAGCGTACCTGGCGGAAGCCCAGAGGCTCAGCCACACGGGCAGTTGGGCATGGAACCTGCGTGACGGCACCCTGTTCTGGTCGGAAGAAATCTATCGCATTTATGGCTTTGCCAGGCAAGAAGGGGGTCCCAGCTGGGAGCAATTCCTGGAGAGGGTTCATCCTGACGATCGAGCACAGATCGAGCAGAGAGCAACAATCGAGACTACGAGGAAGGAGTGGATAGACTCGCACGGGGATTTTCGAATCGTTCTTCCAGACGGAGCGGTAAAGCACCTCCATTCCGTTGCGCATCCCGCGAGGGACGCTTCTGGCGAAATTACGGAAATCATCGGCACCGTCGTGGACGTTACGGAACACGAGCTTCTAACTCAGGAACTGCGGCGCCGCGAAGCCTACCTGGCCGAAGCTCAAAGGCTCAGTCACACGGGCAGCTTTGGCTGGAGAACTGATACTGGAGAGATTGTCTGGTCAGACGAAACGTACCGTATCTTCGAGTACGACCGCTCTGTCAAGCCAACAATAGATTCAGTGGCGCAGCGCGTTCATCCGGAGGACCGCGCCGACTTCAAACTGGTTATTGATCGCGCCTCTGCGGGAGCGCCAGAATTCGAGCATGCTTATCGCTTGCTACTGCCAGATGGGCGAGTCAAACACGTTCAGGCCATAGCTCACGTCTTACAAGATGCATCCGGCAATCGCGAGTTTGTCGGGGCGGTGACCGATATTACCGAGCAGCGCCAGGCAGAAGCGGTGATTAGACAACAAGAAGCGGAGCTTCGCAATGTGGTCGATACCATTCCTGCGCTTGTGTGGAGTGCGCAGCACGATGGCTCCAACGCATACGTTAACAAGCGATTTGCGGAGTACATGGGGGCGTCGCCGGAACAGACCACCGGATCAGGGTGGCAAGCACTAGTTCACCCTGATGACCTTGGACGACATGTAGGTAAATGGAGGGAAGCGGTTGCTACCGGCAAACCTCACGAAAGTGAGGTGCGTTGCCGTCGTTCGGATGGGCAATATCGCTGGCAGTTAGACCGCGGAGTACCGCTCCGTGATGATGATGGAAACATCGTCAAGTGGTATGGGGTCACGGCCGACATCGAAGATCGCAAGCGGGCGGAGGACGAGATCCGCGAGCAGGAATCGGAGCTGCGGCAGATGCTGGACCTCACGCCTCAAGTTATTGCGGTGTACGGACCCGAAGGCGATCGCCTTTATGCCAACCGCGTTGCGCTCGATTACCTCGGCCGTAGTCTTGAAGAGTGGCGGGATGCGTCTGATCGCGATGTGTACTTTCATCCTGATGACCGGAAACGCGTGATCGATACTTTTGATCGTGCCTTTTCCAGCGGCTCCGTTGAGGAGATGGAGCTGCGACTGCGCAAAGGCGACGGAACTTATCGCTGGTTCTTCACCCGTTGCGTCCCATTGCGGGACGAAAAGGGACAGATCAAGCGTTTTTATTCTGCCTCAATAGACATCGACGATCGCAAAAGAGCAGAGGAGCGGCTACACCAGGAAAACGTCGCCCTACGCGAAGAAATCGACAAAGCCTCGATGTTTGAAGAGATCGTCGGAACATCTCCGGCTTTGAAAAGCGTTCTCTCGCGCATCTCCAAAGTCGCACCGAGTGATTCTACGGTCCTTATCACGGGTGAAACGGGAACGGGGAAGGAGCTTGTTGCTCGCGCCATACACCGACGATCGGGTCGTGCCTCGCGTGCATTCGTCAGTGTGAACTGTGCGGCAATTCCGCGCGACTTGATTGCCTCTGAGTTATTCGGTCATGAGAAGGGAGCTTTCACCGGTGCACTACAACGGCGCATCGGCCGGTTCGAACTAGCGGAAGGCGGCACGATTTTCCTCGACGAAGTCGGTGATCTCCCAGCGGAAACCCAGGTTGCCCTGCTGCGTGTATTGCAGGAGCGGGAGTTTGAGCGTGTGGGCGGCAACCAGCTTATTCGAGCCAATGTCCGCGTGACTGCCGCCACGAATCGAGACCTGGAGATCGCCATCAGCTCTGGATCCTTTCGAAGGGATCTCTTTTACCGTCTCAGCGTTTTCCCGCTTGAGAGCCCCGCTTTGCGGAAGCGTAAAGAAGACATCCCCATGCTCGTCGAGTATTTCATCGACCGTTACGCAAGGAAGGCCGGCAAGAGGATACGGAATGTCGAAAAGAGCACAATGGAACTTCTGATGGCATACTCCTGGCCGGGCAATATTCGAGAGCTGCAAAATGTCATTGAACGTTCGGTCATACTCTGCGACGGCGATACCATTTCCGTAGATCCAAGCTGGCTCTCTCTCGACTCCACGGCCTCGCAGCCCAAAAGCCAGCCATTCGGCAAGAAATCAGCCGCTCAGGAGAAGGAGACAATCGAGACGGCGTTAGCGAAAACTGGAGGTAGAGTGTCCGGCCCCGCAGGGGCGGCAGCCGCTCTGGGCATTCCCGCATCCACGCTGGAGTCAAAAATCCGATCACTTGGGATCGACAAGTTCCGCTTCAAGCACGCCAGCCATCATTAAGTTCCTTTCCCTAAAATTGCCTAGTTCTCGCGAAAACTTCGCGAATTCGCGAACTTCGCGAATTACTAAGAAACGCAACCGTCCCTTTTTCAGCGGTTTACGTCTGGTGTTCAAATTGCCTTCATCCCGACAGAGCATAAGCCGTTGAGAGAAACACAATGCTGAAGATCAGGCGATCGGCCAATGGAAAGATAGTCTTTACTCTGAGCGGTCGAATCGAAATCGAAGACGTTGCGGAGTTGCAGCGGTTACTCGCCTTGGAGTTATCGGATCGCAATCTGGCCCTGGATTTGGCGGACGTCACACTTGTCGATCGAGAAGCCGTGAAATTCCTGGCCCATTGCGAAGCGGATAGCATCGAGCTGGAGAACTGTCCGCCATATATTCGAGAGTGGATTCAACGAGAAACAAGTAGAAACAGCCGGCGAAAACGGCAATGAATGCTCAAAGCTGTCCGTTACACAGGACAGCCACTCGTAGTCCTGGAGTCTTGAAATGAGCTTAAACAGTTTTGCTTTGCTCGATATTGACCGCCCGAACCTGGAAGATTCAAAACGTAATCCAAGCTCTGTGAATCTGGAAATCCTGGAAGACTGCTTCGATCAGGAAAACGAATTCGAAGGCATCGTCGGTCACAGTGCAGCCCTTCGAGAAGTCCTGCAGCTCGTTGAAACAGTCGCAAAAGGGAGTTCAACCGTCCTCTTGCTGGGAGAGACAGGCACCGGAAAGGAGCTAGTCGCGCGTGCAATTCACAATCGCAGCATGCGAAGAGCACGCGCATTCGTAAAGCTCAATTGTGCTGCTATTCCTGGCGGTCTGCTCGAGAGCGAGCTTTTTGGCCACGAGCGAGGCGCTTTCACGGGCGCGATCGCGCAAAAGATCGGCCGGCTCGAGTTGGCCGATAGAGGCTCGTTGTTTCTCGATGAAATCGGAGATATCCCTCTCGACCTGCAACCAAAACTGTTGCGCGTTTTGCAAGAGCGGGAATTTGAGCGATTGGGAAGCACGCGAACGATGAAGGTCGACGTCCGAGTCGTCGCCGCTACTCATCGCGATCTGGAAGAAATGATCTCCAAAGGCCAATTTCGCAGCGACCTGTACTATCGCCTCAACGTATTTCCTATCGTCATTCCGCCGTTACGCGAGCGCCCCGAAGATATTCCCCTCCTCGTTCAGCATTTTGTGGAAGCAGCGGCGCAAAAGATGGACAAGACGATCGAGACGATTCCAACGAGAACGATGGACGCGCTCGTTGAATACCGATGGCCGGGTAACATACGCGAACTGGAAAACGTAATCGAACGGGCCGTAATTCTATCCACCGGTTCCGTATTGCATGTGCCCTACCGCGATCTTCAGTCCCGAGTTACGCCCGGACATGACGGCGACAAGCCGCAAACTCTCGCAGACGTCGAACGCGAGCACATTCGCGCGACCCTGAAAGAGACCAGATGGGTTCTTTCCGGACCAAGGGGCGCGGCATCGCGTCTTGGCATGAACCGATCAACACTTTATTTCCGGATGAAGAAGCTAGGAATCGTCCGTCCGTGGTCGTGACGCCAATTAGAATCCCCATCTTTGTACCCTTGGCAGTGGGTGCTATCCCCACCGTATCCACGATCCTTATCCACGCGCTTGCCGTAATGGCAACAGTAAGCTTCGTTCGCCGTGAAAGAAGGCTCGGACGCGCGGGCGTAGACTTCTGGCAGGATCTTGCGATCGTTACCCTGGCGATATCATTCGCGCTCGCAGCGCACTTGGTCGATATCGCCCTGTGGGCGGTGTTGTTCAGAATCTGCGGAGAATTCGCCGGGCTCGGAACGGCTTACTATCACTCAGCGGTCAACTACACCACCTTGGGTTATGGCGATCTGCTCTTGACGCCGTCATGGAGAATGCTGGGCCCACTCGAAGCCACAGATGGAATGCTCATGTTCGGTGTTTCTACCGCCATCATTTTTGCTCTCATCCAACGCTTGATCCAAGACAGGTTCGTGGATCTCAGAGAGTGACCGGGTAGGTTCGCCGCAATTTTCGTGTCCCTTCAGGCCAGAGAATCGACCTCACCCGTCCGTTTATTGACATCCACGGTTAACTCGCGTCTTTTCCTCACCCCGTCACCACAAACCGCTTGTTAGTCTGACTCGCTCTGTAAACAGGGGTTTTATTGCCCTTTTGAACAACGGGCTAGTACTCGCATCTTGAAGCGGGTTCGTTCTGGGACATACTTTCCATGCAGAACTTAGACACTTTGATGGTCCTAAT
>DATNKB010000097.1:0-5943 GCA_035603595.1 Candidatus Dormiibacterota bacterium
AGTGGCTCAATCAGCGCCACATTGTTGGTCTGCTGCCCTTTGAGCCATTGTTTCTCGAGATCGGTAACCGCTTTTTCCCCCGTCCCTGTCTGCGCCAGTGACCACGTCGCCGTCGCCAACAACAACAAAACGCACCACGAAGTGATTCGCTTCATGCAGTCTCCTCTTTTAGTTGTTTTTGTGTAAGACAGGCCCGAATGCGGCGCCATTTGATACCGAACCCTCGGCGCTGTCAAGGACGGGGACTGCTCGGCAGTTACGGCGGGACTGAGCTATCTAACGGCTCGCGACCCGGTAATCAAAATATCAACCAGTCTCCTCGCGCTTTGCTGCCAGTCGGGACTGTCCGACATGTAGGCCGCTCCAACCAGAGCTTTCAGCAGGTCAACCGGGTCGATATCGCTGCGCATCTCCCCGCCGGCGATCGCTCGCTTCACAAGAGCTCGAATGGCCCCTTGGATCTGGGCGTAGCAATCCTCAATCACTCTGGAGTGCTCCCCGACCATTGCCTTCAACGCCGGGGCGATGATCTTCTTCGTGACGATGTAATCCACAAACAACAGCATCCAAGCTCGCAGAGCTTCCAGCGGCGCTAACTCCAAAGCAAGTCGCTTCTCTGCTGCGGCCAGCTTCTCCACCTCCGTCCGGTACACCGCTGCTAGCAGCGCTTCGCGCGTCGGAAAGTGCCGATATAAGGTGCCCGCTCCGACGCCTGCTTGCGTGGCAATGTCGTCGAGGCTGGCGTCGGCGCCGGACCGCGTGAACGCCTGTTTGGCGATTTCCAGAATGCGCTCGCGGTTCCGCTGCGCATCTGCGCGCGGCTTTCGTCGTGCTCCTGGGTGCGGTTTCCGCGGGGCGGGATGTGTACGTTTCTGGGCCATGGTTAAAAGTCTAAAAATCTTGCAACCGGAGACATCCTCCGATAATCTAAGTATAGCGGAGACGGCCTCCGCTTTACCAGAATCTTTTACCCGGAGAACGGACCGGTCGTCAACACGCGTTTGCTGCCCTCGGCGATAACAAGGGGGAGGCATAAGATGGAGGAGACATGGCGGGCGTATCTAAAGCAACCTCGGCCACATTATTCGGAGCGACCTCAACAACAGACGATGTTCTGTCGGGCGTGAATCTGCGCGGCAAGCGGATTCTTGTTACCGGCGTTTCGGCGGGTCTTGGCGTGGAGACGGCGCGGTCACTTGCCGCACACGGCGCCAACGTCGTTGGTGCCGCGCGAGATTTGGATAAGGCGGACGCCGCAACAGCACAGGTACGAAAGGACGCATCGGCCAACGGCGGTAGCTTCGAACTGGTTGCGCTCGATCTTGGCGATCTTAAGAGTGTCCGCGACTGTGCCGACAAACTTCTCAAAAAGGGTGACCCCTTCGATGTAGTCATCGCTAATGCGGGGGTCATGGCCACACCGTTTACCTACACAAAGGACGGCTTCGAGATGCAGTTCGGCACCAATCATCTGGGCCATTTCGTCTTCGTCAACCGGATTGCTTCGCTCATCCGGGCGGGAGGACGGCTGATCAACCTCTCCTCCGCAGGCCATCGTTATTCCAACGTTGACCTGCAAGATCCAAACTTTGAACGCACGGAGTATGAACCCTTCGTCGCGTATGGTCGCTCGAAGACAGCAAACATTCTCTTCGCCGTTGCCTTCGATAACCGGCACCGTGAACGCGGCGTGCGCGCCGCGGCCGTACATCCGGGCGGTATACGGACCGAACTGACCCGCCACACCGATCCCGGCCGCTTAGAAACGATGGTCGCCCAGATCAACAACCAGCTTGCCGCAGAGGGCAAGGCACCTTTCCAATTGAAAACGGTTCCGCAGGGCGCCGCGACTTCCGTGTGGGCCGCCGTGGTTGCTCCAGCGGATGAGATTGGCGGTCGCTACTGCGAGAATTGCCATGTCGGCAACGTCGTTCCAGACAACGCCACAATCACCGTTGCCAGCGAAGGAGTACGAGCCTATGCGCTGGACGCAGCCAATGCCGAGGCGCTTTGGAAGAAGAGTGAAGAAATGGTTGGCGAATCCTTTTAACCGGATCTACGTCAAGACCACGAAAATTCAAGAAAACGAATTCACAGATGGAGAAAATATGACGATGAGCGAAACGAAGCTCGGTGGCACATTCAAATTCCCCGATACCTCATCCGGCGTCTACCGCATGGGCTATGGCGCCATGCAACTTTCCGGACCTGAAATTTTTGGGCCTCCACGGGACGTTGACGCCGCGATTGCTGTTTTGCGGGAGGCGATAGCCTCTGGCGTGAATCACATCGACACCAGCGACTATTACGGCCCGCATGTAACCAATCAGATTATCAAGCGTGCTCTGCATCCCTATCTCGCCGGCTTGGTCATCGTGACCAAACTCGGTGCTCGCCGTGGAGCCGACAAATCGTGGATTCCCGCGCTCGGGCGAAAAGAATTGATCGATGGAGCTCACGACAACCTCCGGAATCTCGGTCTCGACAATCTTGACGTCGTCAATCTTCGCGTCGGCGGGATGCTGCAGCCATCGGAAGGATCGATCGCCGAACCGCTGAATGTGCTCGTCGAACTGAAGCGCGAAGGTTTGATTCGTCACATCGGTCTTAGCAATATCACTCCAAAGCAACTTCAAGAAGCCCAGAAAATTACGGAGATCGTCTGCGTCCAAAATTTCTACAATGTGGCTAACCGCAGTGACGACGCCTTCATCGATGTCCTGGCGCAGCAAAGCATCGCCTATGTTCCCTTCTTTCCTCTCGGAGGCTTCACGCCGTTGCAATCATCGGTCCTCGATCAGGTGGCAGCTTCGCTCCAAGTCACCCCTATGCAGGTTGCGCTCGCCTGGCTTCTGCAGCGCTCTCCCAACATTCTGCTGATTCCCGGCACCTCTTCCACTGGCCATCTTCGGGAGAATCTAAGCGCTGCTTCATTGCAACTTTCTTCGGACGTAATCGCCCAGCTCAACTCAATCAGCTCCAAAACAATGGCGGCGGCTCAGCCTGCACATTAATTTGGCTTTTCGATCGCGACATAGAAGGAGCATTTATGAAAGTTTTCGTCACAGGTGCTACAGGCTTCATCGGTTCTGCCATCATCCCGGAGTTGCTGAAGGCAGGTCACAAAGTGCTTGGCCTTGCTCGCTCGGATGCAGGCGCCAAGTCGCTTGCTGCGGCAGGAGCCGATGTGCATCGCGGCTCGCTTGAGGATATCGAGAGCCTGCGCAGTGGAGCAGCCGCTTCCGACGGCGTGATCCATGCCGCTTTCATACACGACTTCTCAAATTACGGGCCGGCCGCTGAGAAAGATCGGCTCGCCATTGAAACACTTGGTGCCGCGCTCGCTGGCTCGCGCCGCCCGCTCATCGTCACCTCAGGCACTCTGCTTGTTCAACGCAAAGGCGCACTCGCACTGGAAGAAGAGTCGGCCGGCGCCAATTTTCCCCGCAAATCCGAAGAGGCAACCGATTCACTTGCAGCGCGCGGCGTCAACGTCTCGACGATGCGCCTCCCGCCCTCCGTCCACGGTGACGGCGACCACGGGTTCGTTCCAGGCCTCATCAAAATCGCTCGCGAGAAGGGCGCTTCCGCTTACGTGGGTGATGGATCGAATCGCTGGCCTGCAGTTCACCGCCTCGATGCTGCTCGTCTCTATCGGCTTGCGCTTGAAAGCGGTACTGCCGGCGCCAAGTATCATGCTATCGGCGACGAAGGCGTTCCCTTCCGCGATATCGCTGCCGCGATCGGCCGCCGTCTCAACGTGCCGGTCGTGAGCAAATCACCCGACGAAGCCGCCGCTCATTTCGACTGGCTCGCACACTTCGTTGCCATCGATTGCCCTGCCTCCTGCGCGAAAACCCAGCTACAACTCGGCTGGCGCCCAACCCAAGTCGGCCTTATCCCCGACCTCGACCATGGCACTTACTTCGACGGCGGCCAAACGAAGCATGCGACGCAGTCGCAGGGCTAAACAGCTCACTAGTTGCAGCTTCTGTGGGAACGGCTTTTTACAGCCCGGCTGAATTTTGCATGGTAGCCACGAGCGCGTTGATCGTCGTTGCTAATTATGCGTTGGGATCATGCGGTGCGGGGGCCGCGGAGTACCCGCGCTGGCAGGAAGATGATAGCTCGCAACAATTCGAAGACTCCACCGACCGCGATTCCCACGATCCGGAACGGCAGCAGGATCAGCCAAACAATCGGATAGAGAATCAGCGCCAATAGCGCCAGCGGCCAGCAAACCACAAACAGCAGGCACCACAGCAAGAACGTCAACATCACAGCCCTCCCTCAGCGCACACTAGCATATACGCAAAAGGGAGGGCTCTTGTTTCGTTAAGACGGCATCCTCACGCCGCTGACGCCGGTACCGGCTGACGATTTCGCGCAACCTCAACTTCGGGCCAGCGTCGGGCCTGCGCGATTACGATGATGTGCAGAATTCCAAAGAGCGGCACAAGGAACGTGGGCACGATGCTTAGCGGCAATAGCGTCATTGCACCGGCGGCAAGTCCGTGAGGATTCAGCAGCCTGGATGTGGTTCCCGTTGTTACCGCTACAACCAGGTCCAGAAGGCCGAGCGCGTTCCAAAAGATGAATCCTTTTCGATGGCCCGGCTCAGCCAGCTTCATCGCTACCCACGGCGCAGTGAGACCAATTGCGATGTCGCCCCATCCGGCAGGATTCGCAAACATGCCGGGTAAAATTCGGTAGAAATACAGGACCACAAACACGAACCCAGCAATTCGCCACGATTGCACGGTGGTCAGCACGCGCGGATCGAGCGACAACGCAAAATCGCGGAATCCCGCCGAAGTCCTAAACCAGATCCAGAACAAGAGAATCGGTATCGCCACGGACAGCCCCAGCGCGATGGGCGGACCGGCTGCGCTCTGCTTGAAAACGTGCGCGGCCCCCGCAGAAAGTGAAAAAACGAACCACCCTGCAATGATTCCTATTGCCAGTTTTCCGTGCTCTCTTCCACTCATCACAATCCTCCTTTCGGTACCGAGTTGTTTTTACGCCCCAGAACTCACTCAGCCTTCGCCACCGACATCTCGTTCTTGCCACAGCAATCATTTTCCCTTCGTCACAGGAGTCATTTCGCTCTTGCCATAGCGGTCATGTCGCGATTTTGTTGAAACAGCGCGTTCCAGCGCTCTTCGCCGAGCTCCGAGCGCAAACGGTCCTGCACGGCTTGCCAGGCCGGAGACGCCAGGTCGAATCGTTCTCGCCCCGCCGTCGACAGGGATATCAAGCGTTCGCGTCCATCGCGTCCTTGGCGCATCGCAACCCACTTGCGTCGCTTCATGATCGCCAGCGTTCGCGTCAATGTCGTCGAGTCCAACGCCAGAATCTCGCCCAGCCGCCCCTGCGAGACCTCACCCGCCAGCGAGAGCGCCTGCAGAATCGTGAATTGCGTAGTCTTCAGTCCAAGCGGCCGGAGCGCGTGGTCATAGAGCTGTGAGAGCGCTCGCGCCGTCCGGCGGAAGGTCGCGCAAATGCACGGTAAATTCGGCAGGCTCTTTTCTGGCTTGTCCATACCAGATAGATGCATATACATCTATTTGGTTTCACGAGATTTCTTCCAAACGATTTAAATCTACGGTAGCGCGATTAAAACTCGGCGTAACGCATTGAAAAAAAGGGGGAAGAGAAATTCTAATAGGCGGTGAAAGCGGGTTTAAGAGACCGTGAAATCCTGCTTTGTCACTCGGAAGGATGTTGCAGACGACCGCTGAAGACCGGATGTTCTGAGAAACTCAGGCTTCGCTTTTTGGCGAGGTTGAAGTCGAGGCCGAAGTCGAGCTCTTGGCGAAATTGAAGGAGCCGGAAAAGCTGCCGCGCGTGGAATCAATCTTCTTCTGCAGCTGGAAGATCGCGTAGAGCAAAGCTTCCGGTCGCGGCGGGCAACCTGGAACGTAAACATCAATCGGGATCACC
>DATNKB010000098.1:0-3934 GCA_035603595.1 Candidatus Dormiibacterota bacterium
CATGAAGCTGATCATCGCGACCGAAGCGACCAGAACGACAATCGCAAGGTAAAACAGCCGCACCGGATCCCACAGCCGCGGAATCCCAGCAATCAAGCCGCCGATGATCGTGAGAATGAATCCGGCCATCAATCCTTTCAATGCCCCTGCGCCAATCAATCCCATCACGAGCTCGGTTTTTTGAATTGGGGTGACGAGATATCCTTCGTGCAGCCCGCGAGCCTTGTCGTCAATAAACGTGATGCCACCGCCGATCATGGCCACAATGAAAATCGACATCGCGATCGAGCCCGCGAGCAAATATTTGATGTACTCGATGTACGGATACATTTCGACAACGTTCAAGTCCACCTGGTTTGCAAGTCGCGGCACCACATCCGGCGTGTTCAGTTCGTTCACCATTTGCTGCACGCGTTCGAGCAGGGAACTCGAAACGAACTGATCGGTGTTGTCTTCGGTGAAGGAAATGCGCGGACGGTTGCGCTGGTAGTAGCGCTGTGTGAAGTCGTAGGGAATGTCGATTACGGCGGCGACGAATCCGGAGCGGAGATCGTTGATTGCCTGCGGCAAAGATTTATATTCGACCACGCGAAAGGTTTTTGGCCCCTCCGAAATGCCGTTCATCATTTCGCGGAGGCGGCGCGACTGCACCGTCTGGTCCTGATCGACGACCGCGACCACGGCGCCTTTGATCTTGCCGCCAAACGCGTAGCCGAGAACGATCAACTGCACCAGCGGAAAGACCATCGAAGCCATCATCAAAGCGGGACTGCGGAAAAATTTCCGCATATCGCGCTCAATCAGGGCATTGACGCGAAAGAGTTTCATGCGCGTGTCACCGAGTTTTTAATACACGGTAGCGCGATTAAACTTTGCCCTAACTCGTCGCGATTCAATTGTTTACGATTTTCTAATAGGCGGTAAAGCACCCCCCTCGGCGAGAGGCAAGTTGTCCCAAATCGGAGCGTTTTAGCGATAGAGGTGGCTGATGTCATAGCCCGCGCCTCCGTGCGCGGCGTCGCGCAATTCGCTGCCTGTGTAGTGCAAGAACACATCGTCGAGCGTTGTGCTCGTCACCGAGACTTTTCTTACCGTCACGTGCCGCACCCGTGCCAAATCCATCAGCGCCGCCACGGTGGCTGGGCCGTCGTGCGACGCGATCCGCACTGCGCCAGCGTGAGTGGTGACGCCTGCGGACTGCGCGAGGTGCTGAAGTTGGTCGAGCCAGTCGGGCGGCGTGTCTTCGAATTCAGCTTCCACCGAGTCCGTACCTGGCACGCTGTCTTTCAGGGCCGTGGGCGTGTCGAGCGCCGCCAGCTTTCCGTGGTCGACGATCGCGATGCGATCGCAGAGCTTATCGGCTTCGTCCATGTAATGCGTGGTGAGCAGAATTGTGAGCTTCGATTTGTCGCGCATGTTGCGAATCATTTCCCATACATTTGTGCGCGAAACGGGATCGAGGCCGGTGGTAGGCTCGTCGAGAAATAGAATTTTGGGCGAATGAACCAGCCCGCGCGCGATCTCGAGTCGGCGGCGCATGCCACCGGAAAACGTGCGCACCAGGGCATCCTGAAATTTCAGCAGGTCCACCGATTCGAGCAGGTCGTGAATCAGTTTTTCCCGCTTGTCGGAGGGGACGCCGTAGAGCTTGGCGTGAATCAGCATATTTTCGTTGGCGGTCAATTCAGGATCGGACGTGAACGCCTGAGGAATCACACCGAGAGCATGGCGCACTCCATCCGCATCGCCGCGAATATCGTGCCCGGCGATTCGCGCAGTGCCGGACGTCGGCGGTGTGAGCGTCGTCATCATCCGGATGAGCGTCGTCTTGCCGGCGCCATTCGGCCCCAGCAGACCAAAAATCTCCTGCTCAGCCACTTGGAAGCTCACGTCGTTGACAGCGACGAGGTCGCCGAACTTTTTTGTAAGGTGATCCACTTCAATCGCGCTCATGGATTTGTCCGCTAGGTTCGGAGCCGCTCGAACCAGTTTTTCTTTTCGGGCTGCGGCAGCAGGACCGTGGCGGTCATCCCCGTGAAAAGGCGGTGCTCGGTATTGGGGACCGAAACCTTGATCGCAAACGTCTTGATGTCGCGCTTCGTGCGACTCACGTCGCGCTGCGTCGCGAAATCATTTTCGACCCCTTTGAAAATTACCGGCCCTTCGAGCATGTTGCCTGAAGGAAGCCTGACGCGCATCTTCTCGCCAAATTGAATGGAGTCGATGTAGCTTTCCTCGACGTCAGCGCGAACCCACAAGTGATCTATGTCAACAACGACTACGATGGGCGAGCCCTGCGCAACGACTTCTCCTTGCTTCGCGACGCGCACCGAGACGATGCCATCAATCGGAGCGTAGATTTTCGTGTAACTGAGTTGCGCTGTAACCTGCGCCACCGCGGCGCGAGCCTGTTCGAGCTGTGCGATCGAGCTCGCGACGGCACTTTTTCGCATATCGACCTGCTTGCGATTGGCTTGCGCCACTGCAATGGAGGCCTTTTGCGCTTTTAATGCATGTTCCAGGGCGGTCACGTTAGCCTCCGACATTTTAACTGCGGCTTCGGCGTGATCGCGGTCCTGGCCCGATACTTCGTGCTTGTCATAGAGCTGCTGCATGCGCTTCAAATCGGATTGATCGCGCCAGAGCTGCGCTTTGGCCTGCTCGAGTTGCGCGTCCGACGAAGTGGTCATCGCCTGAGCCTGATCGAGTGAGGCGGAGGTTTGGTCGCTCGTCCAGGAGTAGTTGTGCTGGGCTTGAGTGACAGAATTTTCGAGCGTGCCTACGTTTGCCTTCGCGGCGGCCAGGCTTGCTTCGAGCTCGGTGCGATCCAGTTCGGCTATAAGATCGCCCTTCTTCACCTGCGAGCCTTCGTCCACCGTAAGATTGACGATGCGTCCCGTGATTTGAGGGCTCACGATCACCTCGTTGCCGTCTACAACTCCAATCAGCGAAATATCACTGCCTTTCGGGGTGGTAGCAAAGTAGACGATCAACGCGATCAGAAAAACCATTCCGATCACGACTATGAATTTTCGCCCGGTCATCGGGACCTCGCTGGGGAAGGATCTTCAAGCATTCGTTTTGGATGAGTGCGGTGCAGACCATGCTCGATGAAATCAAGTAGCGCGAGGCGGCGCGCTTCGAGCGCGTGCGGCGCCAGCAGATCATGTCCAACGATTTGTCTCATCACCGGCGCGGAGGCAAAATAAAAGGCTGCTGCGCCGAGCATCGTGAATGCCGTTTGACCCGGATCGACTTCGCGAAATTCGCCGGCCGATATGCCGTCGGAGATCAAGCCGGTAAGGTGCTTGAAAAACGGCTGGAAGTATTCGCGGGCGATCCATTCAATCTTGGGCGTGGCGTCCATCGCTTCCCGCTGCACCAGGCGCGGATAGTTCGGGTGTGTCGCAAGGAAATCGAAGTACCCGTTTACCCAGGCGCGCAGCCGATCACGGGGAGGGGCATCTGGGGCTGGCGGCGCGTAGACGACCTTGCTGAGTTGGCGAAAGAGATTTTCGAGGACGGCGCGATGGAGGCGACGCTTGTTCCCGAAGTAGTAGTAGAGCATCGCCTTATTGGCATGGGCGTCGGCCGCGATTTCGTCTGTGCGCGCACCGGCCATACCCTGGGCGGCAAAATGGCGCTCGGCGGCGGCAAGGATGCGCCGCGCCGTGGCGGGGTTGTCGACTTTTCTGCGTCCCAGTTTCATGCACGGATCCGGAGATGCGGTATGTTCTACCGCCCTCACAAGCCTTAATTATTTAACTAACCAGTTAGTTTAATTGATTCGAGCGTCGTGGTCAAGATGCATCCGTCGCGCGTTCTTTATCTAATACGGGCGGATTTAGATTTTGTTACTAACCTTCGAGAGCGCCGGCGGCTCCGGCGGGAAGTTCGATGGAGTATTTTGTGCGGGCTTTTTCTTTGTGGAGTT
>DATNKB010000099.1:0-3386 GCA_035603595.1 Candidatus Dormiibacterota bacterium
AGGACTGGAAAGCCAGTACCAACCGTTTCTGGATGCGTTCGCGGCAGCGAAGCCTGCGGAATTCCATCAGGCGCTTGCAATCTTCTCGTTGCCAAATCCCGCTGATTGGTTTGCGAAATACTTCGTGAAGGATCAGGTGGAACAACTCGTCCGGCAGAATGCATCGGAGTTGAATGGCTACGAACAGGCGCTGTTACGATCGATGGCCGCTGTGCCGCCTGGGACGAGATTTCGCGTCCGGTGCAAACCGCCGCACGCCGATCCTACGACACGAATCTCGCCGCGGCCTGATGCGATTCTGCCGAGCGCCGCGATCCCGGTCGAACAATTCGTTACTGAATTCGATTCGACTCCGAAAATGAAAAACGGCCGATTTTCACTGGTTGTTAACTACGTGTATGTGGATGGCGCTTTTCGTTATGTCGGAAAAGGCGCGTATCCGTTCTGGTCAGCGCCGGACGAGCCACCGACAAAGTCGATGCCTGATGCATCGCACAAAAAATAGACCGAAGCAAATTTAAATCGAACTTAGATTAATCGGCTTGCGCGAAGCGGCGGAAGAAGCTGTCGGATTTCCATTGCGGGCGCTCCGTGCGATTGGCGACCGCGATGGTCAGACCGCGCACAATTGCCTCGAATGCAGCGGCCGACTGCAAGTCCACCGGTTGGTTCGTGTCATCCGACGGCGCGTGATAGCGCTGGGTGAGCCAGTCTTTATAGAGCTTGGCGTCGGGCGAGCCTTGCTCGTAACCTACCTTCATCGCGAGCGCCGGGATGCCGTGGCGGATGAAGCTGTACTGATCGCTGCGGATGAAGGAATTGCGCAGAGGCTCGGGATCGGGCTGCACCTTCACTCCTTGCGCTTCTGCCACTTCGCGGACGATATCGCCGAGATCGGATTCCTGCAGACCGTAGACGGTGAGCACTTTCAGCGGAATCAGCGGCAGGAACATATCGGTGTTGATATCGGCGACGATTGATTTCGCGGGAACCGTGGAATGCGCGGCGAAATATTTCGAGCCGAGCAGGCCTTTTTCTTCGCCGCACACAAAGACGAAGAGAATCGAGCGCTTGTGCGCCGCGGGATCTGCCTTTAAGGATCGCGCCACGTCGAGCAGGAGCGCCGAACCGGAACCATTGTCCATTGCGCCGTTGTAGATTTTGTCGCCGTTGATCGGCTCGCCGATTCCCAGATGGTCGATGTGCGCGGAGAGAACCACGTATTCATTTTTCAGGGCGGGATCGCTGCCGGGCAACTTGCCGATTACGTTGGCGGACTCAACTTCGGTGGTATCCACTTTCGTGACGGCTTTGATCGAAACGGCGAGCGGAAATCGCGGCAGCGGCTTGCGGTCCTTGCCCAGTTCGGCGATTTCGGCAAAGGTGTGGCCGGAACCTGCGAACAATTTCTCGGCGCTCGCCGGATTCACGATCATGGAGAGCTTTTCGCCTTCGGTTTCGTTCAAAGTGGCGTCCGCCAGCTCCATGCTGGGATGCGCGCGGTTCAGCGACATGCGCGACCATGGAATATCCATCGAGGCGGGGTTCGGCAATGTGACGACGCCTAGCACGCCTGCTTTTCGCAGCGATTTCCAGCGCTCGCCGGGAGATTGATAGTGCGATGCGAGTGCCCCGGGCATTTCCGCGGGCGAGCCGCCGAATATCGCCACGACTTTGCCTTTCAGGTCGAGCCCAGCGAGATCGTCGTAGTTTTTCTCGGGAATGGTGAGACCGTAGCCGACAAACACGAGCGGCGCTTCGATTTCGGGCGCGAGGTTGACGCGCGTGTTGAAGAACGCGTCTTCGCCGAGAGCGAGGGGCTCGCTTTTTCCGTCGCGGATAAGTGCGATGCTGGAGTCCTTCTCGACAATCTGGCGCACCTCGAATTTCACGGGCTGATAGTAGCCGTCGCTGCCGGCAGGCTCGACGCCATCGGCTTTGAGCTGCTCGACGACGTAGGCTTCAGCGCGCTTCAGTCCGGCGCTGCCGGTCTCGCGGCCTTCCATGTTGTCGTCGGCGAGGACTTTTACGTAGTCCCACCACGTCTTGCCATCGAAGTCATTCTTCGCGGCCTGTTGAGCGAACGCGGCCAGAGAAATGCAGAATCCGAGCGTAAGCAGCACCAGCGATTTCTTCACGGAATGATTCCTCCATTCGTGCTTGAATACGCCGGAAAAGATATCACAAAGGCGGCCGAACGGAGTGGCGACGGCGACGGCGGCTTGCGCGAAGGCGCTGCGCAATTTCATCTTCAGTCTCCTTGAGTCAAGGCCTCAGGTCATTTACAAGTTAAAATCCTTCATCCCGATCGGAAGACGATCGGGAGGGACCTGGGCTACGTTGTTTTGCGTGGTCGCCCGACGCAAAACACGTGACGCGACGTAGCCCGAAACGCGCCGGAAGAGAGATCCCTCCGCTCCGGTCGGGATGACAGGCTCTCTCAAAATCGCGATGAAAAATCCATTTTATTTGCGATTAGACTTGGCCGCTGGTGTTTGTTTTCAGCAGGTTGCGGTGATTTCTAATTCCAGATTTGCGATTAGAAATTCGGCGGCTTACCGAGGCTGTTTTGCGGTCGGTCTGGTAGATCACTTTCTTGGGGAGTTCGACCCAGGTGCCATCGTCCCGGAGGCAGGAATAGGCGCGGATGGCGCGGAGGATGGCGTTGGCGGTGATGGGGGCGGTCTCCGCCTGCTCGACGAAGATATCGAGGACGGTGCGGATGTTCTCGTTGCGGCGGGCTTTGAGTCCGAGGGCGTTCGCATGGCGGTAGATGACCGACCAATGAGGCAGCTGGTAGTCCTTGACGATTTTGTTGGGGCCATGCCAATTGAGGAAGTCGTCTTCGATCTCGGCGCGTTGCGGGTGGTGACAGATATGGCACTTACGGGCGTGGCGCTGGAGGTCTGCTCTTGGCGGGCGGAGCTTGCGGCGTCCAGTGATTTTGTCGATCTTCATGTTCGTTCCTTCTTTCTCTAGAGGCTTCCTCGGGGCTCGAAAAATATTCCCCGACTCATGCTAGTGTACTTCGCGTTACGATGTCAATTGCGGAAACTACGCAGACAAAAAACGCGGGAAGAGGTGTCTCGCGGAGGATTGAATTTGGGAAGGCAGCATCAGATGAATTTCATACCTGGAATTTAGAGTCTTGCACCGAACCATTCGAGCATCTGAAACGTATCGACAAATCGAACGCCAAAATGACCGCAAACGATTGGGATGCGGACTTTTCTCCTCCGGCTGGTGGATTCTTGCGTCACTACGGTCCCTCCCACACTCAGAACACAGGCGATAATCCAAGGGTCGGCCCCGCTGAGGAATTCCTCTGATTTGTGTCTCGGATAGGTCACAGTCACATGATCAGCGACTTTCGAGAATTCGCGTTG
>DATNKB010000100.1:0-33104 GCA_035603595.1 Candidatus Dormiibacterota bacterium
CATTCCGATGATGCCGTTCATAGGAGTGCGAATCTCGTGGCTCATGGAGGCAAGAAAATCGCTCTTCGCGCGATTGGCTGCTTCCGCGAGCTCTTTGGTTTGGGTGAGTTCTAATTCCATGCTCTTGCGATCGGAGATGTCGAGAAAGGTTCCTTCGACGACGGAGCCTCCGCCACTGGGATCGTCAACAAGGTTGGCGTTTTCCAAGACCCAGACTCGTTTGCCGTCTTTGCGTTTGAAGCTCGTTTCCAAATTGCTCACCAGGCCATCGGAGGAAAGCCGGGCGAGGTATTCACTTCGATCTCCCTCTTCGAAAGAGGCGGAGTTTGCCTCCAGGGTTATCAGTTCTCGCGGAGATTCGTATCCGAGGATTCTTGCGCAGGTTTCATTGCAGTCGAGAATCCGGCCATCGGGAGTGCTTCGGTAGACTGCGGCCAGAGATCTCTGGAAAAGCAGGCGATACCTTTCTTCGCTTGAAGCCAGTTGCACGGCTTGTGCGGAAAATCTGCGGTCGAGCAGGGATGTAATTGCGACAATGCCGACGACGAAGACACTGACGATCGTGATTCCCGCTACTCCCAGGGAGGAAACATCGACGGCGTGCGAGGCATCTTCGACGAGAGGCGAGGACGTGAAGGAAACGGAAGCCATGCCAGTGTAGTGCATAGCGGCAACGGCAAAACCCATCACGACGGCGCTGGAAAGTTTGCCGATGTGGAATTCGTTCTGCACACCACGGAAACGGAACGTCAGAAGGAGTGCCGCGGCAGAGACAATGATTGCGATGAGGATGGATGTGCTGACAATGGTGGAATTGTAGTGGCACATCGCGGGCATACGCATGGCAGCCATTCCGACGTAGTGCATCGCGGCAATCGCCAATCCCATGACCAGGCTTCCGAATGCAACCGAAATGACCGTCAATTCTTTCCGGCTGACGATCCACAGGGCCGTGGCTGAACCAAACGCGGCGGCGATTAGCGAAAACAGAACAGTCGGAAAGTCGTAGAGAATCGGAACGTCGAGCTTAAGGGCCAACATTCCGATGTAGTGCATCGACCAAATTCCAAAACCCATCGCGAAAGCGCCGCACGCGAGCCATGCAAAGCGCAACTTTCCTTGCGCAGCGGCTGTGCGTCCGGCAAGATCCAGCGCAGCGTGAGCTGCAAGAATGGCGATCAGGACCGATAACGCGACAAGACGCGTGTCGTATGAATGGGGAAGCGCGGCTGGATTTACGAGCATCAGGAGGCCACCCAGACCGGCAGCGGATTCGCGCAGGTGTTCCACCGGCCGAGAGGCAAACCCGCACGCGAGAGAAGCATCATTCAGCCCTCGATGATCAGTGGAAGGAGGAATTCCTGCAGTCTTCCGCTCTCATCGGTGCGCAGCAGATTGAATTGAATTCCCATCTGATGCTCGCCGACAGTCCTCATTACTGCACCGGTACCGAGAAGAGGCTTGGCGCCGTTGGGCATGTCGAGGGTGACTCGAACGTGCGAACCCGTGGGAACAGTGCGGGGAGAATGGACCATCATGCCGTTCAGGCTGAGGTCAATCGTTTCGCAGTGCAATTCCCCCTGATCAGAGCTGAGGCGAACTTTGGAGCGAACCGGGACGCGGCGGAAGCGGCGCTTTTCCTGCTCGACGGCGCCTTGCGTGACCCGGATCAGTCTTTGCAGGCGCGTCGTGTCGATTGGCTTGTAGAGGAAGAAGCTGGCACCCGCGTCGAATCCTTCGGAAACAGCGGATGGACGCTGATCGTCGCTGATCATAATGATTGGCGTTCGCTGATTGAAGCCGGAACCGCGAGCCTGCTGCGCGAGTTCGATCCCGCTAGGCGCGGGCATCGCAAAATCGAGCAGCACCACATCAAATTTTTCGTCGCGCAAGTATCCGGTAGCGTCTGCGCTTTTCGTCAGGGTCAAGGAATCCAGGCCAGACGAGCTCAGGACCCCCTGAATCAATTGGCATACCACTGGTTCGTCGTCCACGATTAACGCGCGTCTGGGCATACGTTGCTTAGCCTCCGCCAATGGCATCCGATCTGGTACACCGGAATTACTGGAGCGGGATACGTCCGGACCGTGGATTCGCGACGGCCGCCCGGGCTTTATCCAGCACTTCGTAATAGTGAATCTCCACTCCGTTGCCGGCTTTCGCTTGCGACGGACTGCGCGGTTGCATGCGAACGACGCGCCCTGTGCAGCGCCAAATGCGGGAGTCTCTTCCCGCAATTTCCACCGGCATCGTGAGGAACATCTCGACCCTGGCACCGATATCGAGCGGCAGGTCAGTTGAAAAAAACACGCCCCGAGCGGAGATGTTTGACGATTCCACCTGCTGCTCGGAGAGATCTGGGGAGTCGAGGTTGCGAATTTTCACCTGGACTCTCATATCGAAACGCTGCCTGAAGCGCCTGTCATTTTCTTGCATTGTGCCCTCGCGCCATTTTGTGAACACCAATCCTTCAGGTGAGGTATCGGCAGGTGCAAGGCGGAACATGAGGCAGGGACGCGATTGAGGCGAAGAGACCCGCCTGCGGGCTTAAGTGGATTGCATTGTGGCGGGTCGAGAGGGTAAAATTTGATTCTGCTCGACGCTTGATTGCAGTTCGGCCTAATTCCCCTGACAAAGCGACTGACCGCCATAGGAGCGGGTCTTCGCGGGCCGAAAACGGGAAGGTCCGGTACCTGATGACATTAAGGGCAATTCGGGCGCTAGCGCGGGGCAATCGCTTGTTTCGCATGCTAGAGTCACCGTTCGAAATAGTGTTACCCGGGCGAAAAGGTTAGAAAACGGAGGAGAGGACATGAGGATTGCAGTACTTGGGGGCGACGGGTATTGCGGTTGGGCCACGGCTCTGTATCTTTCGAGCAAAGGGCACTCGGTCGCAATCATCGACAATTTCCTCCGGCGCCAGTGGGACCACGAGCTCGGAGCACAATCACTCACCCCGATCCGTCCTCTTTCCGAACGGCTGAAGGTGTGGCAGGAGCTTACCGGGAACACGATTGAGATGTATGTGGGCGACGTGACCGACTACGACTTCCTTTCTTCTACGGTGAAGACATTCGAGCCGGATGCGGTGGTGCACTTTGCCGAACAGCGTTCGGCGCCCTATTCGATGATCGATCGCAAGCATGCTTCGTTTACGCAGCTAAATAATGTGGTGGGGACCCTGAACCTTCTATTCGCAATTCGCGAATTGCGTCCGGACTGTCATTTGGTGAAGCTCGGAACGATGGGCGAGTACGGGACGCCGAATATCGATATCGAAGAGGGGTACATCACCATCGAACACAACGGCCGGAAAGACGTGCTTCCCTTTCCAAAGCAGCCGGGTTCGTTCTACCACCTGTCGAAGGTACACGACAGCCACAACATCATGTTCGCGTGCAAGATTTGGGGGCTGCGCGCAACGGACCTGAACCAGGGCGTGGTATACGGAACGCTGACGGATGAAGTGGCGCTCGATGAAGCGCTGATTAACCGGTTCGATTACGATGAAGTGTTCGGCACGGTACTGAACCGCTTCTGCATTGAAGCGGCCATTGGCCACCCGCTGACCGTGTACGGCAAGGGCGGGCAGACGCGGGGCTTCCTCGATATTCGAGATACGGTACGTTGTATCGAGCTCGCCTGTATGCAGCCGGCGGCGCGAGGCGAATGCCGAGTGTTCAACCAGTTCACCGAACAATTCTCGATTCTGGAGCTTGCGCAACTGGTGCAGAAGGCGGCGCGGAAAATGCGGCTGAAGGTTGAAATCGAGAATCTGCCGGATCCGCGAGTGGAAGCGGAAGAGCACTATTACAACGCCAAGCATTCGAAACTGATCGATCTGGGATTGAAGCCGCACTGGCTGTCGGACTCGCTGCTCGATTCGCTGATGAATATCGCAGTGAAATACCGCGATCGAGTGGATACGTCGTTGATCATGCCGAAGGTGAACTGGCGGAATGCTTCGAACGACCGCCACGCCCAGCAACCGGCTCAGGCGGCGGCTGCCTCGGCTGGTGCGCCGTCCCGCTCACGCACGACGGTTGTGACGCAAAAGCCTGCGCGCGGTGGCCGATCGGAAATTCGGGGTTCGAAGCGCCGGTAATTTTAAAGCGGCGGAAGCGAAGTAACCAGTCGCGATGCGGAAGTTCAGTTGCCAGGTCTTTCGGCCAGGTAGAGGAGTCGCAACAGCCTTCGCTCTCGGCTGAGTTTTTCGACCGCTGCCAAAAACCTCTGCAGCCCCTCGAAATTCACCCGGCCTTCGATGGCCGCCAGCGCTTCGCTGTGTTTTTCCCGCGCGTTGTGCCATCGCTCTGAAATCTCTGCGGCATTCGCCGTCGTGTCCATCACTTCGATATGTGAAAAACCCGTGTCCCGCAGCAGGCGCTCGTTTTCTCCAGGAGGGCTGAACAGGTAGTAGCCGATAGCACTGCGCACAGCCACCTCTTCATGCGAAATCATGCCACCAATCACGAGCGCGTCGCTGAACAGAAACCTCCCGCCCAGCTTCAGCACTCGGAAGATTTCTCGCAGTAGCGCCAACCGTCCGCGAACGTGGCAGAGCACGTCATTCGAGAAAACGGCGTCAAACGCGGCATCGTCAAACGCAAGCGACTGCGAAACATCTGCCACCTGAAACCTCACTCGTGAGGACAAGTTCTGCGCAGCAGCGAGATGATTCGCGTTCTCTACGCCGGCAGTATTGATGTCCACACCCACGATGCGGCAGCCCACTTGACCGGCAATCTGGAGGGTATACCGTCCGGAGCCGCATCCAATCTCCAGCACATTTGAACTCGAGCTAAGCTGCAGCCTTTGCGGAATTTCATCTGACTCTTGGGTGGTCGTCCAACCCGTCTGCCCCAGATCCTTGCCGTAGGTACTCGCCCGCACCAGTCGGTACACCTCGGCCTCGTAATGCCCGTAGGCGTTATTGTAGAGATCGACCGTCCCGCTCACGGTCGCCATTCTACGGGATTTGATATTGGGAGCCGAGGAAAACCGTTAATTCCGCACATGATCTCGTCACTACCGAGGCTGTAATCCCTTGATTTTGTGAGGTTGGTAGCGATACCGGGACTCGAACCCGGATTTGAGCCTTGAGAGGGCTCCGTCCTAACCTTTAGACGATATCGCCAGAAAGCAGCTAATTCTTCACCTGCCGGTAGGGCAATTCTAACATTCTTGGAGGACGGGACGAAACGGGATTGGTATACCTCGCCGACCCGCGAGCACGCGTGCCAGCTCCCTCGCAACCAGTTCAGAAAAAAACCCGGCTGACCCATTCGAGTCAGCCGGGCAAGGTCAACTTTGCTTGGGGGGTGCGCCTCAAGCGGGGAGCCTTTGGCGGCCAAGCGAAGGTTAATGTAGGGGCAACGTAAACTTACATCAATACTGTAAAACCATTAGTCACTTGATGACGAAAGGAGCAGAGTCGGTGAGTCAGGTTAAGAGAGTCACGAGATATTGACTAGCCCGTTACGGATGGCATAAACCACGAGTTCGGCTGTTTTGTGGATGCCGAGAGTTTCCATGATATTGGCACGATGAACCGCGACTGTATTTACGCTGAGCTTCAGGTCGTCGGCTATTTCCTTGTTGGACTTGCCGTTCACGATGAGCTGAAGGACTTCGAGCTCGCGGGCGGTGAGACCTGCGTTTCGCTCGCCACGAAGAGTAACTGGCTTAGCCAATTGCGCGTCGAGCACAATTTCTCCTGCCGCGACTCTGCGAATGGCGGTTGCCAGTTCCAGGTCGACCGCATTTTTGAGGATGTAACCGCGAGCTCCCGCGTCCAGTGCCTGGCGCACCAGCGTATCTTCCGAGTGCATGCTCAGCATCAAGATTGCCATTGGCGGGGCCGTTTCGAGAATCTTGCGTGTGGCGGCCAAACCGCTTGTGCCGGGTAACGCGCAGTCCATCACAATCACTTGTGGCGCAAGTTCGCGAGCCAGTTGCACGGCTTCATCGCCGTTGCTGGCTTCCCCTACCACAACAATATCCGCCTCGTCTTCCAGCATGCGACGGAAACCGCGGCGTACGAGGCTGTGATCGTCCACCAGCAGAACTTTGATCTTAGTTGCCATTGGGGTCCAGTTTGCGGCGCGGGACACTTAGCCGCACCAAGGTGCCGCGCTGTTGCAATTGCGAAATTTCGATGGCTGCCTCCAGCAACTGGGCACGTTCACGCATGGCGACAAGGCCGATACCCGGCTTCGATTTCTGCGACTCGAACCCCGTGCCATGATCTTCCACGTCGAGTTCCAATTGGTTAGCAAGGAAGCGGAGGCGAACCCAGGCTTCGCGCGAGCCGGAATGCCGAACGATGTTGTTCAGCGCCTCCTGCAAAATTCGATAGACATGAATTCCAGCGCCGCCATCAATCGGGAAAGAAGCGCCCGATTTTTCGTAATGCACCGTGATGCCGGTCTGTCTCTCCATCATTGGGAGGTACCAATCGACGGTGCTCTCAAGGCCCGTTTCATCCAGCATGACGGGATGAAGCGACTGCGAAAGGCTACGCACATTTTCGAGAGTCTGCTGCGCGATGTCACGAACTTCGTGCAATTCTTCCCGAACGGCGGATCCATCCGGCATCTGCTTTTCAGCGCGGCTGAGCAACGCGCCTACAGCCGTCAAGGTCTGGCCGAATTCGTCATGAAGCTCCCTAGAAATATGGCGCAGGGTGGATTCCTGAGTGGCGATCAACTGCCGCGCGAGTTCACTCCGCTGACGGGAGAGTGACGCCAGCCTCTCGAATAGACTGCGATTCGAATGAATCAGATAGAGGCCGGTGGCCAGGATTGCGGCGAGCGTTGCAGCAAGAAAAAAGTAGACCTGGCGCTGGACGCGATCGTAAATCTGCAGCACTTGGGCCGACGCTTTCCCCTCGCTTTCGTAATTTTCGACCAGCAGCCGGGCGACCGCGTTAGTCAGGGACGCCTGGCGTGGTTGCAGTGCGAGCCGGACTTGATTGCGAGCCGCATTGACGTCACCGCCTCGCGCGAGTGAAAACGCTCCGTTGGCCGCGTCCCAAAACTGAGCGAAGGAATTCTCAAGATACTGGCGCTGATCGGGCGTGCGAGCGGCTACCGCGAGCTGTGCTTCGAGGCGAAGCGCATCATCGAGATCGGCGTGAATTCGTTCAAACTCCGCGGACCAAGCCGCGAGCGGGTGCTGTTCATCAGCATCGAGCATATCGCGCATCGCGAGGCCGAGCGAATTCAGGTCGTTCTGAATGCGCAACAATTGCAGCGAGTCCTTCCGGTTGCGGTCGGCAAACTCATTTTGCAATTTTCGCAAGCCGGAGATTTGAGCGGTCGTATACCAGGCATAGGCCACAACTGCCGCGACGGTAATCGCGAGTCCGAGGATCAAACCGAGAGTTGGCGACAGGACGCTTGAACGTTGCACGTTCGGAGGATATACCGCGTAGCGTCGCTGATCCAAACCGCCTGAATTTCTATCCTGTGGCGTTACTTTGGTCTGTAATACAAAAAGATTAGAGACGCGCTTTGAAGTGCGGTGTAGATTGCGCGACATTCGATGCCTGAGGCAAAGAAAACCTATACTAGTTGGAAGGTTCTCGCGAAAGTCGCTCTCGCGCTTGTGGGGCTGTATGCCGTGCTAACGGCGGTACTGTTCGGCGTGATGTTGCAATCGCCGGATCGCTTTGCAGCGACAATGAAACACGTTCCCTGGCCGGCATTTGTGGCGTTGCCGTTTAAGCCGCTTTGGCAAGTGGCGCGGGCAGGCCAAGTGAGCGTCGGCGACATGGCACCAGACTTTTCGCTCGAGAGCCCCGACAAGTCGAGCTTTCGATTGTCATCTTTGCGCGGCGAGAAGCCGGTGGTCCTCGTATTCGGCAGCTACACGTGACCTCCCTTTCGGCGGGAGGTTCCCGCTCTCAATACACTCTACGAGCAGTATGGCGATCGGGTTGCGTTCTACGTGGTTTACATTCGCGAGGCGCACACCAGCGATGTGTGGCAGGATCCCGACAATCTGGATGACCACGTGGTGTTTGCGAGCCCCAAGAGCTTCGACGAGCGCAGCGAGATGGGGCAATTGTGCGTGGTGAAGCTTGGCATCAAGTTTCCCGCTGTCGTCGATAACTTCGATAATTTGACCGAACGAGCTTACACAGGGTGGCCCGATCGTCTTTATGTGATAGACCGCGATGGACGGGTGAGCTACAAGTCGGGTCCGGGCCCGTTTGGTTTCAAGCCGCAAGGAGTGGAAGACACGCTTCGGCGCATGGTTCCCGCCGCGGCGCGTTAGGACAAGCGGTTATTTCTCACATCGACGACCAGCATTAAAGAAAGAAGGGCGCTCCTTTCCGGAGCGCCCTTCTTCAAGCCAATTCAAACTTCTAAACTGCAGCACTTGCTCAACCACCTACGGCGCGACAACCTACGGGAGGTAGTAGCGGAACGAGGTGAAGACCATGTTGTCGATGGCATGCGGAGTGAAGGAACCTTCGCCTGACGCATCTGTACCGGTCCATGTGTTCTTAACCGCGTACGAGTACTGAAGCCCGTATTGCAGGCGGCCTTTCGGTCCCTGGTAGAAGCGATACCAGAAACCGAGAGTCCCCTCGATGATGTTGCGGATGTCACCCTGGCAGTTCGCCGGTGTGACGGCGCCGGTCGTGGTATTCGTGCCTGCAGGCGTGTTCTGGTTCACAGGAGATAGTTCAACCGAGCAGCCATCATTTCTGATGAACGGCGCAACGGCTCCTATGGCGCCATAGCCCACGCCATGACCGTTGGCGTCAACGTAGGCAGCGCGCCCATCGTATTCGCCACCGACATAGGCGTAGATATCAAGCTTGGGAGTCGCGTGAAATTCCAGCGTTCCGAGAGCCTGATATGAGCGCAGCCCAACGAGCGTCCCGTCAGGGTGGGCGGTGACGTCGGCGAGAGTGGCGTTGCCGTACCGGCCGACGCCCGAGCCACCGAGGAAGTGAATGCCGGCGTCAACCTTGTGATGGAAGAGTGGCACGCGAGCGTTAGCGCCGATTCCACCTGCTGTTATAGCCTGGTTATTGGCCAAGGAACCCGAGATCGTGGAGTCATTGATGGGGCACGGCGCTGCAGCGGTCGCTCCAGCGCAGGGGAAGATTCTCGCGCGGAACGAGCCCACCACGCCGAAAATTTCGTAGTGGCCCCACCCTGGATCGAGAGCTGCCTTGAAGACAAAGTCCGGGCTCTTGTTAAAGGAGTAGTTTGCCTCGTTGTTGTACAGACCAGCCAAATCGCCGGGTGCAGCAATCAAGGTGTTCTGCGTCTGGAGTTTGCCGCCGAAAGTGGTCTGCGCATCCTCTACGGACAGCGCGAAAGTCAGCTTGTTGTCCGCGAAGGCCTTCGAGATCCGGAAACCAAACTGGCGGGCCCAACTGAAGCCGACGTTATACTGCGCGTCAATCGTCATTGGACGGGCTTCCGTTAGTGGCTCAGTTCCCTTCTTGGTTTCGGTAACCAAGCTCCACATCTGACCGCCGGTAATGGTCCAGCCGCTTTCGAAGGCCGCTTGCGCCCAGAATTGACGCTGGCGGAAGGTGTAGCTGTTCGTCTGGTTGTTGTTAGAGGTGACGCCCGCGGACAAAAAGTCACCCTCGAAATAGCCACCGACCTTGACGTCGGCGAGCTTGCCTTGAACCCGGGCATTGATCTGAGACTGGCGTCCGGAAAAGTTCAAGTCATTGACGTGAGCGATGGAAGCGCCGGTGAAGGGAATTCCCTTGAAGTCGGTGTTCACGTCGTTCGTGATGGCCCGCTGGCGATAAACACCTTCGGCCGCCATGAAGCCACCGGGAGTAATGGTGATTCCCTTGAAGCGAATTTGGTACGCATCCGGCTTGTCTTCGTCCGGCGAAGCAACGAAGCCGGCCGACAGTGCCGGCTGAGCGGCCACGCTGGAGGCAGGCAGTGCACCCTCGTTTACAAGGGGAGCATTCACCGCCCTTAGGTTATTCTGCATCACTTCCATTTCATGGCGCTGTTCCTTCAACGCATCGTTCTGCTCCTGAAGTTGCTTCGACTGCGCTTCGAGCAGTTCGCGAAGTTGTTGAAGTTCATTTTCCACGGTCGGAGAGGCCGGTTTCGCCGGGGCATCCGACTTCGAGGAAGCCGCTGGCGTCTTGTTGTCCGTTGCGGCTTTCGCAGTGTCCGCCTTCTTGGCAGCGGTTGAATCCTTGTCATCCCCCGTTCCAGCGGCTCGTGCTATCGCCGGTGATGCGGCGATGCCAAACGCCAGAATCCATAGTGCAAGTACTCGCATTCCTTTCCTCCTTGAATTTAACTTCCGAACCTACCGACCCGCGCCAGCCCGGGTTCAGCGAAGCCCATGGCCCACCAACCCACACGCTCGCCGTCCGGTTGCCGCGAATCCGGCTTCCACCTGTATCCTCTGTGGTGATGGTGCCGGCCTAACGGAGATGAAAAGCAACACAAAGAGTTGCAGCTATTTCGCAACAGCGCGGAGAGACACCGCCTGACCTTGTAGCCGCGCCTTCCCCTTGACCGATTACGGGGACGGCAAACCTTATGTGCCTGCCTTGAACCACCCGTGACGGGAATGTTAATTGTGCGTTACAACGGCTGGAAGGCGTTGATACCACGATGGCTGGCCCTGAGGGACGCTTGGTGAGACGGGGAAAAGTCAGAAGAGGGTAAAGCTAGGTCGATTCAAGTCCAGAAACGGACGAGGGCGGAGCGGCTTCCCCACCGCTCAGTGATCCGGCACTGCGGCTCGTCGAAGGCACAATCCGGCGAAAAGATAGGATGCTGAAAAATCGTCGCCGGCAAAGATCGCAACGGTAGGCGGGAATGCCGAGCCGGCGCTTTAGGGAGATTACGGTTCCGTCCTCCACACGCTCGCGGGAGATACGTCTAAGATCAAAATTTCCGCATTTGGAGCAGTGTGCGTAACGGCTAAAAGCGTATGCAACGCGCCGGGCGTAGAATCGCCGGTCGCAAGTATGGCATCGCCATGGACGCAGGCCGACAAACGTGGTGAGTAAATCGGAAACTCCTTCGCGATGGGAGCGGAAGCAGTCAGAGCTCCGACACTGTGGACAGATCATGCCTGTACGCAGTCTCCTATCCGGTCTGGGCGCCCCACTTTCGAGAGCATACCTAAAGATACCTCGGGCAGGCAAGATGGGATGAACGGGGACTGAGTGTAGAATCTATAACTCGTTAGAATTGCTTTCAGAGGAGAGAATGGCCCAATACACCGATGCTCACTCGAAGGCGGGAATTGACGCCCGCTTACCCAAGCTGGAGACGTGGCCAAACCACTTCCCCGGCTACGAGATCACCATTCAATTTCCAGAATACACATCCGTGTGCCCAAAGACGGGACTGCCGGACTATGGCAAGCTCACGATCCAGTACGAACCGCGCAAAGTTTGCCTCGAGCTGAAGGCTCTGAAGATGTACCTGCTTGCGTACCGAAATCTCGGAATTTTCTATGAGAACGCCGTGAATCGCATGCTTCGCGATATTGTTGACGCAACTCGGCCGGTCAATTGCCGCGTTACCGGGGAATTCACGCCGCGTGGCGGCCTTACGACCACAGTGGAAGCGGTTTGGCCCCGTCGCGGAGGAAACAATCGCCGTCGCAAGGCATAGACAACTTCCTGCGCCTCAGCCATAATTCCGCACATCGAAAGAACAAGGCGGCCAAGCCGCCGGAAGGAGATCTATGAGTTTGAGTTCTACGCCGCTGCCCCATTCCCAGCCCGAAGAACCGGTGGCAGAAGTGGCGGCCCTGCCTCGATGGGTCGTCCTGCTGTTTGTAGTTGCCTTTGTGCTCGTTGGATATCTGCTGTTCGCCAGCTATGCAGAAAGACAGGCCATGAGGAAGGGCCTCGATGACGCGGACAAAAAGAGTCGCGTCCTGGGCTCAGAGCTGGAAAAAAC
Source organism: Candidatus Dormiibacterota bacterium (assembly GCA_035603595.1). GTDB lineage: Bacteria > Acidobacteriota > Terriglobia > Acidiferrales > UBA7541 > Palsa-295. The sequence continues at coordinate 11,928 of DATNKB010000100.1, forward strand.
AAATACGCAGCTCGCTGACCTGAAAGGCCAGCTGGAAGTGACGTCGCAAAAGCTTGGGCTTACACAGGACGAGCTAGCGCGTGCGCGGTCACTCTCGGCCTCTCTAAAACGGCAGCAGGAGGCGAATAACGCGAAACTCCGTGAGCAAATCGGCGCCGTGGAACAGGACACGTCCACAAAGCTAGGCCAGGTGGCTACGGAAATTAGCGGGACGAAGAGCGACGTTGCTGCGACGAAAGCGGATCTGGAAGCGACCAAAAGCAAACTTCAGAGCACCGTCGGCGACCTTGGCGTGCAAAGCGGACTGATCGCGCGAAATCATGATGAAGTGGAAGAGCTTAAGCGCCTAAACGAACGCGACATCTTCGAATTTGACCTCAACAAGCAACAAGGGATCCAGCACGTCGGTCCCATCCAGGTGAAGTTGAGCAAAGTGGACACCAAGCGTTTCAAGTACACGATGAACGTGGTGGCTGACGACAAAGCAATCGAAAAAAAGGATAAGACCGTCGGTGAACCCGTGCAGTTCTACGTTCGAGGCACGCGATCGCCGTATGAGATCGTCGTCTTCGAAGTCTCCAAGGATCATGCGAAGGGTTATCTGAGCACTCCCAAGGGCGGAGGCGCTCCCGCTTCTGCGGCTGCAAAACCAGCGCCGGGGAACTGAGGCTCGGAGCTAGCTGGTCGCTGTCGTAACCTGAAGGTAAAGTCGCGGAGGTGGCGCATTTGAATACGATTCGGACGTTAGCCCGCGGTGTGCGCCGATTTCGTGCAATTGTCCCGCTTGTTCTGCTTATTGCGACAGGTCGCAGCGTACTCGCGCAAACCCCTTCCCTCACTGACCGATTGCCTGCAAGCACCGTATTCTTTGCGTATTGGCACAGCATGGGAGCCGTGACGAGCGCGGAAAAGACGAACCACGTGGTGCAGCTGTTTGAGGACCCGCAGTTCGCACACGCCCGCGAGTTGCTCTTTAAAAGCTTGCGCGAAAACATCGCCAAGAACGGGCCCGCCACTTCAGACCGCGATCAAGCCGAGGTGCTTTCGCTCTTCGATAACCCCGCCGTAGTGGGAGTTGTTCTGAATCCGAAGTTGGAAAAGAAATCCACGGCCGATTCTGCGCCGCCTCCGGTCACCGGCTTTTTTGTGGTCTATGATGCGCACGGAAAAACGGCCATTGTGGAAAAGTTGCGGGCTGCGAATCGCGCCACCGGCAAGGAAGTGCCTACCGTGATGAGCTACGATTTTCATGGAACGAAAATCGAAGCGCGCGCCACCGGCACGGATGTGTCCTACACCGCTCTTACGCCGCAATACTACTTTCTCGCCGATCAAAAGTCCGTGATCGAGGAACTTATCGCCCGATTTGGCGGCACAGAGAAACCGGCTGATTCCGTGATGCAACTACCCGAGTATGCGTCCATGCGTCCTTTCATCGGTGCCGACTCGGCCCTTGAATTTTTTGCGCGCTTCCCGAACCTGACAAAAACCTTGACCCCGGCACAACTAGAGAAACCGGCTACGAAGTTCGCAGTGAATCTGCGCCTCGATCGAATTAGCGCCTTCGGCGGAAGCGTCAGCTTTGCCGGGGAAGCAATGCGATTTCACGGGGCGATGATCGGTGAGGCCGATGCGGGTGGGGTGTTTGACTTTGCCGGCACGAGCGGCACTTCGTTCGTTACCGCGCCCGCTGTAAACTCCGGGCCGGTTTTCAGTATTTCGCGATTTAATTTTGTCGCGATTTATCAAATGCTCCGCGCCGCGGCCGAGCCCCTGTTGACATCGCAGCAAACCGCGGCGATGGACATGTACGAGAAAATGGCGCAGGGATTTCTGGGCATGCCCGTGGCCGATGCGCTTCAGCTCTTTACCGGCGAAGTTGCATCCGAAACATCGTTCGCTGATGATGGTTCGTCGCAGAGAACCTACGCGATTTCGATTCAAAAGCCCCAGGATGTGCTTCGCATTCTGCGCGCCGCCGGAGGAAGTTTTACGGTCGGCGAGGACACGTCTGGCACCACCACGTACCTTGATCTTGTCTTTCCAAGTACCGATCCGAAGACGGGAGCCAAAAAGCGTGAGCTCTATTACGTCGCGGTGACGCCCACAATGCTTTTTGCGGCGCCGCGTAAGGCGCTCATCCGCCAGGCCGCGGCACGGTTGGACGCTAAGCCCGACGCTACTCCGGCCGCCGGCATTCTGAGCGGCACAGAACTCGCGCATCAGCGTTCCCTTCTGCCTGAAAAGCTTTCCGGATTAAGCGCTGCTGATATGGTCCAAATCCCATGGGACAAGGTGATAGCCCACTTCGCTGATGAGATGGCAAAAGCAGCCAAGGATTCCACCACACCGCCTCCTTCTACCGAGTGGCTGCAAGCGGTAAAGCCTGAGGTCCTCACGCGCCACATTCACGCCGGAATCAGCGGCTGGTGGAAGGATTCGCACGGCATCTACTTTGATTCGTACATTCAGTAGGCCTCGCGGCGGCCGATTTTTTCTAGCAATTCATTTGGCGGCGGCAAACTTTCTTTTTTGCTTTGTACTCGTTTTGCACGCTCAGGAAACCGGACGTACCCCGCAAGCTGGAATTCAAGCCACCGCCGAAATCGTCAAAATTGACGTTAGCGTGCTTGATCGGCAGGACAAATTTGTGGCGGGCCTGGCACGAGACCGGTTTCGGGTTCTCGATAATGGTATCGAACAACCCATCGCGTTCTTTGCACCGATCGAGGCTCCAGCCCAGGTGCTGGTAATGCTCGAGACGAGTCCCGCAGTTTATTTGATCCACGCGCAGCACCTAACGGCCGCCTATGCCCTTCTTGACGGCCTTGCTCCGGACGACGAGGTCGCGCTCGTTTCATATTCTCAGGCGCCGCAAGCAATTCTTCCATTCACACCTGATAAATCCGCGTTGGCAGCTGCGCTGGGTCAGATCCAGTACACGCTCGGGATGGGCAATCTCAACTTTTACGATTCCGTCTCGACTGTTCTCGACTGGATTGCACCTCTCCACGGGAAGAAGGCGGTGGTCCTCTTGACCACTGGCCTCGATTCTTCGCCGCCGGAGCGGTGGGATGCTTTGGTGCAAAAGCTCAAGGCGGACGATACCGCCTTGTTCGCCGTCGCCCTGGGCGGTTCTCTGCGGCGTCCCCCAAGCGCAAAAAAAAAGAAATCGAAAGTCGCGCCAAAAACCGACACGACAGACGAGCCAGCGAACCCGGTGACCTTTGCGAAGGCCGATTCGGCGCTACGATCGCTCGCAAAAATCACTGGCGGGCGCGCTTATTTTCCAGAGTCGCCAAATGATTTCGTTACGATCTATCGCGAGATCGCTTCCGCTCTACGGCATCAATACGTCCTGGGCATCGCGCCTCAGCATGACGGTCAATTTCATGCACTCACCGTGGAGATTCCCGACGCGAACCGCCGATCCGGCCCGGCGTCGACAAAATCGCCCGAGTTTCAGATCTTTGCCCGCGAAGGATATCTCGCTCCGCTTCGGTAACCGTATAATCGGAATGTTGTGGCTGCAGGTGTTAAGAGACAAGGAGCACGAGCGAAATCATGCGTCCCGCGCTTACCGCCTTCGGAGCCATCTTTGCAATATTCCTTGGCTTTGGCTTCCATCCGAATTTGTCCCCGAATTCGCAAACGACAGCGCAGCAAACCGCAGCTCCTGCGCCGGCGCGGTTTGCATTCGGCGGAAATGCGGCCGAGGTTCCGGCCGAATTCGTGGGAAACCTTATTTTTGTTCCGTTAGACATCAACAAGAGCCAGCCATCGCTCTTCGTGCTTGATTCCAGCGCCGCTGCATCGTCTGTCAGTCCTACCCGCGCTGCAGATCTCGGGCTGAGTAGTCTCAAAGATCCGATATTAAATTTCCCCGGCGTGGATATACCTTTTATGAATTTCCCCATACTCGATAAGCAGGATTTTTCGCAGGAGGTGGGACGTCCGTATCAAGGCACGCTGGGAGCTGACTTTTTCAGCCGCGTCGTCGTGGAAATAGACTACGGCCGCCAGACGCTCCGGCTATACGATCCGGCCGCGTACAAATATACGGGAAAGGGAGCCGTCATCCCGTTGAGGTTTAGCGGACCTGCCCCCCTCATCAAAGCGAGTTTTAAATTGGCAGGGCTAAAAACTCGTGAGGCCGATTTTGTCGTCGACACGGCGCTCGACGCGTCGGTGCTGATCTCCGATCGCTTTAGCGAAGTGCATCGCATTTTTTCTTCGCATGTGAAGACGATCAACGCATCCGATCCGCAAATTGAAGGTGGCGCAACGGTCGCTCTTGGCCGGTTAACGGAGTTTGAAATCGGCCGATACGAAATTCGAGGGCCGGTCGCGGCATTCGTTCATCCAGGAGCTAATCCCAGCCTCGACAATAATCGCGCCGGGGTGATTGGCGGCGGAATACTACGGCGCTTTACGGTAATTTTCGATTACGCTCACCAGCAACTCATTCTCGACCCCAGCAACCATTTCGAGGATTACGAGCAGGAAGACAAAAGCGGGATTGCGGTAGTCGCCAAGGGGCCGGGGCTTCTCACCTTCGAAGTCGCCTCGGTGCAGCCTGGAACGCCCGGAGCAGAAGCGGGAGTTCTGAAGGGGGACATTATTGCGGGAATTGACGACGAACCAGCGGCAGACCTGACGCTCGCGTCGATCCGCGCGCTTTTCCGGCAGGTGGGACACAAATACAAGCTACTGATTCAGCGCAATGGGCAATCGGTGCAAGTGACGGTTCAAATGCGGCGCTTGATTTGAAATTTCCCCGCGACTACTTCTCGAACTTTCTAAGCGTGTCAGCCATCTCACGAAGGCGCGAATCAACCTTTGCAAAAACGGATTCCGGCTCGAATTTGCCGGTCTTGCCACGTTTGCCTGCTCGCACGCCGGTGAGAATTTCAATTCCCTGCTCGATGGTCGCCACGGGATAAATATGAAATTTTTTCTTGGCGACGGCATCAATCACTTCGTCGCGAAGCATAAGGTCCTCGACGTTCTCAGCTGGAATCAGAACTCCTTGCGTTCCCGTCAGACCCTTCAGCTTGCAAACATCGTAAAACCCCTCGATTTTCTGATTCACGCCGCCGATCGGCTGCACGTCGCCTTGCTGATTCACCGAACCGGTGACAGATAGTTCCTGCTTGATCGGAATCTCCGAGAGTGCCGAAAGAATGGCGTAGATTTCCGTGGAACTCGCGCTGTCGCCGTCCACGCCGGAGTAGGATTGCTCGAAGCACACGCTCGCCGATAACGAGAGCGGCTTATCCTGCGCAAACGTGCGGCGCAAATATCCGGATATGATCTGCACGCCCTTATCGTGAAATCGGCCGCTTAAATTTGATTCCCGCTCCACGTTAATAATTCCCAGTTTGCCAAGCGCTACCGCCGCCGTAATGCGCACGGGCTTGCCAAATGCGTAGCCGCCGATTTCAAGTACGCTTAACCCATTCACCTGACCTGCGCGTGCACCGGTGGTATCGATAAACAGCAGGTTCTGCTCCACCATCTCCCGGATTTTTGTTTCCGTGAGATTGTGGCGATCGATCTGCGCTTCTTGCGCTTTCCTCACATGCTCCGCGGTTACCACCGCCGCTTTTTCGTGTTTTGCCACGTAGGAGGCTTCGCGAGCCAGGTCCGCCAAATCGAAGAATCGCGCCGTAATCTTCCCTCGCCGGCCCGCACGACGCACTCCATGCTCGAGAAGCACTGCTACCGCAGTCCGGTCGAAGGGGCAGAGATGCTCGTCGTCACTCAATTTCCGTAAGCGGCCCGCGTACTGGCGAATCACCTCTTCGCTCCAGGTCATTTCCTCATCGAATTCCACTCGAACTTTGAAAATTTTCTTGAAGTCGTCTTCGTAATCGTAGAGGAGCTCGTACATGTCGCGATCGCCAATCAGGATAATCTTCACCTGAATCTCAATCGGTTCTGGCTTCAGCGCTGCGCTGCTGAATGGAAAAAATACGTCGACCGGCTGAATTTCGAGCTTGCCGTGATTCAAAGTGCGCTTCAGCGTCCGCCACACGCCTGTTTCCGTCAGCGTGTCCAGCGCGTACATCACAAGAAAGCCACCGTCCGCGCGCAGCAGCGAACCGCCGCGCAAATCCATGAAATCCGAATTCCACCCGCCGCGCGTGTCGTAGCTGCGGTGAATCGTCCCAAAGAGGTTCGCGTACGTGGGAATCGTCTCGAAGATCACCGGCACTTTTTCCTGCTCACCGTGCGCGAGGATCACATTCACACCGTACACACGGAACGGGTCGCGGTCCGTGCGCTCGGGCCGCTGGCCTCCGCCGCCTTCCGAAGGCGGTTGCTCATCCTCGCCTTCCCGCTCTTTGAATGGGTCCAGATTGTCCAAAATATGGTGGCGCACTTCTTCGAGATACTCAGAAATCTGCGGGCTCGGATATTTTTCTTTCAGCTCTTCGATCACTCCATCGACGAGCACCGATGCCGCTTCCTGCTCCAGGTAACTCATTTCGCTCGCAAGTTCGCGCGAAAGCGAAAGCGTCTTGCGATACACAACAGTAAACTCCTGCCGGAACTGATCGTATTTGCGCTCCAGATCCTCAGCCGCAACGCTCTCGAGCTTCCCTTCCTGCACCATCTTGGGAATTTCTTCGATGGGCACCATCTGCCCTTCGAGAACAGGAAAAATCTCCGGCAATGCCACCGCCCCCACCTGCATGCGTCCCAGCGCGAACTGCTCGCGCGCGATCCGGCGAGTGAAATCGTCCATCAATTCTTTCTCGCGCACAGTGAACCGCTCCACTATCCGAGTTTTTTGGCGCTGGAAAGGCTCGCCTTCGAAAACCTGCGGAATGCGCCGGCGAAGAAAATCGATGCCCGATTCCACTTCCTTTTTGAACGCATTCGCTTGGCCGCGCGGAAGAGTAAGCAGCCGCGGCCGGTCCGCATTCTTGAAATTATTCACATAGCATCGGTCCGGCGCGGTCTCGGTCTCAAGATGCATCTCTTCGACCATGCGCACAATCATCCCGCCGCGGCTGGTCCCGGAAAGCCCGCACACGAAAAGGTTGTAGCCCGATGCTTTCAGCTCGACGCCCATTCGCAGCGCACGCATCGCCCGGTCTTGCCCCATATCGTTTACGGTCGGCTCCACCTCTGCGGTCGTCTCGAACGGGATACGAGCGGGATCGCAGTGCCAGCGCAGTTTCTCGGGCGGCAGGCTGATGACGTGTTTTGAGTTGGAGTTTTTACTCATTGCAAATTCCGAAGCGCGCTACTCTAGCACGCCATGCCTTTCAACTCCCACCCGCTTCAAGCGGGCGGTTTCTAGCAGCGCTCGGAGCGTATAAATCAAGCAGGCCGGCCGCCAACGCTACTACAATCGGCCCAAGCACGACGCCCAACATCCCAAAAACTGCGATACCGCCCAAAACGCTAATAAAAACCACGAGCCCTCCCATCTCCGCACGCCCGCTGATCAGCCATGGGCGAATGATGTTGTCGATACTCCCAACGATCACACTGCAGATGAGAGCGAGAATGATGCCGCGCACGACGTGGCCTTCGAGCATCAAGCTGATCGAGGCTGGAACCCAGATCAACGCGGAGCCCACGACGGGAACGAGCGAGAAAAATCCCATCATCACTCCCCAGAAAATGGGCGCGGCGATTCCCGTCAATCCAAACGCCACGCCACCGAACAACCCGTGCGCCGCAGCCGCCACGATGCTTGACGTCACGCTGGCAAAAATCAGATCGCGAGAATCGCGAATCATTCGATCCCGGTAATGTCCCTCGAAGGGCAGCACCTCGCGCAGGCGGTCAACCAGCGAAGGCCCGTCGCGAAAAAGATAGAACATCGCCAGAATCGTCACCGAAAGCTGAAACGCGAATCCGGCTGTGTGTCGCAACACGGCGCCAATCTGGCTGGCCACATACGCAGCAATCTTTTCGGCGTAACCACGCAGAGTGCTTGCCAGATCGGTGGCCTCAACCTCAGGAAATCGCCCCTGGAAGCGCATCCATAGATCGTTCATCCATCGGAAGTGGCCGGAAGCAACCTGCAACTGAATGGACTGCACCGCTTCGTATCCCTGGCGGACAAACGCAATCATGATGAAAATAGCCGGCACAATGAGTATGAGCGTTACGCCAATCGTGCTCGCGACGGCTGCGGTCGTCATCCCCCACTTTTTCGCCAACCGCTCGTACATTGGAAAAAAGAGAACCACCAGGATCACCGCCCACGACAGCGACGCGAGGAAAGGCTCAAAAACGCGAAATGCAAGATAGGCGAGAATTGCGACAATTCCGTAGAAGAGTGCGCTGCCAAGCTTTTCTTGCGTGGTCGTTCCGGGGCTCACAGTTTCTCCGCTTTCCACCTCAAACCAGACTGACTGATAGTTGCAATCTGCACATTTGTCAACCGCGCGTTCTATTCTGAGGGGTCAGGCGTGATGCTACAATGCAGCTATATCTGTACTGAAACTGCGATGACGAATCCACAGAATCCCTCCTGCCACCACACCCGCACCCGCTTGATTGCCAAAGACGACGATTCGCAGTACGTCGAACGCCTCGACTGCGGCGAGATCCTTGAAGCCGGCGAACTGAACGACACCACGAATTTCGGCGAGTCTCTTTCGGACGCGTAGCGAACACATTCACGACACAAATTCCGCATCCCTCCATCGTGAACGGGCGTACAATCCGCTCAATCGCATCCGGAGGTCGCCATGTCGACGCGCATCCTTGTTTTTGTAGCTTCGCTGGTCCTAGCGTTTTCTTGCCGCGCTCAACAAGGTCAAAGCAGCCCGCCTGCTGACGCGAAGCCGCCTTCTCCGTCCGCCGCCGCGAAGATTCCGCCCGAAGCGCTCAAGGTGGTGAACCCCGTGAAGCCTACTGCAGCCTCGCTGGCCGTGGCAAAAAAGAAGTATGGCTACGATTGCGCGATGTGTCATGGAACGGATGGAGACGGCAAAGGCGACTTGGCCATCGACATGAAGCTCAAGATGCCCGATTATCGCGATCCCGCCGCTCTGAAGTCAGTCACCGACGGCGAAATGTTCTACGTGATCAAGAATGGCAACGGCGGCGAAATGCCCTCCGAAGCGGATCGCCTGAAAGACGAAGACATCTGGAATCTGGTGAATTACATCCGTAGCATCCCGAAGAATTCGAAGCTACCGGCAGCTGAAAAACCGAAGTCTGACGCGCCGTAAACCGCATCGTTACGGATTCACCTGCATTATGTTTCCCACTGACGAGTAACCGCCACCTGCCGCGACAAAAAGAACGCTCTCCTGCAGCCTCGTTCATCGTCTAACTCGCAACAGCCGACGATCAGTCGATTCCAGCGCGGAAACCATGTTCAGGAGAAAGACTATGAATCGTTGGGCCCGAAATTTGTGCCGCCTTGTAATGGTCTTCGCGATCGGGATTGCCGGGATTCGCAATGTTCGAGCGCAATCAACCACCACCGAGCAAACAGCAGCCGACGGCTACTACAATGCGAAGGATTGGCAGAAAGCTGCGACAGCGTATGAGGCGCTCGCAAAAGCAAACCCGGCAAGTGGGCAGGATTGGTATCGCTGGGGCGTCGCACTGGCCGGAATCGGACAGTATCAAAAAGCAATCGAGTGTTACGAGAAGGCCGGCAGCCTCGGTTTCCACCAGTTTTCAGTCCTTTTCCGAACAGCGAAAGCCTATGCGCGCATGGGTGACCGAGAAAAAGCCTTTGCAAAGCTCGATGAGATTCTCAATACCGGATACGGTCCTGGAGAAATCTTCTCATCCGATCCCGATCTCCTCCTGCTGAAGGATGACACGCGCTTCGCGAGAGATCTCGATAGGGCCGACCACAACGCGTTCCCCTGCAAGTACAGCCCGGAATACAAGCAATTCGATTTCTGGGTCGGCGAGTGGACGGTAAAGCAGACCGGAGCTGACCAGGTAGTCGGTTCAAGCAGTATCCAGAAGATTCTCGATGAATGTGTTGTGCTCGAGAATTGGACGGGCGGGCGCGGCAACACGGGAAAAAGCTTCAACATCTACGATTCAAATACAAAGAAGTGGGAACAGTATTGGGTGGACAGCAACGGTGGAAGAATATTTTTCTCGGGCCATCTAAATGGGACGACGATGGATTATTACTCCGACACGGACGAAAACGGAAAGAAGGCCACGCGCCATCTCCAATTTTTCAACGTCGGACCGGACGAGGTAAGGCAATTCAGCCAGCGATCCGAGGACGGCGGGAAGACCTGGTCGGTCGAATACGATTTTACCTACTACCGAAAAAAGGGCGCTGACTAGGGTGTTATAGGCTTATTTGATGCGCAGCTTTTCGATGATGCGGAGGACGTCCGAAGCGGAAACATCGTACAGAGCATGCTCATCTTCTTGTTCCAGGCGCTCACGCAGATATTCGGCCGCGATGTAGCTGGCTTCGCGATCCGTCAAATTGCGCTCGGAACGTGTACGGAATTCGACAAAACCGGGATGCGCCAGCCCCAGCACCACGCCTTTCCCGTCCACGAAAAACTTGCAATCCATCGTGTCTGCATGCCGCGTGGCGATTCCGTTCCAACAATGAGAGAAGCGGCAACGGTATACGTAGTCCGTGACCTTCGATGGCACATCGAAAGCGCCGATGAACTCGCTCATCGAGCCGGCGTTTGGAATCGTCGGAAATGTTGTCTTTGCCATTTTGCCCTGGCGCGGCTACTTTCGGGCGCCCACAGCCGCAGGCTGCGCTGATTGCTGATAGCTTCGCACCGCCGCAGCCACGCCGGCCCCTGCCGGCACACGAAAATCATGATCGAGCAGCACTTTTTCAAACGCCGCAAGAAACAGCAACACGTTAGTCTTCTGGCTCGAATACCCCATCAACCCCACCCGCCAGAGCTTGCCTTTGATCGGGCCGAAGCCGCCGGCGATTTCGATATTAAATTCGTCCAGCAATTGCTGCCTCACCCGGCCGTCGTTCACTCCTGCGGGAACCTTTACTCCGGTGACCGTGACCAGGCGGTCCGCGGGATTCTCGACAAATAGATCGAGGCCCATCGCTTCGATACCAGCGACCAGCGCCCTCTGGTTCTGCAGGTGGCGTTCCCAACGCGCTTCCAGGCCTTCCTCCAGCACCAGACGCAATGCTTCGCGCATTCCGTAGATCAGCGAAATCGGGGGCGTGTGGTGATAGGTACGCTCGCTTCCCCACATAGTCATAATCGGCGTGAAATCGAAATACCAGCTTCCCACGGGCGTCTTGCGCGCGCGCATCACATCTTCCATTCGCGCGTTCACTGTGATGGGCGCCATTCCCGGAGGCGCGCTGATTGCTTTCTGCGAGCCGCTGAAGCAAATATCGATGCGCTGGCGGTCAATATCCATCGGGACTCCAGCGAGCGTTGCGACTGCGTCCACGACCAGCATCGCCCCCAATTCATCCGCAACTTTTCTAAAGTCGTCGAGGCGCTGAATAACTCCCGTCGAAGTCTCGCCATGTGCGAGGCCGACGAATTTTATTTTCTTGCCCTTGCCCGCGCGGCGCACATCATCGAGATCAACCGTTCGTCCATAAGGCGCTTCCACTCGAATCACTTTTGCCGGGCTCCGCTCCGCAATGATCGCCATACGCTCGGAAAACCAACCGTTCACGCAGACGATGCACTCGTCGCCCTCTTCCAGCGGATTCAAAACGGCCGCTTCAATTCCTCCCGAGCCGGAGGCGGATATGGGGAAAGTGATGCGGTTCTGAGTCTGGAACACCTTGCGCAAGAGTGCTTGAACGTCGTTCATCATGTTGACGAACCACGGATCCATATGGCCCACCAACGGGGTGGCCAGAGCGCGGTAAACCCGCGGGTCCATGTTGGACGGGCCCGGCGTGAGCATAATGCGTGTTGGCGGAAGGAGTTCCCCAATCGATTCATTCATGGCTGTGCCTCGCTACGAGTTCTGGATCGGCCTTTGCAAGCGGTTATCCCTCGATTCGGCACCCATGGGGACGAAAAATGGGGCCAATTCGCGTGTCTAGTCTCCCTAAACCGGACGCCTGCGGTCAACCTCCAAAATGGCTCCGGAAAGGGGCCGGTCGGCCTGCCCGCCCCGTACTGGTTGGCTCCGTGGAAGGTAGGCCGAAGCCCTTCAGCTTCGCCCGTAAGTTACGAGAAAACATGGTGCTTTCTTGCTGTTAGCGGTTTCGCATCCTGTTCCCCGGCCAAGTTGAAAGGCCTATACCCCTATGCTAGATTGCAAAACTGGCCCCAAATCGCCATGGCAACCGGAAAAATCGCGGCGGCTGAGAAGCCGAAGATATCGCGTGTGGAGGTGTACTGGCACACGGTGAGATATCGCACCGTTGTGCTGGTCGTGATCCTATTTGTTGCCGCGGTATTCGCAGCCTTCCACTTCGCGTTTCCCCAGATGGCTGCCAGCATGATCAGCAAGATTTCCGATTCCATCGCGGCGCCCTCGACCAATGAAAGTTCAACAGCGGCGGCCCGCCAAGCACGCTTCGTCAATCTCGACGGCAAAGTCCAGGTGAAAAAAAGCAACTCGGTGCAATGGATGAACGCCGATTATCAGCTCTCGCTCGACAAAGGCGATCTGATTCAAACCGGCGGTGAAGGTGTGGCTCGCATTCAGTTTGCGGACGGAACCACTTACACTGTGAAGGGCGACACACTCGTCACTGTCGAAGATAACGTGGTGCAGCAGGACCACGCGTCGAAAGTTGGCGTGCATATTTCCTCCGGCCAAGTAGATCTCGCGACGGGCTCGTGGGAAATTCCCGGATCGAAGGCAGAGGTCTCGTTTGAAAACGCAGTGGCCTCGGTGCGAGCGAACAGCCGGGCGGCTGTACGCAGCGATCCCACGACGAACCAGCAGGAAATTACGGTCGATAACGGAAGCGCAGAGCTGAACCGTGGGGGCGAACACCTCGACATTGGCCAGTGGGAACGGGCATCGTTCCCGACGGGCGGCTCGATTACGAAGAGTCAAGTGCTGGCTCCGCCGCAATTGGACAAGCCGATCAATCTGGCAGCCGTGATCGTCGCCGACCCCAAGCGCGATCCGATTCAGTTCACATGGAAGCCGGTGACGACGGCGAAATCCTATGAACTACAGGTGAGCACTACTTCCATGTTCAACAAGGTGGTGATGGAGCGGAAGACGATCGGCTCCAGCGCAGAACTCGCGGGACTTCCGCCCGGCGATTATTTCTGGCGAGTGCGCGCGATCGATGAGAAAAACAACGCGAGCGACCAGAGCGATCCTTTTAAATTCATGCTTGTCGTTGCAGGTAAAGAACAGGAAATGCTGCTGGAAGTCGACGATACGGAACTGCACGGCAACAACGTCGAGGTGATTGGGCGCACTGAGCCTGGCGCCGCGTTGATCATCAACGGCGAACAGGTAGCCGATATACGTCCGGACGGGCATTTCCGGTATTTCACGCGGCCGATGGATCGCGGCAGCCACACGATTGTGATCACTGGCCAAAATCGGCGGGGTGGTACAGCTATCAAAAAAGTTGACGTCGTGGTGCCATAGATAGCGTGCATAGCACCAAGTGCGCATACACTTGCACCCAAAAGATTTAAGCTGACTTGCACGCGCTGCCGCAGCAGCGCTCAAGCGGATTCTGGGGGAAGCGTTACGTGACGAAAAACAGTTACAACATGCGGTCGGTCTTCAGCCTGTTCTCTTCCGATCTGGCTATCGACCTGGGGACCGCCAACACGCTGGTCTTTGCGCGCGGAAAAGGCATCGTGGTCAACGAGCCTTCCATCGTCGCAATCAATAAAAATAGCGGCGAAGTGGTGGCCGTCGGCCGCGAAGCCAAGGAAATGCTCGGCCGCACGCCCGGAAACGTGGTGGCGATCAAGCCGATGAAAGACGGCGTGATCGCCGACTTCAAAGTCACCGAGCGCATGCTCACCTATTTCATTCAGAAAGCGCACAACCGCCGCGTGCTGGTGCATCCGCGCATCGTGATCGGAGTTCCCAGCGAGATAACGCCTGTCGAAAAGCGCGCCGTGCAGGACTCCGCTTATCGCGCGCGAGCCAGCGAAGTCTATCTAGTCGAACAGGCGATGGCCGCTGCGATCGGCGCCGGCCTGCCGATCGAAGAGCCATCAGGAAACATGGTCGTCGATATCGGCGGAGGCACCACGGACATCGCCGTGATCTCCATGAGCGGCATCGTCTATTCGCGCTCCGTGCGCGTCGCGGGCAATGAGATGGACGAAGCCGTGATGCACTACCTGAAGCGCAAATACAATTTGCTGGTCGGTGAACGCACCGCCGAGCAGATCAAAATCGAAATCGGCTCGGCCTATCCCCTCGAGAAACCGCTCACGCTCGAAGTGAAAGGCCGCAACCTGATTGAAGGCGTTCCGCGTACGGTAACGATCGACGATAGCGAAATTCGCGAAGCGCTGTCCGAGTGCATCGCGACGATTCTCAACGCGATTCGCGTGGCTCTCGAACGCACGCCGCCCGAACTATCCGCCGACATCAGCGATCGCGGCATCGTGCTGACCGGTGGCGGCGCGCTCATCAAAAATCTCGACAAGCGCATTCGCGAAGAGACTGGGTTGCCCGTTTCGATTGCGGACGATCCGCTCGCTTCGGTCGTCTTGGGCACCGGGAAAATGCTCAGCGATTTCCGCCTGCTGCGGCTCGTTTCGATCGATTGAGCCGGAACAGTCGCGCAACGCTCGCGCAAAAGCGTCTTGATTCTGAGTATTTGAATATCGGCATTCGAATATGTCTGACACGATCATTTCGCGCCATCGTCCGCTGAGCTTGCTTGCCGCGCTCGTTCTCGCTCAGGTGTTGCTACTGGCGTTCCAGATTAAGCGCGAAAACAACGTGAGGCTGGTTCGTTACTGGACCGTACAAACTTTCACGCCCGTCGAGCGCGCTGGCACCTGGTCATTTTCGAGGATCGGCGGCTTGTGGAGCGGCTACATCGGCCTTCGCAATGCTCGCACCGAAAATGCGCGCTTGCAGAAGGAGTTGGACGATCTTCGAATGCGCAACCGCGAGCTCGAAAGCCAGGCCGCCGAAGGCCAGCGTCTCGCCAGCCTTTTGAATTTCCGCAACGCGCATCCCGAAGCGTCCATGCTGGCAGCGGAAGTGATCGGGGCCAGCGCCGATCCCACCTCGCACACTCTGTTCATCAATCGTGGCGAGCGAGACCACGTGCGCCGCAACCTGGCCGTCATCACTCCGGAGGGCATCGTAGGAAAAATCGTCGAAGTGTTCCCCACTTCTTCGCAAGTTCTGCTGATCAACGACAGAGACAGCGGCGTTGGCGCTCTTTTCGCCGGCACTCGCACCCACGGAGTGGTGAAAGGGAGCGGAGACCCGAATCCGCGCATGGACTACATCGTCAACGACGAAAAAGTGCAGGTCGGCGACAAGATCCTCACCTCCGGCGAAGATCACATTTTCCCCAAGGATTTGCCCATAGGGAAAGTTGAAAGCGCCAAGGCCGCAACACCATTCCAGGTGATTTCGATTGCCCCGGCGGCAAGGCTCGATCGGCTTGAAGATGTTCTCGTTCTACTCACGCTGCAGGAATTAACGCCGAAAAAGACAGAAGAATCGCCCGCGCCAAACCCGCCGAATCCCGCCGCTGCGAACAGTCAGCCAGCAGCCGCCCCTCACGCGCATAATTAACATGGACACCATGCTGAGCGCCGGCGCCCGATCGGAATCGAATATCGAGGTTCACAAATATTATAGCGGCGCCGTTCCCCTCGTCTGTTTTCTCGCGCTCGTTTTGCAGGCGTTTCTTCACAAATATGGTCGCTTCGCAGAACTGGTCGATCTGCCTCTGCTGGTCACGATCTATTTTGGCGTGAGCCGCCGCAATCCGGTAAGCGGCATGTTCCTCGGCGCCGCCATCGGCATCGCACAGGACGCGCTAAGCCACGACAATCCGATCGGCATGTACGGCATCGCAAAGACGTGTGTCGGCTATGTCGCTTCCTCCGTCGGCGCGCGAATCGATACGGAGCATCCAGTCAGCCGCTTCGGGCTGATATTTATCCTCTTCCATTTCCATCAGGTGGTGCTGGCCATCACCGAACGCGCCTTGCTGGCCCATAACATGCCGATGTTCACACTCCGCCTTTTGCTTGATTCTGTCGTTACGGCCGGAGTAGGCGTTGTCCTCTTCGCCCTTCTCGATCGTCTGCGCAGAAGGCAATAGCGCCTTTTCCACCGCTCCTGTCCCTCGGGCCAGCTACCTTCCGCCTTCGATTTTAGGCACAATACATTGACCGAAAGGACATAGCTGGCTTGCGGGCGCACTTTGCCGGTGTTAGTTTTGAATGCCGCTTCGGGTTCCGCCCGGTTTTGTGTCAGGGCGCATCAGGGCCGATTGCATTCCGGCCAAGTAAGACCCCCGCGCAGGAGTTCCATTGCCGTCGTGGAATGTTAACGATCAGAAGGTCCCCCAGGAACGGCTGGCGCTCGTCTCCTACGCTTCGGTAGTTTTTGTGGTGCTATTGTTAGTTGGTTTTTGGAAGCTGCAAGTCGTCCAGTCCGGACATTTCGCCGACCTCGCCGAACGCAATCGAGTGCGCTCCATCCCGATTATCGCGCCTCGTG
This sequence comes from Candidatus Dormiibacterota bacterium, assembly GCA_035603595.1. Taxonomy (GTDB): domain Bacteria; phylum Acidobacteriota; class Terriglobia; order Acidiferrales; family UBA7541; genus Palsa-295. The sequence continues at coordinate 28,539 of DATNKB010000100.1, forward strand.
GTGCGATGCTCGATCGCGAAGGCCGCGTGCTCGTGGATAGCTATCCTTCCTTCAGCATCCTGCTGCTTCGCGAAGACATGAAGGCCATCGAGAAGAGCATCCCTCAAATCATTGACGGCCTCGGAATCAGCCGGCAGGATATTCAGCAGACTCTGGACGCGTCGAAAAACGAGCCGAAATTCCAGCCCGTTGTCATCAAACCGGCAGCAAGTCTTGCGGACATCGCCTTCGTCGAATCGCATCGCGCCGATATTCCCGTCCTCGAATTATTGATGGTGCAGCGCCGCCGCTATCCCCACGGTGAAATGCTGGCCAATACGATCGGCTACGTCGGTGAAGTGTCGCCGCAGCAGATGGACCAGAGCGACGGCCACTACCGCCCCGGCGACATCGTCGGCAAGGCGGGCCTCGAGCGCCAGTACAACGAAACCCTGGAAGGCACGGACGGCATGCGCCGCGTGGTTGTGAACAGCGTCGGCAAAGCGATGCGCACTCTCGACAACGTCGAAGCCATTCCCGGCAAGCCGATTCAGTTGACGATCGATTACGATTTGCAAGCCATCGCCGAACACGACATGCAGGACAAGGAAGGAGCCGTCGTTGCGATGGACGCCCGCACGGGCGAAATTTTGGCCATGGTCAGCCGTCCCACATTTGATCCCAATGATTTCGCCGTTCGAATTCCCTCAGAAGAATGGGCGAAGCTCAATACCGACAAAGAAACCCCGCTGCTGAATCGCGCCATTCAAGGACAGCTCGCGCCAGGCTCAGTCTTCAAAATCGTGATGGCTGCGGCGATGCTCGATTCAAAAGCTGTGCCCGAAAGCACCACGGTGTATTGCCCAGGCTTTGCGAATTTCTACGGCCGCACATTCCATTGCTGGCGGCCACAGGGACACGGCTCGGTCGATCTCCATAAAGCGATCGTCGATTCCTGCGACGTGTTTTTCTATACCATCGGCAAACAGCTCGGCATCGATCGCATCCACGATTACGCAGCGGGCCTGGGGCTCGGCCGTAGAACGGGCGTTGATTTACCCGGCGAGGAAACGGGGAATATGCCTTCTGAGGAGTGGGTCGAGCGCGTGTTCCATCACAAATGGTACGCGGGCGAAACAATTTCCGTCTCGGTCGGACAGGGCGCCGTCACCGTCACGCCTATTCAACTAGCGCGCATGGCGGCGGCCGTCGCTAGCGCCGGGATGCTCGTGCAGCCTCACTTCTTGAAAAATATGCCGGACCTGAAAACCACCCAGTTCCCTCTCTCCGAGAATGCGGTCGAACAGGTCACGCAAGGATTGTATGGCGTCGTCAACGAAGGAGGCGGCACCGGTTACCACTTGCGCTTGCAGAACATTGATCTCTGCGGAAAATCCGGCACCGCCCAGCTGATGAGCTACAACGCAGCCAATCGCATCGGGAACAAGAAAATGGACGGCTGGTTCGTGGGATTCGCTCCGCGCAGAAATCCGGAAATCGTCGTCGCAGCCATCGTTCAAAATACGATGGAGCACGGCGGCGAAGCGGCAGGTCCGGTAGTCCGCGACGTAGTGAAAGCCTTCTACGACAAGAAGAATGCCGGCACGCAGCAGACCGCCGGCGTAACTCCGCCGCCTCCTGCCCCGGTGCGCCCGCTGGTCGCAACCGTCGGTGGAGCAAGCCGGTGAAAGAATTGAAATGATGCCAGCGAAACGTTTGAACTTATGAAAGACCGTCCGCGCACTCAAGACTTCGACTGGGCCCTGCTCGCCATCGTTGCCGCGATCAGCACCATTGGCGTTCTCGAGATTTACTCCTCCACGCACGCGGCCGCCAACATGGCCGGCCTGCAATGGAGACAGCTCACCTGGATCGGCATCGGTGTAGTGGGTATGTTCCTGATTTCGCGGATCGACTACCACACCTTGATGGACCAGGCTCCCGCGCTTTACATGTTCGGCCTTGCAACTCTGCTCGTTGTGCTGGCTATCGGCCATTCCCGCTTCGGCGCCCGCAGATGGGTGGCGTTGGGGGGTGGCGTGAATTTGCAAGTGTCAGAACTAATGAAGTTGATTATAATCATAGTATTGGCGCGCTTCTTTGCGGAGGTGCGCACGGACCGGCTTACGCTCACCGATTTGGTGAAAGTAGCATTACTAACCGGCGTACCCGTGGGCCTGATTTTGATTCAGCCCGATCTGGGCACAGCGATGGTTCTGGTTCCGGTCGCAGTAGTAGGAGCGTTTCTCGCAGGCATCGAATGGAAACATTTAGCAGTGGGTGCGGTACTAGTGGCGCTGATGATTCCGGTTGGATGGAACATGCGGCGTCACCTGAAGCCTTATCAGCAACAGCGTATTGAAACTTTCCTCCATCCAGAGGAGAATCCACGCGGCGCTGGTTACCAGATTCTGCAGTCGGAAATTGCGGTCGGCTCCGGCGGATTCTGGGGCAAGGGCTTCGGCAAGGGGAGCCAGAATCAGTTGGGCTTCGTGCCGGTGCGTTATTCGGATTTTATCTTGGCGGCGCTGGCTGAGGAACAAGGCTTCATTGGAGTTTGCGTTGTTTTATTGCTGTATCTGGGCTTGATTCTGCGGCTTGTGGATAATGCGCAGAAGGCGAAAGATCGGGCCGGGATGTTTGTGGTTATGGGCGTCACCGCAATCTTGGGCTTCCACGTCCTGGTGAACGCCTCGATGGTGATCGGCTATATGCCCGTCACCGGCATTCCGTTGCCACTGATGAGTTATGGCGGATCGTCTACCGCCTTTGTTTTTTTGGCTTTGGGCCTGGTGATGAACGTCCGGATGCGGCGTTTCGTCAATTGAGGCCTGGTTGAATTTGATTTGAAGAAGTACCCGGACTGCACGCACGTTTGACAGCCGGATTTCGAATTTACTTTAGGATTGCATCGGGTGAAGACGGTAGTTATCCATCCACACGGCACGTCCGTCCTGGGCGGCCTGTCATGGTCACAACTAAATCCATCCTTGCGCCAAGCTGGCCGAGCCCGTGTGCTCGCTGTGCCTGCCGGCGCGACCGTCCCCACTCGATGCTCATTGAGGAGTTTTCATGTCGAAGGAAATGGTTATCTCGGCGAACCCCCACGAGACACGGGTCGCCATTTTGGAAGAAGGACAGCTTTGTGAATTTTATGTCGAGCGGGAAAAAGAATTTGCGTTAGTTGGAAGCATCTACAAGGGCCGTGTCACACGCGTGCTGCCCGGCATGCAATCGGCCTTCGTCGAAATCGGACTCGATAGCGACGCTTTCCTCTACGTCAGCGACTTCCTCGAAGACCTCGAAGAATTCGACCACATCGTAACTACCGCTGAGGAAAAAGTTCAGAAGATGCAGGACCAGGGCGGCCAAGTGTTCAGCACTGCCGCTCCGTCCACGCCGGCACTCGAGCCACTGGATGTGGAATCAGCGCCGCCACCTTCGAGCGAGTCTGCGCCTGCGCAGCATGCCGCTGCCCACGACGAATCCGCCGAAGCCCCGGACGCGCACGCCCCATCGGGCAACGTAGCTCCGAGCTACAATCCGCCTGCCGCAAATCGGCCTCGCTATGAGAATCGCCATGAAGGCCGCCCAAATCGAGGAGGCGGTCGCGATTTTCGCGGTGGACGTGGCGGCGGCCGCCGTGGTGGCCGTCCGAATCGAGGAGGTGGTGGTGGAGGTGGGCGCGGTGGCGATCGCCGCTATGGCCGCGAATTGCCTCAGTCGAAATATGCGTCGCACCGCCCCTACGAGGATCCTTCCACAGAGTCCGCACCACCGCCGGACGGTTATGTTCCAACGATCCTTCCCGGCGAGTCATTGGCAAAATACAAAGCGCCTGCTTCGGCCCCGGTCGTGGCTCCGCCGGAATCGGCTCCGCCGCTGACGCCTGCAAGTTTCGCGCCCGAGCCCACTCGCGACTCGCTTTCACCTGCGCCACCGTCTGACTCCGTTCAATCGGAGCAAGCCTCCGAGCAGGCTTCAGCGCCATCGCACTCGGCGTCTTATTCTTCACCTGCGCCATCTCGCTCAGCGTCGTCTTACTCAACACCGTCTCACTCGTCCTCAACAGGCTTCGAGCCGCTGCCGGGCGAGACAATCGCGAAGTGGAAGACTCGCGAACCCGTTCACGACGAACCTGCCACTGAAGGCAATACTGAACAGCCTTCGCAGCCGAATGCCTCCGCTTCCGAGCGAGCCGAATCAGGCGCGGATGCCAGCTACGAAGCGCACGAGACTTTCGCTGCTCGCGATGACGCCGAGACAGAAATCGCCCACTTCGAAGCCGAAGCGGAAGCCGAACCTCTCGCCTATCCTCTCGAAGCCGCGCATCATGAACTTACGGAAGAAGAAACCGCCGCTCTCACCGAGCACGTTGCCGAAGCGCAAAGTGAAGCAGCCGCGCTCCGCACTGAAGAGGATCACATTGCGCCGTTCGGTGGCCTCCGCGCGATCGACGAAGAAGAGGGGGTCGGAGACGCGGTCGAAGATACCGTGATTGACGTCGAAGAGCACGAACTCGACGAAGACGACGAGCAGGAATCCGACCTCGATGCCGAAGCCGACGAAGCCCACGCGGCAGCGCAT
>DATNKB010000101.1:0-21761 GCA_035603595.1 Candidatus Dormiibacterota bacterium
CGCGTATGTAAGTCCACGCCTATAATCTGCATCTCGGCCTCCTCGGTTCCGAGCTTTGCCGGGTGATCACCGCAAAGTTTACTCGAACCGCTCGGAGGCCGACTTCGTTATGCCATCAGGGATTATCACCACCTATCTCAAGTTGAGATAGGGTGGTGCGAAGCGGATTTACCAACAGTTGGCGCCAGCCTTCGTGGCTAGTTCGTTGCATTACCTATGCATTATCTACATGTCCGGTTACCGCGTTATCAGGACTTGAGGATTCCTTCCGGGTTGCCCGGTCATCCCGCCCCGAATCAGGTGCCACGCTGAGGTGCCTTGGAAGCGCGCACCGACCGGCCGGAGGATTTTATTCGTCGCGGAGGGCGGCCATGGGATCGAGCCGCGCCGCGCGGTGCGCCGGCAGATAGCTGGCGAGAATGGCCACGGCGGCTAAAGCAATCGCGGAGAGCAAAATCGTCAGCGGGTCGTAAGGCTTGAGGCCGAAGAGCATCGCGCCCGCGGTTTTGCCCAAGGCCAGCGCCAGCGCGGCGCCGACGGCCAGGCCGATCACCAGCATGGTGCCGGCTTCGCCCAGCACCATACCCAAAATATTTCGCCGTTGCGCGCCCAGCGCCATGCGCAACCCGATTTCTCCGGTGCGGCGCGCGACGGAATTGGACATCACGCCGAACAGCCCCATCATGGCCAGCAAAGTAGCCAGCGCGCCGAAAAACCCTGAAAGCGCAGCCATCAAACGCTCGCGCAGCAGCGAGTCGCGGATGTTCGTCTGCATGACGTGAAATTCCTCGCCGATCTCGGGGCTGGCCTCGGCGAGCGCGTCTTTTAGTTCTTGCGTCAGCGTTCCCATGGGGAGATTGGATCGAATCAGCAATCCCGCAGATTCGTCCGGCTGGTCATCCTGCGCGGTAGTCACGTAGACTTCCGGTGCGAAATCATCGCGCAAGTCGTAATACTTCGTGTCGCGAACTAATCCCACGACCTCATAGATCGGCCGCGCGAGGCCCACCGCCTCCTCAATTTGAAAGTGCGCGCCAATGGGATTGGCGCCGTTGAGGATTTTCTTCACGAAACTCTGGTTGACGATAGCCACCTTGGACGAGTTGGCCGAGTCTCGCTCGTTGAATGCGCGGCCGGCCATGATGCGTATTCCCATGGTGTTAAAAAAATCGGGGCTCACGCGGGTGAAAAGAGGTCCCACGTCGGCGCGTTTTGTGGCGCCGGGCAAGAGAACGTTTTCCTTCCAGCCAAAGCCGCTGAGCGGAACTACACTGGCGTCCGCCACTCCTTCGACGCCGGGAAGTGCGCGCAAGCGGTCAATCACGTTCAGCTTGTAGCTCTGGCGTTGCGGCGCGGGAATTTTCAGTTGGCGAAAGTCCAGATCGGCTTCCATGATGCCGGCCGTTTGGAAGCCGGCGTTCACCGAAAGAATGTTTTTCAGGCTGCGCACGAAGAGCATCGCGCCCACCAGCAAGACCAGCGAGAACGCCACCTGCGAGACAACCAAGCCGCGGCGGAGGCTGAAACGTTCGCGCCCGCCGGCGAGGTTTCGGCCCGCGGATTTGAGCGCTGCTGCCGGAGCGATGCGCGTGGCGCGGAAAGCGGGAGCCATGCCGAAGAGAATTGTAGTCAGCAGCGCGATGGCCAGGGTGAAGCTGAGCACGAGCCAATCCGGATGAAGATCGACGGAGACATCGGGCGCGCTCGTCCCGATGAAGGCCACCAGGAAACGGCTGACCCATTGCCCTAAGACTGCGCCCAAAACGCTGCCGGCAACACCTATCAAGAGACTTTCCACGAGCAGTTGCCGGATGAGGCGCCCGCGGGATGCACCGAGCGAAAGCCGCACGGCGATCTCGCGTCCACGGGCGCTGGCGCGCGCGAGCAACAGATTAGCGATATTGGCGCAGGCAATCAGCAAGACCATGGCGGCGATGGCCAACAGCATCCACAGGGGCGTCTCGTAGCGCCGGCGCAGATCCGAGAATCCCGTAGCTGCCGGAAATGCGCCGAACTTGTACTGCAGGTAGTGCCTTTGCGCCTCCGCATCGTATTGCGGCGGTGTGGTCGCTTCCAAGATGCCCGTCGAAAGCGCTGCCATTTCCGCGTTGGCTTGCTCGATAGTCACGCCGGCCTTCAGACGCCCCATGGCAGCGAGCCAATAGCCATTGCGCAAGTCAATCAGGGAGGATTCGTGCATAAATGCTTCCGAGCACAGTGGCACGGCCACGTCGAATTCGCGGCCAACATCGATGCCCGTGAAACTAGGCGGAGTGATGCCGACGATTTCAAAGGGATGGCCTTCGAGTGAGATGACCCGGCCCAGAATGTCCGGGCGGCCGGCGTATTCCCGCTGCCAAAAGGGGTAGCTGATCACCGCGGGCGGCGAGCCGCAGCCGCGGCTGTCGTCATCGGCTGTTAGCGTGCGGCCGCGGAGTGCGGGGACTTCAAGCACCTTGAAAAAATCGCCGCTCACCCAGATGCCCTCGGCATAGCGTGCTTCACCGCCGCGGGCCAGGTTGAATCCTCCTTCGGTCGCCCAGGCAAACATGCTCGAAAAAACTTGCTGATGATCACGAATCTGCTCCCATTGCGCGTTGGTGATGTCGGCGTAGCGGCCATGGACACGGCCGGAAGCCCAGGAACGGTCCAGGATGCGCACGTTGGCGAGCTGCTCGGGGTGCGCGACCGGCAGCGTTCGCAGGCGGAGCGAATCGATCAATTGGAAGATGGCGGTGTTTGCGCCGGTGCCTAGCGCCAGGGAAAGCACCACAATAGCGGTGAAGCCGGGATTGAGGCGCAGTAGCCTGAGGCCGTAGCGCAGGTCCTGCCAGAGGTTGCTCATGTTTTCTCCCCGATGGCTGAGATACGCGAGAAGAGGTGTGGATGTTCCCGTCGAACATTGCCGGATCAAGGGTTCGCGCCAAGCGTTTTAGGCTAAGTCACGTTCTGGCTAACGCTCGCGCCTTGGATGTTGCGAACAGGAATTTATCACTACCTATCTCATCCTGAGATAGCTGGTGGGAAGCGGATTTATCAACAATTGAGGACAGAGGCCGCGACTGAGTGGCGGCCCCGCCGAAGAATGGATAAGGTTTGGCCGCTTTAGGCTGTTGCCGCCGCCCCCTGAGCGGCTGTTGCCGCTTTTCGGATCACATCGATCACGACTTGCGGCTGCGACAGCATGACCACATGGCTGCTCGCGACCTCGGTCGTCGTGGCGCCCATGCGCTTAGCAAGGAAGCGCTCACAGTCAGGCTGTATGGTGCGGTCGTTTTTGGCGACGATGTACCAGCTTGGTTTCGACTTCCAAGCGGTTCCTTCGACTTTCGCATCGAACAGGTTTGGAGCCGGCACGCATTGGGTCGCCCAAACCAGCTTCTTTTCCTGTTCGGACAAGTCGCCTGCAAAGGAATCGATGCCCTCCGGAAGGAGCCAGATGCGTCCGTCCGCGACTTCGATGTGCGAGAGAACGTCTGTCTTCGGAAATTTGGACGGTTGCGTCTGGGACGTCTCATCGGCGTCCGGTGCAAATGCTGCGAGGTAGACCAGCCCGGCAACACGATCGTCGGTTCCGGCGCCGGTGATGACGCTTCCGCCATAAGAGTGGCCGACGAGAATGGCTGGACTGCTAACTCGCGCGAGCGTGCGTTTCACGGTGGCTACGTCGTCCGCGGTTGTGTTGAGGCTGTATTGGGCAGCAATACACTGGTGTCCTTCGGCCTGAAGCGCGGGGATTACCTTGGCGAAGCATGAGCCGTCTGCCCAGATACCGTGGCAGAACACGATGCTAGGTTTGGTGCCTTTCATTTTGCTCTCCTGTTTGTATGGTTGCGGTGACGTGAACTCGTTTATCAGCCGGTCGCTGTGTGCGATCACACCGGCAGCCACCGCGCTGCCGGTAGTCAAAAGAAATTGGAAGCGATTCGGCCGAGGGGATTCAGGGGGGCGATCGTGATGTTCCATTGTGGTCTGCGTCACTTGAAAGTCTGAAGGCGACACTCTGTTCAGCCAGCTCGCAAGGTTATCACCTTCGTAGCAGAATGGGCTATAACTGGTGATAACAGGATTATCACCATCTGTCTGGGAACTGCCGCTCCCGGCCCGTTTGTGCGACTCATTTCCGGTTCAGGTCTCTTCGATTACTTCCGGTTTGTTTGCCATGAATGAATGCTTTGCGCGGGTGAAGCTGCGCAAAAGGAAGGGCTGACGCGCGATGGTCACCCCGGCCTTACGGCCGGGGTTAACTTGTTTTCGCGCCCCGACAAAAGAAGTCGGAACGCACAAACCGCGCCTCTAGCGCCGGATCAAAAGGAACTCAATAGAGCAACCTAGTTTTTGAAACGCTTTCGAGGTGTGCGCTCCGGTAGGAATTCTGTGTTTGGTTTGCTGCTCTGTGACGGTCCAATTTGGGCGCAAATAACGGATGGCGGGAGGGTTCGGGCGGAGTCTAAGATCCGGTGGAGAGCATCGACAGTAGTGGCGGCGTCGGCATGTTTTACGGCGCTTTGGAGCACCCGGATGCACCCGCTCGATAATCCGATTTTCAATGCGCTGGGGACTTGCCAGGCGAATTTTGCTGAGACTTACGGCGTATTGCGGCGGTTTCCGCCGGAAGTTACGCCGCTGGGCGGGTTCCCTGAGCCGAATGCGGAAGGATTCGCGGCGGTGCGCGGGTTGCTTGCGGCGGGCGGTGGGTTGGGTTTGTTTCTTCCGAAGCGGATGGACGCGCCTGAGGGGCTTGAGATCGTGATCGACGGCGATTTGCTGCAGATGATTTTGGAGAACGATGCGCGGCTTGAGCCTATTCGTCGCACGCATGACCCCATTGAATTTTCACATGATTTCATCGAGCTTGGGGAGGCGGATGTGCCGGAGATGGTGGAGCTGGCTACGTTGACCAAGCCTGGGCCGTTCGACACTCGGACGCGGGAAATGGGGACGTACGTGGGGATACGCGAGGGCGGAAAGCTTGTCGCTATGGCTGGCGAGCGGCTGAAGCTTCCTGGTTATACGGAAATCAGCGCGGTGTGCACGCATCCTGAGCATTTGGGGCATGGGTATGCGGGGTTTCTGATGACGATTCTTGCGGAGCGCATTCGGGGGCGGGGCGAAACTCCTATTCTTCATGTGCGGGCGGATAATACTCGGGCGGTGCAGCTTTATGAGAGGCTTGGATTCAGGCGGCGGCTGCTTTCTTATTTCGCGGTGTTTCGCGCGGCGGCGGGTCGAGGTGCTTCGGGGGCCCGGCGTTAGATGCATTCGAAGGCAAAGGCGCCGGCCCGAGGCCAAACGGTAAGAGGAGCCGCGCGATCACAGCCGTGGATGCATAGCGTCATCCAGATCCTAGCGATTTCGGGCACGGCATGCCGTGTCCCTACTGCAGAGAATGCAACGCCAAAAGGAACGCCAGCGCGTGAGCGCCAAGTATTGTGCGCAGCGGCGTGTTTTTGCGCTGGCGCAGGCTGAAGCCTACGCTACCGAAAAGCAAACAGCCGGCGCGGCGTAGTTCCTTGGCGTTAAACATTTCGCGATTCACGCTTTACAGGCTTTGCTGCGCGTGTTAACTTTTGTTCCCGTAACCGCCGATCCGAAGCGCCAGGCGGCAGGGCCATTCATACCGACCCTTCCAGCGTTGTTGTCTCAAAACTCCTCCCGAGGAAGAATAAACTGAAGCTTCTCCAGCCGATGAGGCTAATGGAGCAAACTGTGCGAGGGTCCGGGTGCTAAAACTGCGTAAGGTGGAATTACTGGGCTTTAAGTCGTTCTGCGAGAAGACGCCTATCACGTTCAGCGGAAGCGGGATCACATGTATTGTGGGCCCGAATGGCTGCGGGAAGTCGAATGTGGTGGACGCGATCTCCTGGGTGCTGGGCGAGCAGAGCCACAAGATGCTGCGGGCGGAGCGGATGTCGGACTGCATCTTCAACGGGACGGCTAAGCGGCCGCCGATGGGGCTGTCTGAGGTTACGCTGACGCTCGTTGACCCGGAGCTGTCCGAAGCGGTGGCGAAGGTGCTGGCTGCGCCGGAAAACCACACAGTGGGGGCGCCGTTTACCGTGGCTGAGGATTCCGCGCCGAACGATTCCGCGCCGGACGGAGGCACTCTCACGATGCCCTCGCCCGTACCCTCAGTGTCGAACGAGTCCGCTGAGACAGACGCGCCCAATGAGGAACTTGCGGCTAACGAATCCGAACCCGCCGGCAAGGGCAAGCCCTGGAAGAAGCGAGGCTCCGAGAAACCGGCGATGCACTTGAAACCGGGCGAAGTGGTGGTGGGGCGACGGCTCTATCGCTCCGGGCAAAGCGAGTATGTGATCAATGGGCGCGTGGCGCGTTTGCGCGACGTGCAAGAACTTTTCATGGGCATGGGACTGGGCCCGGATAGCTACGCGATTATCGAGCAGGGGCGTATCGGCCAGATTCTGAATTCGAAGCCGATGGACCGGCGCGCCATCATCGAAGAAGCGGCCGGCATCACGATGTACAAGACAAAGCGGCGGCTGGCGGAGGCCAAGCTCGAGGCGTCGAAGATTAATCTTTCGCGCGTGAACGACATTCTGGTGGAAGTGGAGAAGCAGCTTGCATCGCTCAAGCGGCAGGCTTCCAAGGCGCGGCGCTATTCCGAACTGCGCGAACAGATGCGCGGATTGCTGCGAATCGTGCTGGCGAGCAAAGCGGAGCACCTCGATATCGAAGCGGCGCGGCTTGAAAAGCTGCTGCGCGATATGGAAGCGGCGGAAGAGCGCGATGCGCGCTCGGTTCACGAACTCGAAGCTGAGCAGGAACGGCTGAATGCGCGCACGTATGAGCTGGATGCGGAATTGCGCCAGACGCACAACCTGCTGGGACAAACTTCGCTCGATCTCGATCGCGCAGAAAACCGGATCACTTTTAATCGTGAACAGCTGGCGCAGCTGGCTTCGCGTTCGACTCGCGTGACGCTCGAAATCGAGCAAGCCGAGAGGCTAGCGACCGATTTGGCGGCGCGGATGAACTCGCAGCGGGAAGCGGTGACGCAGCTGCGGGAGCAGTCTGGCGCGGTGGAATCGAGCTTGCGCGAGGCTACGGAGAAGGTCGGACTCAGCACAACGGAACAGGAACGGCTCGAAGCGAGCATGGCGGAATTGCGCGCGTTGGCCGGGAAGCTGGTGGAAGAATCGGCGCGTATGCAGGCCGAATCGCTGCAAGCCGAAGAAGCCGCCGCACGTCACACGGCAGCGGAAGCGCAAAGGTCCGAAGCGGCGCGCACGATGGGAATCGAATGGGCTGCGCTGGCGCTGCGCGTGAAGAACGAAGAAGACTTCTATTCGAATGCGGAGCGGCGCGCCGAGGAACTCGGCGCAGGGGCGCGAGATGCGCAGGCTCGCCTTGTTGCACTGCGGGGCGCTCAACAGGAAACCGCTCAGCACCTGAAGCAGACTCGCGAGGCGCTTGCGGCAGAGCGTGCGCGGCATTCGGCGGTTGAGCAGATTCTGAGCGAGCGCGCTTACACGGCCGACGCGGTGCAGAAACTTTTCAACGCAGGCGGCGAGGCTGAGACGCAGGGATTCCACGCCGTTGGTTTGCTGGCCGATTACGCCGAGGTGCAGGAACAATACGAAGGCGCAATCGAACAGTTTTTGCGCGATGAACTCGAGTACGTGGTCGTCGAGTCGTTCGACCAGGCGCGTGCTGGCGTTGCTCTGCTTCGCGATGAAATGGGCGGACGCGCAACATTTTTCGTTGATTCGCTCAGCAAGCTGAACATTCAGACATCCGAAATAGATGGTTCCCTGCCGATGGCTGCGGGCGTGATCGCGCGGCTCGATCGGCTGGTCGATTTCCGCGATCCGCTTGGGCCGGCGGCAAAGCATTTCCTCACGCGACTTCGTACCGCATACCTCGTGGAAACCGGCGCTGCGGCGGAAACACTCGCTCACGAGAATCCGCACAGCTATTACCTGACCCTTGATGGCACCTGTTATCACGGTCGGATGGTTTCCGGCGGACGCCAGGGTGATGCAGGACCGCTGGCACTGAAGCGCGAATTGCGCCAGCACGAAGCGGAAGCGGTGCGGCTCGATCGAGTGGCTCAGGAGCAGCAGGAGGAGCTGACGCGCATCGAGATGGCAATCGCGGGAGGAGAAATTGAGCTAGCCGAGGCGAACGCCAAGCATGTGGAAGCCGAGAAGTCGTTTGTAGGCGCGATGCACACGCGTGACCAGGCGCGCGCTGAGCACCGTCGCGTGGAGCAGCAGCTTGCCGCCGAGCAACAGGAGATTGCATGGCTGCACCAGGAAGCGGGAGCGGCGCGCAATCGCGTGGAGCAAGCGCGCAACGAACACGCCGAAGCGCTTCGTTCCCGCGCCAACGCGGAAGCCGATGCCGCCGGCGCGGCCGAGAGGCTCTCAGAGTTGCGCCGCGATTTCCAATCGCTGCAGGAGCAGGTAGTGGCGCAGCGTGAAGCGCTTGCCACGATGACCGAGCGCTTTACCAGCGCGAAGGCCGCCGAGCAGCGGCTCGTGGAGGAAATGGCACTGGCGGGCGAGCGCACGATCGTCCTGCACCAGCAGCACGGCACGCTGCTTCGGGAAAAAACCGACCTTGAAGCCGCCTGCGAGCAGCTCGCCTTACAAGTGGAAGATTTGCGCAAGGAAAAGATTCGCGCTGAGGAATTAAAAGCGTCTCTCGAAAAGGAATGGGACGAAGCGCGTGCCCGTGCCGGCCAGCTCGATGAATCGCTGCGCGGTAAACGGCAATCGCTCGACGAACTGCGTTCCGAACGCGGCCAACGCCAGATCGAGAAAGCGCGCAATGACGCCGACCGCGATTATCTGCGCCAGAACTGCGTGGCGGAACTCAACGCCCAGCCGGAAGAATTGATGGCTCAGGAAAGCCAGCTCCTGATCGGCGAAGAATTAATCGCAGCCGAGACGAATTACAACGAAATGAAGGCGCGCGTGGACGCGATGGGCCCCGTGAACATGATGGCGCTCGAAGAATTCAAGGAGTGCGAAGAGCGCGAGATTTTCATGCGGCGCGAGCGCGACGATCTGGTGCAGTCCATCGAGAACACGCAGCTCACAATCACCGAACTCGACCAGGTATCGCGCCAGAAATTCGAAGAAGCCTTCAACTTCATCAACAGCCAGTTCGCGGTAGCTTTCCAATCGCTTTTCGGCGGCGGCCACGGAGAAATGCGCCTCGGCGAACCGGACAGCTCCGGCGAAATGGGAATCGACATCGTCGCGCAACCGCCCGGCAAGCGCCTGCAAAATATTCTGCTGCTCTCGGGCGGCGAAAAAGCTCTCACGGCGCTCGCGCTACTGATCGCGGTGTTCCGTTATCAGCCGAGCCCCTTCTGTATCCTTGACGAAGTGGATGCCCCGCTCGACGAAGCCAACGTGGGCCGCTTCAACAAAATGCTCGCCGACATGTGCGGGCAGACGCAGTTCATCGTCGTGACGCACAATCGCAAGACGATGGAAATGGGTTCGGTGCTCTACGGCGTCACGATGCAGGAGCCGGGCGTCTCAAAGCTCGTGTCCGTGAAATGGGAAGAAGCGGAGCAAGCCAGCACGCCGAAAGCTGCGAGCAACGCCGCCTAGTATCCGAACAGAAGCGTATTGCAAAACTTTTTTGCCGCATTCATCTGTGGAAAATATTTCTTCTACCTGTACCTCTTAGCGGTTGACAAGCCGCGACTCTGCGCTAGAATGACCGCCTCTCAGTAAGGAAAAATTATCCTGTGGCTTCTCCGCAAATGAGCGCTGTGATTTCGCAAACGGATTTTGCCGGGCTCAAGCTCCGAGCTCGCGGCAAAGTGCGCGATATCTACGAGCTTGGCGACGAATTGCTGATCGTCGCGACTGATCGACTGTCCGCTTTCGACGTAGTACTTCCTACGCCGATTCCGGATAAAGGGCGTGTACTCACACAACTATCGCTTTTCTGGTTCGAGAAGCTTGCAAGCATCGTGCCGAATCATGTGATTTCAGCCACTAATTTCACCGGCGCGCTCGCGCCCTACGCCGATGCGCTGACAGGGCGAGCAATGCTCGTCCGCCGCACCGAACCTGTTCCGATTGAATGCGTTGTGAGGGGCTATATTTCCGGATCGGGCTGGAAGGATTATCAAAAGACAGGTTCCATTTGCGGTATTTCGCTGCCTGCCGGCCTTCGCGAAAGCGACCGTCTGCCCGAGCCAATTTTCACGCCTTCGACAAAAGCGACTACGGGTCATGACGAAAATATTTCCTTCGATGAAACCGTGGCGCGGATCGGCCGTCCGCTTGCTGAGAAATTGCGCGACACGAGCCTCACGATCTACAAAAGCGCCGCAGAGTTCGCGTCAGCACGCGGCATCATAATTGCCGATACAAAATTCGAATTCGGCTTAATCGGCAGCGAACTCATCTGGATCGATGAAGCCTTGACTCCTGACTCCTCCAGATTCTGGCCCGGGAATCTATACATGCCCGGCAAGCCCCAGCCTTCGTTCGACAAGCAGTACGTTCGCGATTATCTCGAAAAGATTGGTTGGAACAAGCAGCCTCCGGCACCGGCACTGCCGCTTGATGTCGTCGCCGCTACAACGGAAAAGTATCGAGAAGCCTATCAGCGCGTTACCGGCCACGCACTCGACTAAGCCCAGGGAATAGCCCATTCCGAAGCGCCACTGCGGAGCGTGCAAACGTGAAAGATCAACTGGAATCTCTGGTCGGAATGATGGTCGAGCGAGGAATCTTGCTCGAAGAAGCAGTGGGTGAATTCGAGAAAAAGTTTATCCGCCGTGTGCTGGAACGCTGCAAGGGCAATCAATCCCGTTGCGCGAAAGAGCTGGGAATCCACCGCAACACGCTGAGCCGCAAAGTAGACGAATACAAACTCGAACGCGTAGGCCGCAACGGTCACCGAGGCTAAGCGCTCTCCGTCCCTTGGCGCAGCCATTTGCAGTGCGGCTTGCCGCCGCTTTCATAACCCCCTCGGCTTGCCGGGGCGAGGAACCTGCGAGTGTGACCACCCTTGCATAAGAAAGGTCCCGCAAATAAAAATGGCCGGCTCGTGACGGGCCGGCCATTTTCTTTCCAGACTTTGTAATGAAGTTAGTTCTTCTTCGTCGCCGGTTTGTGGACAGGCTTTTTCGCTCCGCCCTTTTCCGTCGGAATGTCCTCAGGATTTATCTTGGCCTTATCCCAGTGAAGCATGAAGTTCGGATCAGGATCGTAGCCCAGCAGTGTGCCGCTGAAGCGAACGCCCTGCTCTTTTTCAAGACGCGAAGCTTCCGGCTGCCCCACCACTTTGACATCGAGGTTCGCAGTTGTAGCAGCCTGAATTTCCTCAGGCGTCGCACCCGTATAGAGCTTCAACTGGACAGAATCGGTACCCGGAGTGATGTCGATAAGTTTGCCGACAACCTCCGGAAACTCCGCACCGCACAGGGCGAGCCATGTCATCTTCGCTTTGTCGCCGCCGGCCTTCAAGTCGGCGAGGACAGTGAGAATGTTGCTCGATGTCCGGATCTTGTTCAGATCATCGGCGCTCGGAATGGTGTAGGTCGCAGGACGTTCGGGAGAATTGGCGGACAGCTGTAAAAGCTCGTTGAGCTGTGCGTCGGCGAGTGAATCGCAACCGGGCTGCTCGTAGGCAAGAATCTGGCGGCGCAGATAATCTTTGATCTTGTCGCTGTCGGATATTTTCAGATTGATCGCGCGCCCCAATGCCCAGAAACCATCGAGGGCCTGCGGCGGCTTCATTTCAAGATACGCTACGCCCAGGCGATACGATGCGATGGCATCCGTAGGTGTAAGCGCGAGCACCGCCTTGAACGCACTAATCGCGCACGGAGAGTCCTTCAGCTGGGCACACGCAAACCCGAGGGAGTTCTGGAAGAACGCAATTCCCGGTTTTTTCTGCTCTTCAAACTGCGCGTCTGTCATCGTTGCGCCGGCCGGTTTGGGAAACGCCGCCAGCAACTTCGCGCCGTCTTGCGCGGCGGTACGCTCTTTATTCAGTTGATCTGTTGCGTCGGGAGCTTTTGCGTTGTAGGCGTATGGGAACACTTGGCAGCGCGCCTGAAGCGCCTGCAGCTTCCCTCCCGCGTCCACTTTGTCGCCGAGCGCGATCACCTTGTCGGCGTACTCGATCACTTTGGGATAGTTCTTAAGGTCGGTGTATGTCTTGATGTAAAGCTGGTATACGTACGGATTCAGCGTGGAGCTCGGAAATTTGGCGCCAAAGTCGTCAAGAAGCTTGAGCCGTGCCTGCGGATCCTTTTCCGCGTTGGCGGCCTGAAACGCATTGTATTCGGGGATCGTGTAGGTCGGTTTCGCCTGATCCGCCGGGGCCTGCGCGCGGGTCGTCGCCGGGTGCACGAGCATGCAGGTCCAAACGAGAGCACTGAGCAGAATCGCCTTGGTGAGTAAACACTTTCGTATCATCTCTTTCCCTGCCTCCTGGACCAGTTTACATCAGGCGAGCATCGACACTTTAGGACCGCGCCACCCGTCGAGACGCGCGAGCGCAACAAAATCTTCGGGATTATAGGGAAAAGCATCCCGAACGCGCAAGGTGAATTGCAGTGGCGGATTGCGAAGATGAATAGGGCCTACCCCTGTCGTGACGCCAACGCCCCGATGATAAGATGGTGAATAGAGGCACTTTTGTCGCCTCGCCGGAGCAAATTATGGGTGAAAAAGTTCTCTCAGGAAAGACGGCACTCGTCACGGGCGCGAGCCGCGGAATCGGATTTGCCATCGCTCGAAAACTGGGCCTCATGGGCGCGAAAGTTGCGATCTGTGCTCGCGACGCCAAAAAGTTGGACGACGCTGCCGGCAGCTTGCGGAACGAAGCCGTGGAGGTGCTCGCCGTCGAGGCGGATGTTACGAGCACCGGGGACATCGCCGCGCTTGCCTCCAAAACAGAGAAATCACTCGGTCCGATCGAGATTCTCGTAAACAATGCCGGCATCGGTTACTTCGGTCCCGTTCAGGAAGCGGACGAAAAGAACTGGGATTCTGTCATAGACACCAATTTGAAATCCGTGTTCCTGCTTTCCAAGGCCGTCACGCCCGGAATGATCGAGCGCCGCAGCGGACACATCATCAATATCGGTTCGCTGGCCGGAAAGAATGCTTTCAAAAATGGCTCTATTTATTGCGCCTCGAAATGGGGCTTGATGGGCTTAACGGAGTGCATGGCGGAAGATCTCCGCGAATATGGCATTCGAGTCAGCGTGATTTGCCCTGGTTCCGTGGCCACGGAATTTGGCTCGCCTGCCAGCAAGAAGAATCCGCAGAAGATGCTGCAACCAGACGACATCGCCCATGCGGTCGAGATGCTCGTCATTCAGGCGCCGCAAAGCTTCATTAGCGAAGTCCTAATCCGCCCGACCCAAAAGCCTTGATTTCCTTGGACTTACCTCGCTGAATCTTTAGCAGCGGGCGGGCATCGAATCATTCAAGTTCAAATGATTCCATGTTGAACGATATGCCGACTCACTTCAAAGGCCGCGAAGAGACAATCCGGGCGCTCAACGCCTACGTGAACCTGATCCGCGCCTCGGATTCGGTGGCCGCGCGCATGGGCCAACAAATCGAGCAGAGCGGCCTCACCATGGGCCAGTTCGGTGTGCTCGAAGCCCTGCTGCATCTGGGGCCGATGTGCCAATACGCAATCGGGGAGAAGCTGTTGCGAAGCGGCGGCAACGTGACGCTCGTGATCGACAATCTCGAGAAACACGGCTGGGTCAGGCGCGAGCGGCAGACGGACGATCGGCGGCAGGTGAAAATTTACCTGACGCCGAAAGGCAAACGGCTGATCGCTCGCGTTTTCCCGGAACATGCGGAAGCCGTTACGCAGGAGATGAGCCGGTTAACACCAGAGGAACAGGAGACTTTGCGACGGATCTGCCGAAAGCTGGGCACGAACGACGCAGAGAAACTCTGCGAGGAAAGACGTAAGAAGGAGCATCAACATGATTCAGATTCGACCCAGTGAAGAGCGCGGACGCAACAAACTTTCGTGGCTCGACACCCATTTCACATTTTCTTTTGACCAATACTACGACCCCGAGCACGTTCAATTTCGTTCGCTGCGCGTGCTGAATGAGGACATTGTCGCCCCGAGCCAGGGCTTCGGAATGCATCCGCATCGCGATATGGAAATCCTTACCTGGATTATCGACGGCTCGCTCGAACACCGCGACAGCATGGGCACCGGCGCAGTGATTCGTCCCGGCGAACTGCAGCACATGAGCGCGGGCACGGGAATCATGCACAGTGAATTCAATCCCTCGAAAGAGAAGCCGGTGCACTTGCTTCAAATCTGGCTTCTGCCCGAGCGCAAGGGATTGAAGCCGGAATACGAACAGCTCTCGTTTTCAGACTCGGAGCTGCGCGGGAAGTTCCAGCTCGTCGCCGGCCCGAAAGCGCCCGTCACGATTCATCAGGACGCGAATCTCTACATAGCGCGCCTCGACAAAGGCCAGGAAGCAAAACACGAACTCAAGAAGGATCGCCATGCGTGGCTTCAGGTGGCGCGCGGATCGGTTCGCGTGAACGGAACCGACCTGAAGCAAGGCGACGGAGCAGCCATTTCGAAAGAAAGCGAAGTTCGCGTGGAAGCGCCGGAAAGTTCGGAAGTATTGCTGTTTGACTTGGCGTAATTCGGCCCAGCTTTAGAAATCGAAAAGCAGTCCACAAAAAGGAGCAGACGATGAACTCTTCGAAC
This sequence comes from Candidatus Dormiibacterota bacterium, assembly GCA_035603595.1. GTDB lineage: Bacteria > Acidobacteriota > Terriglobia > Acidiferrales > UBA7541 > Palsa-295. The sequence continues at coordinate 14,713 of DATNKB010000101.1, forward strand.
AACGTGGTAACGCTGGCCGGCCGAATCCTCCTAAGCGCGATCTTTATTTTCGCCGGAATCGGAAAGATCGCGGCATTCTCGGGAACCGTTGGCTATGCAGCGTCGGTGCACATGCCAATGCCGTCCGTGGCAATTGCGGTGGCACTCCTGGTTGAACTGCTGGGAGGCCTGGCAATCCTTGTCGGGTTTCAGACAAGAATCGCTGCCTGGATTGTGTTCTTGTATCTGATTCCGGCATCGTTCTTCTTTCACAACTTCTGGGCAATGGAGGGCGCAGCTAGAATGAATAACCAGATTCATTTCTTGAAGAACGTCGCGATCATGGGCGGCTTGCTCATCCTTGCGGCCAGCGGTGCGGGTGGAATGTCTGTGGATGCGTCCCGCGCGCGAAAAGCGTAATCGAATGCTCCGGTGAGAGGCCGCAATTGGCCTCTCGCTTTCTTGTAAGGACAATCTCGGAACCGTATTTTATATCCCCAAGGAGGAATCATGGCAGTTCTTCAAAAGCACGCTGAAACGAGCGCACCTGTTCACGACATCATCGGCAAGCGTTGGAGTCCACGGGCTTTCGACAGCCGTCCAGTGGAGCCGGCGAAGCTGAGGAGTCTGTTTGAAGCGGCCCGCTGGGCTGCTTCGTCGTACAACGCGCAGCCTTGGTATTTCCTGGTCGCTAGCAAAGACGAGCACGAAGGCTACAAGAAGATCCTGGAGAGCTTCGTCGAATTCAATCAGGGTTGGGCGAAGAGCGCTCCGGTTCTGGCGATTAGCGTGGCGGAATTGAAATTTGCTCATAACGGCGACCCGAATCGCCACGCATTTCATGACGTCGGCCAAGCCGCGGCCACGCTCGCGCTCGAGGCGTCGAACCTTGGCTTGCAAGTTCACCAGATGGCGGGCATCTTGCCGGACAAGGCCAAGCAGCTGTTCCATATCCCAGACGGCTACGAAGCTGTCGCGGGCATTGCGATTGGCTATCCCGGCGATCCGAATTCATTACCTGAACAACTTCGCGCACAGGAACACGGACCCCGTCAACGAAAGCCGCTCGAATCGTTTGTCTTCGACGGCGACTGGGGGAAACCATCGCCGATCGTCGCGAAGAAGTAGGTTAGGGCTCCTGAGGCGGACGCCCGCGATCGCATTCGGCTCAATTGCATGCGGCGAGTTATGGGGGGAGCGGTAAACGATACTGGCATAAGATAACGCCGTGTCTTTACCGCGTGAACTCGACCGCTTGCGCGTCGTTCTCGTTTCGACGCGAAATCCGCTAAACATCGGGGCGGCTGCCCGGGCGATGAGCAACTTCGGGTGTTCGCACCTGCGGGTTGTGAATCCGTTCGAACGCGCCTTTCGTGAGGCGCGTTCCGCCGTGGGCGGCGCTCAAGTTCTGGCCAGCGCGGAGGAATATACATCCGTCGCGGACGCTGTGGCCGACTGCACGCTCGTAGTCGGCACCACTGCCGTTCGTCATCGCGATTTGCAGCATCCGCTGCGCCGCCTCGAGCCTGGCGCCCGTGCAATTCGCAAACATCTCGGTTCGAGCCCCGTTGCGATTCTGTTCGGCTCGGAGAAGTTCGGCCTCTCGAATGAAGACCTCAGCCATTGCAATTGGCTGCTCAATATCCCCACGAGCGAAAAGAATATTTCGCTGAACCTCGGGCAGGCAGTCGCTGTTTGTCTCTATGAATTGATTCGCGATCAAAAAGCGGCGCGACAATCCGAGAAGGTGACCGTCGCGAGCGCCGCCGAGCTGGAGCGAATCACGACGCTGCTACTGGAAGTGCTGCGCACAAGCGGTTACATCGATCTGCGGCGAGTGGCAGACGTGGATGAAAGAATTCGCCGACTTGTTCGTCGCCTGAAATTGCCCGCGCGCGACAGCGAACTATGGCTCGGCATGTTGCGGCAAATTTTGTGGAAGATGAAATCCGGCGAACACTCGCCGAAATGAAACGGCGGGTGGACGCTAAATCTTAGGCAACACAATTCCCTGCTGCGCCTGGTACTTCCCCTTCTTATCTTTGTACGAAGTTTCGCACTGCTCGTCAGACTCGAAGAACACCACTTGCGCCAGTCCTTCGTTGGCGTAGATCTTCGCGGGCAACGGCGTCGTGTTGCTGATTTCCAAAGTGACGAAACCTTCCCACTCAGGCTCGAACGGCGTCACATTCACGATAATTCCGCAGCGCGCATAGGTAGATTTGCCCACGCAGATCGTCAGCACATTTCGCGGGATGCGGAAATATTCGATCGAGCGGCCCAGCGCGAACGAATTCGGCGGCACGATGCAAACGTCGCCCTTGAACTCGACGAACGACTTCGCGTCAAATTTCTTCGGATCTACAGTGGTGGAATTCACATTCGTGAAAATCCGGAACTCATCCGCGATCCGCAGATCGTATCCGTACGACGAAACGCCGTAGCTAATCACACCTTCGCGTACCTGCACGGCCGCGAACGGCTCGATCATCTTGTGTTCCTGCGCCATCCTGCGAATCCATTTGTCAGACTTCACCGACATTCGTGGCCTCCCCGGGGCTGAAAACGCTCATGATTCGCGCAAAGTAAGGGCGAAAAGCGTGAGCCGCAGCCACTTTTCGTGGCGCGGCTAAAAAGGAATTGTGGAGTTTATTACAGCGCTCGATGCTTGACAACCCGCAAGTCCCTGTCTAGCATGGGCTTCCGGTGCAGTCGCGGGAGGTTAGCGTGATCAAGCTCGATATCGTCAACGCCATCGTTCAAAAAACCAACATCACTCGTACCAAAGCCGAACAGGCCGTAGAGACCGTCTTCGAGGCCATGAAGAACGCGCTTGGCCGCGGCGAGCGTATCGAGCTGCGCCGCTTCGGCGTCTTCAACGTAAAGCCGCGCAAGACCGGCATAGGCCGTAACCCGCGCACCGGACAGCAGGTTAGCATCCCGCCCGGCAAGGCGGTTCGCTTCAAGCCAGGCAAGGAACTGCAAGCGCTGCCGGCACCTCCAGCTTCGAAACCCTGATCCAAGAGGACAAGCGCTTCGTCTCAAATCACGCTAGGATAGAAGTGTCGGCGGAGCATGAATCGACGCCCGAGTGGAAATGCCGGGTGAACTTTGGTGAAGTCGTTAAGTAGGATCGTCAGGCAGGATCGTCGCCCGAAACATATTTTTACGCCGCACATCTAATTCCCATGAGCCACGGCAACGGCCACAGCCGCCTCCCGATTGACGTCATCGACCTGCAGTTCCCGCAAGTGGTCGATATTCCGCCCCCGTTGCCTCCCAAGCGTCCGCTCTGGCCGGCGATTGTCATGTTTTTTCTGACGGTTCTCACCACGCTTGCGGTCGGCTCGCAGCTTGCAGCTTCCTACGCAAATAATCAGGCGCCATTTTCCAACGTGGATAATCCGTTCACGATGATCTGGCAGCCGATCGCGCACCCGAGCATTCTGGTGCTTGGGATTCCCTTCTCCTTCACGCTGCTTGGAATTCTATTCGCGCACGAAATGGGACATTACATCGCCTGCAAGCTCTACAGAATCGATGTGAGCTATCCAATGTTTATTCCGGCGCCGAATCTTTTCGGCACCTTCGGAGCGTTCATTCGCATTCGCTCGCCGTTTCCGACGAGACGCGCGCTCTTCGACGTTGGCATCGCCGGGCCGATTGCAGGATTCATTGTGGCGATTCCAGCGATTGCGTATTCGGTTGCCGCAGCGAAAATCGTGCCCGATGTGCAGGCGAACGCCGACATATTGCTGGGGGTTCCGCCGCTCGTGAAAATTTTTGCCGCGTTGTTTCATCCCAACGTGCCCGTGAGGTGGCTATTGCTAAATCCCGTGGGCTGCGCGGCGTGGTTTGGCCTTTTTGCGACGGCGCTGAATCTGCTCCCAATCTGGCAGCTCGATGGCGGCCACATCTTGTACAGCCTCGCGAATGAAGGCCATCGCAGAATTTCGATCGCGCTCTCGCTGGTTCTGATCGCGCTGGGCTTTCAGTGGCTGGGCTGGGCGTTGTGGGGATTTATTCTGCTCGTGCTCACGCTGCGCTTCCGGCATCCGCCGGTGATGAACCGCTGGGAATTTCTCGACGGCTCGCGGCGGCTGCTTGCGGTGGTCGCGCTTGCGATTTTTGCGCTCTGCTTTACGTTGGTCCCGCTCATCACGCCGCAGTAATTTCGGAATCGCCCGGCTCTCGCCCCTTCACGACAAGCTTGCGGGATCAACGTCCACAATCACGGCTGTCTCCGGAATATCCTTTGAGGCGCAGAAATCAAGGCACCCGCTGAGCGCACCCGAAAGCGCCGAGCGCTGCGGCGATTTCAGCACGAATTGAAACCTGTATTCGCGCCGCAAACGAGCCAGTGGCGCAGCGGCCGGGCCCAGGATTTTCACACCGCGATTTTCGAATGGCGCGAAGAATCCGGCCAGCGCGCGCGACCAGCGAATCGCGTTCTCGATCTTGCGATCGCGAATCAGAATGCTGGCGAGCGCGGCGAACGGTGGGTAGTGCAGCATGCGGCGGAAGTGCGCTTCCTTTTCATAGAACGAAACGTAATCCTGTTTCACGGCGTATTGAATCGCGTAGTGCTCGGGGTAGTAGGTCTCGACGAGAACTTCTCCTGAAAGTTCTCCGCGGCCGGCGCGTCCCGCAACCTGCGTCAAGAGTTGAAATGTTTTTTCGGCGGCGCGAAAGTCTGGACGGCCGAGCGCCAAATCGGCAGCCACCACGCCAACTAGAGTGACCCGCTGAAAATCGTGTCCCTTCGCGACCATTTGCGTGCCCACGAGGATGTCGATTTCGCCGCCAGCGAAAGCGCCGAGCACCTGCTGATATTCCCGCTTCGTTCGCACCGTGTCGCGGTCGAGACGCGCGATGCGGGCTTTCGGAAACTGTTCGCGCAGATACTCTTCCACGCGCTCGGCGCCGTCTCCGACGAAATATAGATACTCGGCCTTGCACTTCGGGCATTCTTTGGGTGGGCGAATCGAATAGCCGCAATAGTGGCACTCCAGGCGCTGGCGGCTTTTGTGGTATGTGAGCGCGATGCTGCAGTTCTGGCATTGAATCATCGAGCCACAGCTGCGGCAGAGCAGCGACCAGGAATATCCGCGGCGATTGATGAGAATCATGGCCTGCGTGCCTTCTTCGAGACGCAGCTGGATTGCGGCGCGCAATGTTTCTGACACCGGCGTGGCACGATGCTCGCGGCGAAATTCTTCGCGTAGATCAACGATGCGAACATTGGCGAGCGAGCGGTTCTCGACGCGCGAAGTCAGTTCGAGTAGCTGATATTTTCCGGCGCGCGCGTTGTGGTAGGTCTCGAGCGACGGCGTTGCGGAGCCAAGGAGCGCTACCGCGCCTTCGAGTTGCGCGCGATAGACGGCTGTGTCGCGACCGTTGTAGCGCGGCGTTTCCTCCTGTTTGTAACTAGATTCCTGTTCTTCATCCACGATTATCAAGCCGACGTTTTCGAGCGGCGCGAAAACAGCGGAGCGCGTGCCGACGACCACTTTCGCTTCGGCGTGCCGCGCACGCCACCATTCGCGGGCGCGTTCGATGTCCGGCAGGCCGCTATGCAAGATGGCGACGCTTGCTCCGAACCGCGCGCGAACCAGACGCCCGACCCACAGCGTGAGCGCGATTTCGGGAACCAGTACGATTGCCGTCTTACCGCGCGAGAGCGCCGCTTCGATTGCGCCGAGATAAACTTCTGTCTTGCCGCTGCCCGTAACGCCATGAAGAAGCGCTGCGTTGAATTTGTCCGCTACGATCAATCGCCAGATTTCTTCGAGCGCGCGCTTCTGCTCGGCGTTTAAGACATTCGTGGGCGGGGTGAAATCCGTGTCCCAGGAGTCTTCCTCGATCGTGAGCGGCTCTTCCCAGGCAAGCAGGCGGCCTTTTTTCTCGAGGCGCAGAATCACCGCGCGCGAAACGCCTGCTTTCGCGGCGAGGATTGCGAGCGGAAGTGGCCCACGCACGGCCGTGAGGACTTCTTTGATTCTTTCCTCCGCGTCATTTTTAGGCAGACCGGTTTTCGCGGGCGGATCCGTCTGCGCGGGCACATCTGCTTGCGCCGGATTCCAGGCCAGAATCTTCTGCGTGCGAGTGCGGCGCTTCCGAAGGACCTCACGAGCGGTGAAGTAGCCGCGGCGAACGAGGCGTTCGGCGACCGCTCCTCCGCCGGGCCAGCGGCCAATTTGAACCGATGACGCGGCGCCGCCTTCGTCATTCATTCTCTGCAGCAAGGCGCGTTCGGTGGATTCTTCTTCTGTGGTTTCCGCGCCGGAAGTTAACTGGGCAAGATACGCGCGTCCCGCATCGCTCAGCGAATATTCGCGATCGTGGCGTACTTCAATTTCCGGCGGGAGCATGGCGCGCATCGTCTCGCCAATGGGTGCGACGTAATAACGGCTAATCCACTGCCCGAGCTCGATCAGCTTCGGCGGCAGCGCTGGAAGTGCGTCCATCAACTCGACAATTTCCTTGATGGATTTTTTGCCGCCAGCAATTTCAGGCGCGCGATCCGAGAGCGCGAGGCCTACGCCGACCATTGCCCGATTGCGGAATGGCACCACCACTCGGCGTCCGATTAATTCTTCGCCGTTGAACGACGCTGGCACCGCGTACGTGAACGTGGAGCGCAGCGGGACCGGCAGCGCTACTTCGCAGAATCTTTGAGCCATGGAGGTTGATAGTGTAGCAGTCCGTGACAAGTGGTTCTCATCGCACGTGAGCGAATCATGACCGCCTTTCTTCGGTGCCTTAATGGAAAAAGGCTGTAGACGATGTAAGCGCTTGAGGCCTAGACGCTTACAAGCACGATTCCGGCGAAGATGAGGATGATGCCGAGCCACTGGCTGCGTTCGAGTTTCTCGCGTAGGAAAATCCAGGCCAGGATTACTGTGACTGCGCCGTAGAGCGAGGCTAGGACGCTGACGACGGAGACCTGGCCGGTGTGCAGGCCCGCGTTATTGGCGACGAATGCGGCTGTATCGAGGAAGCCTACAGCTGCTAGCAACCACCAGACACTGCCGCTCGGAAGCCTGAGGCTCTGGCGCGTGGGGATGGCG
>DATNKB010000102.1:0-22213 GCA_035603595.1 Candidatus Dormiibacterota bacterium
TCTATTTCCGATCAGGGACTACCGCGAGATTTGCCTCAGAATTGCCTGTACCTTTGATTGACACTTTTTGCCATCCATCCTGTCCCTTTAAAGGACGGACGTGTATCACGCGCGGTTTCAGTAACAAAGCGGCGAGTGCCTCGACGATGGTATTATCCGCCGACTTGAGCCACCTTCATCAGACATGAAAACGGCCGAAAATGATTGATATCCAAACTTCGCCGCAAGGACTGAAGCGCGAACTGGGAGTAGGGTCGGCGACCGCCTCTGTGGCGGGCGAAATGATCGCGGTGGGAATTTTTCTCACTCCAGCCGGAATGGCGAAGGCGCTTGGTTCGCCGATGTGGTTGCTCGTGGTGTGGGTCGCTGTTGGTGCGATGTCGCTCAGCGGAGCGCTGTGCTACGGCGAACTCGTCGGGCGATTTCCGCGTGCAGGCGGAACATATATTTTCTTGTGGGAATGTTACGGCGCCAGGATCGCGTTCCTGTTTGGATGGATGTGCTTGCTTGTGATGGAGCCGGGACTGACGGCGGCCTTTGCCACGGGTCTTGCGGGATATGCCGCGTATATTTTTCACTGGTCGCCGGTGCAAATAAAACTCGGAGCTGTGGCGGCGATTTGGGCATTGTGTGCGGTGAACATGGTCAGCGTGAGGATGAGCGCTGGATTTTTGCGCTGGATAACCTGGCTAAAATTTCTCGTGCTCGGAACTCTGATATTTTGGGCCATAGCTTTTCGGCTCGGAGCCTGGTCGAATTTTGTGCCATTTGCCGCGCGGCGTCCGGGAGTTTTGCCGCTGGCTCCGGCGCTGGGAATTGCAATCGTGTCGGCTTTTTTTTCGTTCGGGGGATGGTGGGACGCGGCGAAAATCGCGGGAGAAGTGCGGGATCCGGAGAAAACCTTTCCGCGCGCGCTGACGCTGGGAGTTTTGTCCGTGACTACGGTGTACGTTCTGGTGAGCGGAGTTTTCTGGTATCTGATTCCTTTTGACAAAGTGACGTCGGATGGAGCGGTGGTCGCGATCGCCGGCGCGACACTTTTCGGGGCATGGGGCGGAATCATTGTTTCGGCGATCGTGGTCATGTGTGTTTTGGGCAGCCTTTCGGCGGTGATCATGTCGTCGCCACGGGTCTATTACGCAATGGCGAAAGACGGACTTTTTATTCCCGCCGTGGCAAAAACTCATCCACGATTCGGCACGCCTGCGCGCGCGGTCGCGATTCAGGGGATTCTCGCGACAGTGCTCGTGGCAGTGGGCAGTTTTCAACAGATCGTCGCATATTTTCTATTTGTGGCGGTCGCGTTCATTGGGCTGGCAGTGGCGGGATTGTTCGTGCTGCGCAGACGACGCGAGCCGCTCAATGGCGCGGTGGAAACCCCAGGTTATCCTTTGACCCCATACGGCTATCTGCTCCTGACGGCCATCATGCTTGTGCTGCTTGCAGTGCACAGCCCGCGGGAGGCGCTGGTAGGAAGTTGTATAACGCTGGCGGGGCTGCCGGTTTTCGAATGGTTAAAGAGAAGCACGCTGCGGAAGGCCGCTCCGATCTGATTGCTCGTAAGGCGTTCCCTGTACGCGCCGCGCTGGTGCTACTTAGCGAACAGAATGTGATTGACTTGATTCCGCGGATAGTGCGAAGAATTGTTGAGTGTCGTTTACGAGGATTGTTAACCGATGAGCCTGAAAGAGTATCGCAAGAAGCGCCGGTTCGGTGTGACTCCCGAGCCGGCTGGCGGAAAAGACGGAAAGGGTCACAAGGGCCCTTCGCGAATTTTCGTGGTGCAGAAGCATCGCGCCACACAGTTGCACTACGACTTCAGACTCGAATGGAATGGGACGCTGCTCTCCTGGGCCGTCCCTAAAGGTCCTTCGCTCGACCCTTCGGTGAAACGGCTAGCGATGCAGGTGGAAGATCATCCGATCGAGTATGCGAGCTTCGAAGGTGTGATACCTGCTGGTGAATACGGCGGTGGGACCGTGATGGTTTGGGATAAGGGAACCTGGGAACCGGAGCAACCTGATCCGCAAGCGGCGCTAGAGAAGGGCGATCTGAAATTTACGCTCCATGGGAAGAAGCTGAAAGGATCGTGGGTCTTGGTCCGCACTCGCGGGTTCGGTGGCGGCAGCAAGCCTTCCTGGCTGATGATCAAACACCGCGATCAATATGCTTCAACCGAAGATATCACCGAAACGCAGCCGCGGTCGGCGGTGAGCAGACGCTTTCTAGCGGGTATTGCCCGCGATAACGGCGGCAACGTGGAGCTCGCTGCTACCGGTGATCCGGTCAGCAAGGCAAGCCCTCGAAAAATAACTTCCACCCTTGGGAAACCAGCGCCTCGAGCAACTCCTCGCAAGCGGCGGGCGTAGGTTATTCGAATATTGTAGGTTATTCGAATATTATTGATCCGTTCTGTTCGCGCTGAAATCCAAGGAGCCGCCGCCACCCCGCATGAGCGATCGAATCCCGTTCCGCGTCAAACCCATGCTGGCGACGCTGGTGAGCGAGCCTTTCGATCGGCGCGGGTGGATTTATGAGGAAAAGTATGACGGCATTCGCATCCTTGCCTATAAAGAAGGGAAGGACGTGAAGCTGCTCACACGAAACGACATCGATCGAACGAAAGGCTTCCCTGAAGTAGTGGACGCAATCCGCGGATTGAAACCTGCGACGTTGCTATTGGACGGTGAGCTGGTGATATTCGATCGCAAGAAAGTTTCGCGCTTTCAATTGTTGCAACAAGGAAAGGGCGAGGCCGTCTATGCAGTCTTCGATTGCTTGCACCAACAGGGAAAAGATCTGCGGCGGCAGCCGCTTTCGGAACGGCGAGCTGCAATGGAGAAGTCGCTGGGGCGGCCGGGAGTTTTGATTGCGTCGCGCCGTCTCGCAAAAAACGGTCTCGAAGCCTACCGTGAAGCGAAGAAACGCGATTTCGAAGGGTTAGTTGCGAAGGATGCGTCGTCACTCTATTTCGAAGGCCGCTCGACAAATTGGCTCAAAGTGAAAGTTCACCAGGAAGATGAGTTCGTAATCGGGGGATTTACAAAGCCTGCAGGAACTCGCAAACATTTCGGCGCTCTGCTCCTGGGCGCCTATCAGGGCGGGAAATTGCATTATGTAGGCAAAGTGGGAACCGGCTTCGACGAAGATTTGCTCGCGTCCTTGTTCAAGAAGTTCACTCCCCTAAAGATTGTCCGGTCAACGTTCGTCGATCCTCCGCGCGAGCGCGACGTTACCTACATTCAACCGAAGCTCGTCGCACAAGTCTCGTTTCAAGAATGGACGGCGGATATGAAATTGCGCCAGCCAGTATTCGTGGGCTTGCGCGACGACAAGAAATCCACGGAAGTCTCGCTGCCGGAGCCCCAAAAATGAAAACAACAGCAACCAAGCGGGTGAAAGTCGCCGCCGCAAAAGATTTCCCGGTGAATATTTCCCATCCTGACAAAGTCTTCTGGCCCGAAGAGGGCTACACGAAAGGCGATCTGGCTAAATTTTACGAATCAATATTTCCGAAGCTCGAGCCATATGTGAAAGACCGTTTGCTCACCCTCGAGCGATGCCCAGACGGAATGTCCGGCCAGTGCTTTTATCAGAAAGAAATGCCCAAGGGTATGCCGGCAAAAACTCCCACGAAGCGAATTAAGAACGAGGAGAGCAAGCGGCCGTTCACCAATTACGTGGTGGGTGGAAGCCTTGAGACACAGCTAGCGCTCGTGAATCTTGGCTGCATCGCTATTCACGCGATGGGCGGGCGCGCTGCGTCGCAGCGGCAGCCAGACTGGATTTGCTTCGATCTCGATCCCGATTCAGGAGAATTTTCCGATGCGGCGCGCGCGGCGCTCTACATAAAAGAAGGACTGGATACGCTAAAGCTCGAATCATTCCCAAAAACTTCCGGCAGCCGCGGCATCCATGTGTTCGTGCCGCTTCGCGTTGGCCCTGGCGTGGATGTGGTGCGTTCCTTTGCGCAGGACTTTGTCGCAAGGCTCGCGGCCGCTCATCCAAAAGAACTCACTACGGAGCATTCGATCGCAGGACGGAAAGGACGCGTTTACCTGGATCCTTTTCGAAATGGATTCGGGCAGACCGTGGTCACACCTTATTCGGTGCGGCGAAAGCCAAAAGCGCCGGTATCAACCCCGCTCGCCTGGACGGAAGTAAAGCCCTCATTGATTCCGTCAAAGTTCAATATCGGCAACTTTGCCGAACGTGCCAAGAAAGCCGATCCGTGGAGCGATTTTTTTCGAAGCCGGCAGTCGCTCGAGAAAGCGCTTCAGCAGATCAAGAAGCTGTAGGTGAATTCGAATTTGCGCCGCCCAACGGCTTCGCAGAACGGGCGGGCCCTGCCCCGCTAATTAATCCGCGCTCACCTTCCTGGACATTCCGGCGGAATAAGAACTGCTTTGCGAGCTTGCAGCATTTTCCGCCTTGAAGACGCTCCGCTTCGCGACTAGGTCCGAAGCCCACAGAAAGATGTCAAACAGTCGCGCGCGGTCGAGATTGTCGAATCCGCGAATAGGCCGCACCAGTTCTCCCGCTTGGGTTATGCATTGTTGCAGAAAGCGATCCACCGAAAATGACGTGACGACGTCGGCGTCTTTAATCGGATTGCAGTTGCAGCGCTCGAGATACTCGTAACAGTGCGCTATGAAATGACCGACGCAATAAAACCTTAGCGCGAGCAAACCGACGGCCGGATTCCCGCAATGCGACGTGTCGCACCGAATCCACTTCCTGGCGGATAGTTCGGTTCCGTCCTTTGGCGTAACTTTTTCGTCGGAATCTTCCTTCATGGCCCTTATCGTCCCCAAGGTAGTTGATGATGCTAAAAGGTTCGTTTGGCTGTGCGTTGCGATTGGCATTTGTATTTCCGATTAACAAACCGGTATCGCGGCTGCTGGCAGAGGCACGTCCGCGAAACTCGGCATTGCTGCTTGATAGGTATGAACTCTTGTACACACGTCGATCAATGGCGAGACCATCTTCAAAACAGCTGCTGAGGACTCCCAGCGATTGCCGGCATCCTTCTCTGACTTCCAGAAACTCATCACGAGAATAAGCCGCGGCTCTTTCACAGAACAGAGAACGATCACGCCCGCGAATCCTCGTTGCTTCTTGAGGTGGTCCATCAAGACGCCACGAACACAACCTCCCAACTCGCGGGTCCTGCCGGGTTGAGCCACCAATTCGACTGATCGTGCATGGAGCGTTTGAGTTCCCAGAGCATCGTTTGGCGCCAATGCGGTCCTCGCCTCCCATGGACTGGAATTGCAGACCACGTTTTCGATTTGCACGAACTCGGTTTCGATCGGCTGCCTCATTTCGTTAGCTCTCCTCATCTGGCCTTCGTCGCGATGAGGGGAAGCGCATCCCGGTTCGTTCGGGGTAGGGACGCCCCGGGATGCGCCTGGGGCATGGGCAGCTCGAGAAATGCCAGTTTCTAGAATGAGAGCTTGAGATTGCATTTATCACCGCGTCTCCATCGCTGAAGAGTAGTGCAGCCAGCGTGGAAATCGTTTCACTTCGGGACAAGATTTATACGCTGTGCGAAATAAGCGGTATTCCCGTGGACTCTCCGCAGTTCCTGAACGAGAAGGCACGTCGTTGCGCCTGATTTCTTAGGGGGTTATACTGCCTGACCACTTGAGGGGTATGTGGAATTCTTCTCGTTCGATGAGTCCTATCTCCAGCGGCTTCGAGGCGGGGACTTCCCGACCGAGAAACATTTTGTCGACTATTTTGGCCAGCTCCTGCTGATAAAGCTGCGGTCCCGCCTGCGTTCTTCTCAAAGTGTGGACGATATCCGGCAGGAGACCTTCGTGCGCGTGCTGAAGGCAGTGCGGACGGGCAGCGTGAGGAGTGCGGAAGGCCTCGGGTCTTTCGTTAACTCTATATGTAACAATGTCTTACAGGAACATTATCGCAGCTCCGCTCGCTCCGTGTCGTCGCAGGATGAGACCCCGCTGGACCCGCCGGACACGAGCATCGACCTGGATGGCATGCTTGTGGCAAAACAGACGCGTGAGCAGGTAAGGCACACACTTTCAATGCTTTCCGAGAAGGACCGGCGGCTGCTGCGAGCCATATTCTTCGAGGAAAAGGATAAAGATGAGATTTGCAATGAATTCGGAGTGGACAGAGATTATCTGCGCGTCCTCTTACACCGCGCTAAGCAAAGCTTTCGAACGCTTTACGAGCAGGCGGAGCAGCGCAAGCACGTCGGTGCCAGCTGACGGCGGCACGTATGAAACGATTTAGCCTCTCCCGTCACTATTGGGAGTATGCAAATAATGAATCACGACGAAGCCATCCGGCTTAAAGCTGCTGAAAAATACCTCCTCGGTGAGTTGACTGCGGAGCTGCGCGACCAGTACGAGGATCACTATTTTGGATGCGCGGAATGCGCGCAAGAGATGCGGACGGGCGCAGTCTTCATTGACAATGCGCGAGATGTGTTGGGCTCAGGTTCTGTCGCTGTCGCTGAATTAGGAGCCAAGCATCAGCCTGCTCGTTCTGGTGGCTGGTGGACGGCGCTTTTGCGGCCAGCCTTCGCGATTCCGGCGCTTGCACTGTTGCTGCTTGTGGCCGGATACCAGAACGCGGTGACGATCCCGCACTTGAAGACAGCTCTATCGCAATCGGACGTGGCTCAAAGCCTGCCATCCTTTTCGCTGATCTCCGGGAATTCGCGAGGCGGCGCGCCGCTGGCGATTTCGGTTCCGACCGGCAAGCCGTTCAGCCTTTTTGTCGATATTCCGCCAAAAGGTAGCTACCCTTCTTACGTTTGCGAATTTCAAACTGAGTCCGGAACGCCTGAATTGTCCCTGAATATCTCCGCGGACGAAGCGAAACGAACCGTCCAATTATTGATTCCTGCCGGCCGCCTGGCGTCGGGAAGGCACGTGCTTGTCGTGCGAGGATTGGACTCGCAAGGAAAGCCCGATGCGGATAAGATAGGCGTCGCCAATTACCCGTTCTCTCTCGATTACACGAAGTAACCTCTATCTTTGTTGACGCAGGAGGTAGCGCCAATGCAGAACCAAACCGTTCAAAGAACCTACATTTACAACGGCCAGGGCCATGCGCTTAGCGGTCACATCACGCGCCCGTTGGATCACCAAATCGAAGTGCAAGCCGGAATGTCGCTTCCGACGACGGGGGGTATCGGACACGCGCGCGTCGAAAAATTCCGGTTCCAGGAGTACGTGTCTTTTTCAGCTGGCTATACGTACGTGGCCGGCAGCAGGAGTGGCGAATATACATACACGACGCTGGTCACCGCGGTAGTGGAAAACCTAAACATTTTGGACATTGTAACCGCGGATCGCGTGGTAGCGCGGCTCGCATCTCATCACAACCTGGACCCGAAGCTCAAACAGGAGGAGCCTCAAATCACTCTTCTCGGGAGCAAGATTGAAAATCTGAGAGTTGGCTGCTGCCCGGTTCAACTCGAATTCGACGAGGATGTGCTTGTTCGCCTCAATACCTTTGAGACGTTGAAAGAAAGGTTTGACGTCGATGAGGGATTCCGCAAAATGGCAGCTGATCCTTTTGTTACAATGCCGTCAAAGATCCCGGTCGATCCGCGAGGAGTCTTCCTGTGCTCGCTCGTAAAGGACATGAAGGTCAATTGCCCCGGAGTGAAGACGGCAGGGCACGCCTTCGAGGTTCCGGAATTCGGCAGAGTATATATCGGCGAGGTTCTCGCGCAGTATCGCAAGCGGACCGTAACGATGCTTCGGCTCGAGCTCGGCTGCCCGGTCGTGGCCACGATGATGTCCGCCCAAGCGGGCGGCAATGGACATCCCCTGCCATAGTTTGGTTTCTGTCGCTGGCGCTCATGCTGGTAGCAGGCTGCGCTAAGAAGCAAGCGCGGGAACTTCCGTCTCTCTACAGCGATGTCTGGCTCAGGTTGAACCGCGGTGACTTGACGGGGGCCCGTGCTGAGTGTGATGCGGCGCAGACCGAAGGTGCTGCGTCGAATACAGAATGGTCTTATCGATTCAGAATCCTGAAGGCCGAGATTCTTTGGCGCCAGGGCCTGAATGACGAGGCGTTGGCGCTCCTCAATGTCTCCCTTCCCGTGCAACTGGCAAAATCTGATACGGCGGTTTGGCAAAAAATAACTGAAGGCGGTGCGTATTCCTATCTTGGTCGCTACAAGGAAGCCGATGAGGCCCTCGCCGGCGCTGAATTGCTCGCTCGAATGAACCAGCCGGATTTACTTGGGCAGGTAGCGCTGAGACGAGGAACATTGGATTTCTTGCGGGATGATGCTCCTGCGGCGCGATCGGAATACCTCAGTGCACTAGGAATCGCGCGAAACCTTCACGATCCTTTCCTGGAAGGTTCAGCGCTGGGGAATCTGGGGCTGGTTTCGACTAAGCTTGAGCGTTACGACGAGTCGATCGGTTGGAACCAACAGGCTTTGGAACTCTCACAAACGACTGGGGCTCACGGGTCGACTGCTGTCATTCTCGGGAATATGGGCTGGAGTTATGTCGGCATGGGTGACTACGACAGTGCCCTTTCCCTGTTCGAGAAAGCCGACGAGGCTTCCGGTAAATCCGGCTCACTAAGCGCGCAACTGGACTGGAAAATTAACATAGGCAACGTGTACTTGGCGCAGGGCAAGTATTACCTTGCCGAAAAACAGTATCAGAATGCTCTTGTCCTTGCGAAGAGGCTCGACAACAGCAGCGCAGAGTCCGAATGCTTTGAGAATCTCGCGTTAGTCTCTCTGGCAGAGGGACAGGTCGATTCCGCTCAGAAATACAATGAAGAAGTTCCCTCGTTAGTGCATTCGCGCTCGGACATGATGGTTTCAACTGTCATTTCAGGACGCATTCATGCAAAACGGCAACATTACAAGGAGGCCGAAGCACTTTTCGAGTCCGTGATCAGCGAACCTGATACCCCCACTTCGCTGCGCTGGGAAGCGCAGGCTAGGCTTGCGGAGGTATATGCATTTGAAGGGGACAACGCGAAGGCCGATCAACAATTCCGGCGTGCCATCGATACATTCGCAAGCGCACGCTATGCGATAAGTAGTGAAGAGCTTCGGTTGTCATTTCTTTCGAATGCGATTTCGTTTTACGACGATTATATTGAGTTTTTGATTTCGCAAGGCAAGGCTGAGACAGCTTTACAGGTAGCTGAGGTGAGCCGAGCGCAAACCCTTGCTGAGGGGCTCGGACTCAGGTCGAAAATTCTGTTTCCAATTCCAAACTTTCAACCGCGAGCGATTGCGCAGCGATTTGGCGCGACGCTGTTGTTCTACTGGCTAGGCGAGAAACACTCCTACCTCTGGGCCATCACAACTTCGGGCGTGTCACTTTTTACTTTGCCTCCTGCATCCGAAATCGAATTGGCTCTGAAATCCTATCGCGAAGCGCTGCTTGGGCCACGTGACGTACTTGAGGCCTCGAACGCGCAAGGGCTCAAGTTGTACGACATATTGGTAGCTCCGGCGCAAAAGCTGATAGCACCCGGCTCACGCGTGATTATTCTGCCGGATGCGGGATTGTACGGCTTGAATTTCGAGACACTTCTCAATCCGAAACCGCAAGTCCATTACTGGATCGAGGATAGCGTCGTCGCGAACGCGAATTCGCTCGTTCTGCTGGCGGCGTCTGCGAACCAACCGGTGGCCAGAGCAAAGAAACTGTTGCTTGTGGGCAATCCGATCTCGCCGAGCGCGGAGTTTCCGGATTTGCCGCAAGCAGGCACTGAGATGACGGACGTGGAGCGATATTTCGCTGCGTCGGAGCGCACGGTGCTTTCTCGACAGCAGGCCACAGCAAGCGCCTATCTCGAAAGTAAGCCGGTGCAATATTCGTTCATTCATTTCGTGGCGCACGGGACTGCCAGTCGCGCGAGCCCGCTTGATTCGGCGGTGATTCTCTCGAAGCAGGGTGATTCCTACAAACTTTACGCGCGCGATATTGTCACGCAGCCGCTGCACGCGAATCTCGTGACGATCTCCGCCTGCCATGGCACGGGCGAACGCACCTACTCGGGCGAAGGACTTGTGGGGCTCACATGGGCATTTCTACGTGCGGGAGCGCATGGCGTGATAGCGGCACTCTGGGAGGTCAACGACAATTCGACACCGGAATTGATGGATGACTTGTATGCTGAAATCCAGAAAGGCTCAGCTCCGGAAGCCGCTTTGCATCATGCTAAGTTGAAACTTCTAAATTCCGGCACGGTCTATCAGAAGCCTTTTTATTGGGCACCGTTCGAGATTTATCTTGGCCACTAATTTCCGACGCGAGGCTGTCGCCTGTTGTTTCTGCCTAATTCGGATTCTCGAGAAGCATTGCAATGCCTTGACCGCCACCAATGCACGCCGATGCGATTCCATACCGCTTCTGCGAACGCTGCAGTTCGCGCGCCAGCGTAACGGCAAGCCGGATACCCGTTGCGGCCAACGGATGACCGATGGCAATCGCTCCACCGTTTACATTGAGCTTGCTGCGATCGAGCTTTAGCTCACGCTCGACGCCCATCACCTGCGCTGCGAAGGCCTCATTGATTTCGAAGCGATCGATCGCATCGAGTGAAAGCCCAACGCCATCGAGAAGTTTTCGAATCGCCGGCGCCGGACCAATGCTCATAATTTCCGGCGGGACGCCCACAGCCGCAACCGCAGCCACCCGCGCGAGCGGCTTACCCCCGCGAGATTTTGCGTAATCTCCCGAAGCGATCAGCGCCGCAGCCGCGCCGTCGACAATCGCCGAACTATTCCCGCCCGTTTGCACGCCGCCGAAAGCCGGCCGAATCTTCGCCAGCGCCTCATAGGTAGACGGACGAATGTGCGTGTCGGCTGCAAGCGTTTCGACGCCCCTAGGCAACTGGATCCCGCGCGACTTGTAACCTTCGAGCCGAAATTCCTCGCTCACGATTGGAACAATCTCGCCCGACAAAAAGCAAGCCTTCTGCGCCGCCGCAGCGCGCGCAAAGCTCAGCTCCGCAAAACGATCCACTTCCTCTCGCGTAATTTTATATTCGCGCGCGGTTTTCTCCGCCGTGTCACCCATCGTCACGTCAGCCGCCGGATCGAGCAGCGCCTCCCACAAGAAATCCTTGAACTCCACCTGCCCCATCTTGAATCCGCCGCGATGCGTGTATGCCGCAATCGGATTTCGACTCATCGATTCACTCCCGACGCAAAGCCCAAGGTCAATCTTCTTCAAAGTGATCGCATCGGCAGCCTGCCCGATCGCCTCAATTCCAGTTCCGCAAACGCGCTGCACCAGAATCGCAGGCCGATCAATCGGCACTCCCGAATACAATCCGATGTGTCGCGGCAACAAGTAAGCATCGAAACTAGCCTGCGCCACGCACCCGGCGATCACGGAGCCAACGTCCGCAGGCGAAACCTTCGCGCGTTCAAAAACCGCCCGCGCAGCTCTAATACCAAGATCGGTCGGCGACACGAGTCCCAGCGCTCCGTTGTAATCCACGAACGGCGTCCGCACGCCATCGAGCAGCCACACATCGTCATACACCATAAAAAGCCCGCCCTTATCTTTTGCCGTCATTTTTTCCCTCAAGCCTAAAAATCAAATCCGAAGTCCCCAGCCCATACAATTCCTCGACAAGCATCGCCCGATGCTCAAGCACGGCCCGCTGATTCAACGAACCCTTGTCGGTAATTTCGCGCGCGTCCAGCGAAGGCGGCTCCTCAAGAAGTATCGCACGGCTCACGCGATTCGAGCTGCCCGTCGCCTCCGCTGCAAACGCAGCCAACAAATCGCGAAAACGCTGACGCACCGCCTCGTGACGCAAAATATCCAACGTAGCCAAGCCCGAGTCCGCGCTCGCGCGTAGCGAGCCGGCAGAGCACAACGCACAACAAGCCTCAACATCCGCAAAAATCATCATCCCCACATCATCGCGGTCGTGACCTGTGATCACCACATCGCGCACAAACGGCGCAAAGAAACTCAAGATCCGCGCCCGCAGCGGTCCGACGCTCACCCAGGTCCCAGTCGCCAGCTTGAAATCCTCAGAAAAACGCCCATCAAAAAGAAATCCCTTATTCACATCCGCCGGATCAACAAACCGCACCGCGTCGCCAAATTTATAAAATCCATCTTCGTCGAAAGCCTTCCGCGTAAGCTCCGGCTGCCGCCAGTAACCGGGCGTAATATTCGGCCCGCGAACGCGCGCTTCCAATTTGCCCTCTTGCGGCACTAATTTTACCTCCACGCCGGGAATCGGAATCCCGATCACTCCCGCTCGATCCGTCTCCCACGTCGTCTGAATCGCCATCGGCGCCGTCTCGGTCGAACCAAGCCCCGTCACCATCACCACCCGTTCGCCACAAGTTTCCAACGCCAGCTCTCGGTACGCGTCCCACACCGGCTGCGAAAGTCCGGCCCCCGCATAGAACAGCAGCTTCAGCCGGCTGAAAAAGTTTTCGCGAAGCCCGCGATCGGCGCGCAATGCCGGCAGCAAATCCTCATAGCCCTTGGGTACATTGAAATAAACAGTTGGAGCAATCTCGCGCAGATTCCGTATCGTCTCGGAAATAAATCCCGGCCCCGGCTTGCCTTCGTCAATGTAAAAGCTGCCGCCGTTGTAGAGCGCGATGCCGATGTTGTGATTTCCGCCAAACGTATGATTCCACGGCAGCCAGTCGACAAGCACCGGCGGCTCGTCCTGCAAAAACCCAAACACCTGCGCGATCATCTGCTGATTGCAGCAGATCATGCGATGCGTGTTGATCACAGCCTTCGGCATTCCCGTCGAGCCCGACGTAAAAAGAAACTTCGCCGGAGCGTCAGGATCGATCCGTTCGTGCGCCGTCTCGAGCCGCTTCGTCGGATTCGTTGCAAGAAGCTCCGCGAATCGTGTCGCTCTGCGAAATTCCGGTGGTGATGACGCAACGACAAGCTCGATTTCATCGCCCACCGCAACTTCTATCGCGCGCTGGTATTTTTCTCCGTCCGACACAAACACCATGCCGGGCGTTAGAAGTCCAAGACAATGTCGCAGCTGCGCGAGATCCTTCGACACGAGCGAATACACTGGAGAAATATGCGCTGTGGGAATGCCCGCGTGTTGCCCTGCCAGCATCAGCAGCAAGTGCTCAAGATCATTTTCAGAGAGTATTGCCACGGGCCGCTCGACGCTGAGCCCGCGATCGAGCAGCGCTTGCGCGATACTCCGCACCGCTGCATAGACCTGCGAGTAGGTAAGCGACCGCCAGCCGCCATTCTTCTCGCGCTTCGCAGCACAAATTCGATTAGGCTCGATTTCGGCCCATTCAATAACGCGATCGGTGAGAACCCTCGGATATGGCCCAAGCGGCTCATCGGGCCGCACCAACACCGAGCCGTCCGGGCGCCGCTCTACGGACGCGCCCGAAGTGCGAAGCCGCACATGCCTTACTCCGCGGCTCGGTTTTTCCAAAGCACCCGTCGCCGGCCGCGTATCACTCACAATTGGCTTCGCCATCGCAGAATTTTCATCACTCCAATTCTATTACGCGCTTCTCACGTCGCAAACGTGACGGCAGCCGGTCTAAGTGCGGCGAGCAATCGAATCAATTACGCTCATCAGGCGTTTCAAATCGGCTGTCGCAGGCACGTCTCCATCAGTTGTCACCAAAGCCGGCTTGATGCCTGAAAGTTCTAGACAACGCGCTCCGCTGGAATCGCTCGCCTCCAGAGCTTGGAGCGGTACGGAGCAGCCGAAGATGAGATTCTCACCATGCCCGTGTGCACGCGCGATAAATTCTTCAGAAGCGGAACAGAGAACCGCATCCCAGGATTGCTGCAATATCACTTCGACATTTTCCGCCGTCGCTGACTCACCCGAAATTTGCAGCACGGGCAGCGCTTCATAGAAACGTACGATGTTGAAAAGCGGCGCAAGCAGCGAAGTCCAATTCTGGCATTTGTTAGGTGACAGAGGTGGCACAACGTCCTCGCGAATAAAAATCAAATTCGCGCCCGCTTCCACCAAAGCAGAAGTAATCTCGGTGATCACCGCCGCAGCCACTTCCAGCACGGGTTCAGACGGTTCTTGCCCTTGACGCATCGCGCCAGGATCGATCCCGGTCAGCCGCGCAGCAAGCGTGAATGGTCCCGACACGCCTGCGATAAGTAACGGTTCGTCGCGCAGCAGAGAATTTAGGCGGCGAATCACCTCGACGGCAGCTCTCACACGCGGGCTATTGGCAGCCTCTTCAGGGGATCGCAAGCGGGCAGGCAATTCTCCCTTCTGCGCAGATTCGGGCCACCGAATACTGCGCGCCTGATTCGCCTCGTCCCACTCCGGCCCGCCGCCAAGCGCTTCCGCTTCGAGAAGCGAATCTAAATAGCACGATACGCCATCCGTTCTGAATTGCGTGCGAATCTGTCGAAGGGCATTAGAGATTTTCGTGGGATTGTCGAGATACGCCCGGTATGACAGGTTTTCAATTCTTGCGCCCAGAGCAAATACGATGGGAACGATCAGCGGGCGCGCCTGCCGATTTCCCTGCAGCAGGCCCTTTATCATTTGCCGAGGAGTGAGTTGTTCGTTCACGTGAGGACCTGTCGTTGTTCAGCGCTAAAAAGAAGGTACGCGAACACCCTCGATATCAGCGGCTATTGCCTGAATATCGGCCCGAGGGATTTGGCATCCGGCCAGCGCCCGTAAAACTGCAAAATATCCTGCGGTGGGCTTTGCTTGCTCCACTCCTTCTGAAACTCGTCGAAGCTCTTCCCACGTGCCAGCCGGTTCTTGCGTTCAGTTTCTCGTTGCTGCTTTGTCTTTTCCGCGTCGAGCTTGTTGCGTCCCGGATCGTACGCGACGTGATAAATGTTCCGAGCAGTCCAATCGGAAACGATTTTCTTCTTCAAATCCTCCAGCACTTCGGCGGCATCCCGTTCGAGCGGATCGCCATAGCCCGGCCCTCCTCCGCTGAACCCGAACAGCAGATCGCCCTCTTCATAGAGCTTCGGCGTTCGCGCGATTAATTCGAATGTCCAGTCGCCGTGCACGGTTTTGTTCTCGAGAATGTCGCGACTGTCCATCGAAAGTTTCGAATTTCCCGCTTCCATTTGCTTCAGCAGATCCGCCTTGCGTACGCTGATACCAGGAATTGGCGCAGACGCGTAGCCCCCAAAAAGCGGCTGACCCAGCGGCACTTTGCTTCCGTTGCCCATGCACAGCGAGACAAGATTTCGCACCTTGTGAATCATCCATTGCTGCACCCCGCCCGAGCCGCCGCGATGCCTCCCGGGTCCCGACGAATCCTTCCAGTGTTGTGAAAGCGTAACCGTAACGGGCAACTCGCTTTCCACCTGCTCGGAATCCGGCGCGCGTCCGAAAGCGCACCAAGCGAAACCGTACGCATCCATTCCGTCGTTCGACGCGCGGCCGCCCTGCCCCTGCGTGTTGAGCGAAAACGAAAGCACATCCGACACCGCGAGATTCCATTGCGAATGCCCCGCGCAAATCTGCGCCGTGTGCTGGCTGCCGGGAGATGCGGCCACCTGCCGCCACAACCCGGCGCTTGAGAAAGTCATCTTCGCAAAACTATTGTGCGTGGCGCAGCGGCACTGCATGCCGATATAGACGCAGCAGCTCGTCGCCGCCATCCTTCCCGGATTCAAAATGATTCCTTCCGGGAAAACGAAATCAATCGGCGCAAACGTGGAGCTGCAAATCGGCAAATCGTGAAACACGTACTCGTACATGAAATTCGCGATGTGGCCCACCACGGCCTGCGGATGGACGTTGTACGACGACGGATTTTCCGGCGACGTTCCTTCGAAATCGAACGTCAGCGTCTCGCCCTTCTTTATCAGTGTTAGATAACAAGCGCGGACCAATGCAGGCGTCCAGCCGATCGCGTCATTGAAAACAACCGTGCGAAACTTGCCGTCGGGCAGCGCCTTGATCTTCTTCCGCGCGCCGGCTTCAGCGGTATCCGACATTTTGCGCAGTAGTCCAACCACGAATTCGCCGCCGCGCTTATCGGCAAGTTCGAGTAGCCGCACTCGGACGCGGTCAGCAGTGGTACACCGGGCGCGAAGATCGGAGATAAACATTGCGGGCGCGCGCAGGCCATACACGGTGTAGAACTCGAGGAAATCGTTACGAAGCTCGAAATTCTCGCCGATTTTGATCGGCGGCATATTGAGGCCTTCATCGAATCTCGATTTCGCACTTACGGGCATGCCGCCCGGCTCGATGGCTCCCGTTTCAGTGGTATGCAACGCAGCCGACGCCCAGGCCAAGAGCCTGCCCTTGTGAAAAATCGGCATCAGCGCCACCTGATCGGGGTTGTGAATGCCGCCGTAAAGCGCGTCATTCGTGTACCAGATGTCTCCTTCGCGCACCCCCGGGTTCTCCGCGTAGTACTTCTGAATGAATTTGATCACGATCGGCTGAATGATGGCGTGCAGATATGTTCCGCACGATGCATTCACCAGGTCTCCGTTCGCGGTAAAAATGGCCACCATCGAATCGCCCGACACCCCGAAATAACTGCGGGACGACCGGACGAATACTTCCATCGCTTCGTCAAGAATGTCGTTAGTGATCTGAACGCCAATTTCATAGTCGCCGGCCTGAACTTTCGCGGCGCATTCTTTCTCGAAGGCGGTGGCGGGCGCTGGCTTCAGCCATGCAAGCTTCTCAGCCGTACTCGGAATCGGCATAGATCTCCTTCCAGTCTTTTTCCAAGCTTCCGCGGCTCAGCTTTCCAGAATGCCGAGGCCTCGCTCATCAATCGAAAACTTCATCGCAGGCGGCACCACTACAGTGGTGTATTCGCCTTCCAGAATTGCCGGGCCTTCCAGACGGTTTCCCGGCTTCAGCATTTCGTACGCGTAGATGGGAGTAGGACGAAAATCCTTCGCGTCCGCCCAATATGCCGGGCGCTCACCTTTTCGCGCGCCCGATGGATCATGGCCTTCGAGCGGCATCTTGGGCAGATCGATCTGCTGCACCGGAACGATGGCTTTGAGAATGAAGCTATCGACAAAAACTCCGCCCTCAGGATTCACCACAAACGGGCTGAACGCCTCGCTGAATTCTTTCTTGAATGCCTCGCAAATTGCGGCAACATCCCCGGTTGAATGCAGTGCGAGACGCGGCGAGAGCGCCCGCTTCACGTGGAATTGCCCGCCATAAAGCATGTCGAGCTCGAGCACAAACGACGCCGTGCTCGGATTCAGCCCGTCCGCCATCAAATCCTTGCGCGCCTGTTCGAGTAGTTCTTCCACCGTGCGATTGAACACGGCAAACTCCTGAGTAAGCTCCTGCGTGCCCGGCGACATCAACGTCAGCTTCTTCGACACTTCATAAACATGCATGATGTCCATCGTCGAAGAGCCGAACGCGCAGAACACCGGCGAGAAAGGAAACGTCACAGCTTTCTTGATATCGGCCTTATAGCCTTCCGCATGCGTCGCGCCGGCCCCGCCGCCAACAAACAAAATAAAATCTTCAGGACTGTAGCCGCGCAGATGAACCTCTTTCATGATCGCGGAGGCCATGTTGCCGTTGACGATTTTGCGGATCAGCATCGCTGCCTCTTCCACCGAAATGCCAAAAGGCTTCGCAATCTTGTCGCGAACGGCGGCGATCGCGCGATTCTTGTCGAGCTTCATCCGTCCGCCCGAGTAATACCCGGGATTGATGTAACCAAGCACCACGTCCGCATCGGTAACAGTCGGCTCCGTGCCGCCAAGGCTGAAGCATGCGGGGCCCGGCATCGAGCCGGCGCTGCGCGGACCCACTTGCAGTTGATTCTGGAGAAGCGGATTGATCGAAGCGATCGATCCGCCCCCAGCGCCCACCGAAAGCGTCTTGATCATCGTAATGCCCACCATCCAGCGATCGATGATCGGGCGAAAGTCGTAGCTCCTCACGCTGTCTTTCACCACGAGCCCGACGTCAAAGCTTGTCCCGCCCATGTCCGTCATCACCACGTTCTGGTAGCCGAGCGATTTCGCCACGTGATGCGCGCCCATCAGGCCGGAAACCGGCCCGCTGTTGAATGTTCTGCAGGCAGTCGTGCGAAAAACTTCCGCGATCCCGCCGGAACTCTGAATCATCAGGAGCGGCTTTGTATAGCCTCGCTCGCGCAACTTATCCCACATGGCGGAAAGCTCGATCTGCATCGAACGCTGCAAATAGGCATCGAGAATTGCTGCAAGCGTCCGCTCGTATTCGCCGAGTTTTCCGACCACTTGTCCGGCAAGGACAACCGGCAAATACCCGATGTGAAACTCCTTGTATTCGTCGCGAATGATTTCTTTCACGCGTCGTTCGTGAGCGGAATTAAGAAAACCCCAAAGAAGCGAAACAACGAAACCGCGCGCCCCGCGGCTCACGAGGTAGCGAACCTTTTCGCGCACATCATTTTCATCGAGCGGCCGGATAATTGTGCCGCGCGAATCTACTCGCTCCTTCACGCCCACAATCATGTCGCGTGGTATGAGCGGCTCCGGTTTTTTCTGGATGGCAAGGTTGCGGCGCTCCTGCACGCGCGTCCCATCAATCCACTGCGCGCCGCGACCAATCAGAACCACGTCCTCGTGTCCTTCCGTCGTGATCAATCCGAGGCGAGGGCCCTTCTTCTCGATGAGCCGGTTCATCGCGATCGTCGTCGAGTAGCGGATCATGTCGATCGCCGGAAGGAGCTGGTCGATCTTCAGACCCAAAGCTCCCGCACCCTCCTCGATCACGCGTGAAAAGCACACAGAGAGATCGTAGGGCGTCGTGGGCGTCTTCTTGATCAACGCCTTGCCGTCGAAATTGAGAACGAGATCGGTGAAGGTCCCGCCGACGTCGATATCAATCGAATTCATTCGGCTACCTCAATCCTCTGCTCGCGAATCACAAACTCGCCCTTGCTAAGGCGTTCTTTCAAGCTATCCAAATCGATCTCGATATCATGCGTGATGGGATGGCCAGGAGGCAGATACTCGGTCTCCACTTGAGTCCCGCAACCAGGACAATAAAATTCCACGATGCGCACCCAGAGCGGGTCGGGAGAAAAACTGAACGCCCCCGGCACCAGCGGTGGATGAATCTCACGCGGGTCGCGATCGTACAGCAGGCAGCCCCGCTTGTAGTTTTCGCGCGCCGGCCCAATCGCGTGCCCGCAGCGGTTGCAGAGCCACTGCTCGCGGTCGAGATCCAGGTCAAGATACTCAGTGACCCGCAGCCGGTTTTTGGCATCTAACGACATGTGCGATCTCCTCTCGCCCGAGGTTGCAGTTTCAAGGAATTTTTAATCTACGGTAGCGCGATTAAAAGTCCTCACAAGTCTCACAGAATCATAAACATACGAAATTCTAATCGGCGGTAAATCGACCCTGGAGATTAGAAAATCCGCTCTCCAATTCCGATTCGCCTTTCAGCGCTTGGTCAGCGCGCCGTTGCCAAACCGATCCACAAACATCGTCCAACCTTCTGGAACAAAATAAGTTGTATTGATCCCCTCGAGAATCGCCAGGCCAGCAACGCGATTGCCCGGCTCAAGTGCTTCCCAGCGATAGACTTGCGCGTCGCCGCTGCTGCTGCCCCAGAGAATCCTTCGAGTCCCAGTTCGCGCGTGCGCCGGGTCTTCGGATTTCAGAGCGTGTTCTGCAACATGCGGTTTTGACATTGGCTTCTTCACGCGCACTCGCATCAATTCGAGGGAGATGTCTTTTGCGCTGGCGTTCGCTGCGGTTCCTAACGCTGATGCGAGTGCGGATTGTAATTCTTTCGGGTTAGCGAGCATTGATTCGGAGCAGGGAATTACGATCGACTTGCCTGCGCTTCCGGACGCTTCGATTTCAATCTCGTATGTGAGGCCTTCTGGCTTGATTCCTTCGCCTAGCAAATCCTTTGTGCCCTCGGCTTTGATTTCTTTGAGGATTGTTTGCAAGCTGCTGGCATTTTCATCGGAGATTGCGATGTTTGCGAGCCCGCGTTCATAGACGTGGCAAATATCGGAGACTGACGAGCCGAATGCGCTGAAGACTGGGCCGAGCGCGAAGAGTTGCACGTTTTTGATTCCCGCTTTTTCCGCTACGCCGCAGGCAAATAGGCTTCCGTTGCCGCCATACGCGAAAAGTGTGTGCTTCGAGAGGTCTTGCTTCAAATCCTTCGCGGCGGTGGCGATGAGATCGGCAACCAGTTCGAAAGCGCGGCTGAGAATCAGGCGGCACGCTTCATCAACCGAAATGTTCATTGGCTTCGCTACTTGGTTCTCGATGACGGAATGTGCCAGATCGCGATCGAGAGGTTTTGCGCCGCCGAGGAAAAAATCCGGATTGATCAGACCGGCGGTGACGAACGCATCGGTGAGTGTGGGTTGATCGCCGCCTAGCGCGTAACACGCGGGACCTGGAAACGAGCCCATGCTTTCTGGGCCCAGTTCGATTCTTGGGTTTCCTGCGCCGCTTGGTTTCACGACGCTGCCGCCGCCGAGGGCTATCGAGCGCAAGTCGGGCAGAGAAATTTCGACGGGGATGCCGAAGAAGTCGGAGGGTTTGCGATTAATGGGTAGCCCATTTTTCAAGACGCTTATTTTTGCGGTGGTGCCGCCGATGTCCATGGCGACGACATCTTTCAGGCCATAGAGCTGGGCGAAAAATACGCTGGCGTGGATGCCGAGAATGGGGCCGGACTCGATTGTGTCGATTGCCTTCGTCTTGGCGATGCCTGCGACTCCGCCGTTGATGTGGCTGACGAGAAACGTTCCCGCGTATTGCGATGTTTGGCGCAGCTCGTCTTCGGCTTTGAAGAGGGTGGCGGCGAGAGCGCCGTGAGTGTAGGCGTTGATCACGGCGCAATACGTGCGGGTGCGGTCGTCCGAGCTTTTCGAGATATCGCTTCCGGCCAGAACTGGAACTGAGCCGAGAAAATGATCGGGGTATTGCAGATCTATGGCGGATTTTACTGCGAGTTCTGCGGCTGCGTTTCGATGGCTGTCCTTTAGGCTGACGCAAATTCGGCGGACGCCGCCTTCGAGGAGAGTGCGGGCCGCGTTCGTGACTTGGGCAGCGTCGAATGAACCGTTGAGGCCGATGATGTCTTTATCGGCGAGAAGGCGATTCAGGATCGAACTTCGTGGGTCCGCTCCGTAAAGATCTCTCTCGTGGTTCTTTGAGACGAGCAGGCCGATTCTCGGACCACGAAGCTCGGCGAGGACGTTGGATGTGATCGTGGTGGACCAGCGAATCAGATCGATGTGCTCAAGGAAGGCGAGCGTATCGGCAAAGCCAAGTTTCGCGGCGCCTTGTGCGAGGCAATCGAACAGGCAGACGGTGAGGTCGTGAGGAGTCGTGTCGACTTTGGCTGAGAAGACTTGCTCGCCGTTTGTGAAGATTCCGTCGGTGAGTGTGCCGCCGACGTCTATGTCAACTGTCCACATGGGTTCCTGTTTAGCTACGAAAACCTAAGACCAAATCTAAATTCAAAAGAGCCGGCGGGACGCCCTTCGCGGCTCAGGGTAAGCACATCGACGCTCAGGATAAACCGGCGTTACGGAATTGTCGGCTTGCTTCTTTTCGAAGCTGAGATCTGGGTCGTTCCCGGGCTTAGATGGCTTACCAACTTCTCTGATCTCGTTCTCTAATCGCGCCCTGCTTCTATGATTTTTGCGGCCAAGCCTTTTGGATTCGTATAAATCACTTCATGGCTGCCCGGCATTTGCACGAGGCGGTAAAGCCCGAGTCGATTGGACATGCGCGGATGCCAGCCCCAATCGCCCTGCGGCAATGCGGTGTCTTCGGTGCAATTGATATAGCTCTTGGGCGTTGCGAGGGAGTAGAACTTTTTCAGGTCGAGCTTATCTTTGAGGGGCTGATACGGTTCGGGCGATAGTTGCGAATGGGTCCATTTGGCGACTTCGATGTCCGCATCGTTGATGAACGCCTCGCGCCAGATCGGAAAAGGAATCATCACAGTATTGTCGGAAGACTCGGCTGCGAGTTTGTCAAAAAGCGCCTGGTAGTGAGGCGGAGTTTCATCATTGAGGCTATGCCCATCGCGAAGAACGAAACCATTCAAGAACACCAGACGCTTGAAGCGCTCGGGAATCGCTTCCGCGACTTTGGAGATAACGGTGCCACCGAAGCTGTGTCCGACGAGAACAAAGTTCGAGAGATTTTTGGCAACGATGTAATCGACGATCGACTTCGTGCAGTCCGCGTGATTTACGCGCTTGTTGACGCCCTTACCGTGGCCCGCGATGGTGGGCGCG
>DATNKB010000103.1:0-5177 GCA_035603595.1 Candidatus Dormiibacterota bacterium
GTTTGTACGACAAAGGTCTGCGTGTAGGTGTAATTGTCGCGTTCCCGCTTGAATTCCGCTTCGCGTTCGGCGAAGTGCTGGATGATCTGCTCGGCTGGAACGGACGGCGGCTCGGTGGAAATGGCGGAGGAGGATTGATCGGACGGCGTAGCCTTTGCAGAGGAATCCTGTGCAAGGGGAGAAAGAAAGAACAGGGATAGAGAAAACACGAGCGCAGCTCTGGGGAGAAGAACTGCAAGTATTTCGGGAGACTGAGAGGTGTGGCGCACGCTGTCCGCTTCCTGATCTGGCTTCTCTAGTATAGGAGTTTTCGGGCGATGCGGAAGTTCCTTTTCGTGACTGAAATGTTGACAGTCAAATCGGAAGAACGAATTTGGAACAATGAAAAATCATTGGGAGATTCGCTCTGCCACGCAGCTACCGGCGAGATCCCGGCGAGGGTCTTCGCTCGACGAAATTTCACACGCTGCGATTGCAAACCCGGAAGAAGACCCGATTCGCCATGTAGTCCATCGCTAAGCTAAAGGACTGTGGCCAGGCGGCTATGGCGTGCTATTGGCGCAGAAACTTATGGATGACTTAATTTACGGTGAAAAAGGCAACGAAGCTCTGCTTGTGAAGTATGTCAACCGCCCCGGGGCGGCTGCTGTTTCCCCGTCAGCCAGCTGAGACTCTCAATTTCCATTTGGTGGCTATGAGCGTCCGCTACTCCTCGTCACCGCCTAGTTCCTCTTCTATCTTGATGTTTGATTCGGCCGTTAGTTCTGGGAGGCCTGTGCTTTTGAGCCGGCGATTCAGCGATGGAATTTCGGATGTCCGAAGCGCATCCCAGCGTTTCATCGTCGCGGTGAAATCTTTCTCGACAGTGACGAGCGCCTGGTCTTGCGCAGCAGTCGGAGCAACGTCGGCCCGGTCGATTTCAGCGTAGAGTGCCGCGACGTTGGTGGCCACCTGAGTGAGCGTTGACTCAGCCGGAGCAGGCGGCACTGGCGTCTCAGCGGGTACGGGAGGCTTTTGCGGTGCCGGTGCAGGCGCACCTTCGAGAAGCGCTCCGAGTTTTTTGTCGAGCGATTCGATGGCTTCTTTCGTTGATTCGTTCGGTCGAGCAGCCAGTTTTTCGAGCTGTTCGTGGATCGAGCGCGCTTGGCTGACTGCTTCGGAGCTGTGAGTCATTCGATCGGCGAGAGTTCTTTGCATTGCGAATAGCGCGCGAAGGCCTTCGGGCGGTGTTTTCACGCGTGGGTCCATTCGCACAGTGAGTGGCGCAGAAAAGCTCGAGCCGCCGCTGGCCGTGAGCTTCACAGTGTAGACGCCGGGGAGTGCGCGCGGGCCGAGCGGGTGGCGTGGCGTATCGTGCGGGACGGCGGAAATCGGGTATTCATGACGGAGGGCGACTGGCGCGGAGTAGTGCAAATCCCAGACCCATCGGTGCATTCCCGCATCGGCGGGAAGAATCTTCTGCGGCCGAATCCAGTAGAGAGGAATCAGTTGCTTCGCGATTTCTTCTTCCGTTTGGTCTGGTTTGTCCGTGCTCGAAAATTTGCGAACCAGTTTTCCTTGCGCGTCGAAAACTTCGAGGGTGACCGCGGCAGTAGAAGCGTGTGAGAGGTAGTAGTCGATAATCGCGCCGTTGGGAGGGTTTTCGCCGGCTGGCTCATCGGGAGGCAGAGGCGTATCGGTGTATGTCGAGCGACGGACGCGATACGCTGGCGCGGGTTTGAACAGCAGGTTACTGGTATCGGCGGTGTCAGGTTTGATTTGGCGCAGCGGCGAGATGTCGTCGAGAATCCAGAATGAGCGGCCGTGCGTGGCGAGGATCAGGTCGTCCTCGTAAATCCACAAATCGCGCATCGAAGTGTGCGGAAGATTGAGTTGCAGCGACTGCCAGTGATCGCCGTCATCGAACGAAACCCACACGCTAGTTTCGGTGCCGGCAAATAGCAGCCCCTTGCGGACGGGATCTTCACGCACGGTGTCGACCGGAGCATTGTCAGGCAATCCGGTGGTGATCAGTTGCCACGTCTTACCGCTGTCATGCGTGCGATAGACGTAAGGTTTGAGGTCGTCGATGCGGAAGCGACTGACGGAAGCGTAGGCGGATTCATCATCGAAATGCGACGCAGAGATTTGGGTTACCTTGCTCCATGGCGTCAGCTCCGGCGGAGTGATGTTGTTCCAGTTTTTCCCGCCATCGCGTGTGCTCCAGATGTAGCCATCGTCTGTGCCCGCCCAGAGAACGTCTTCCGTGCGAAACGATGGAGCGAACGCGTAGATCACGCCCCGCTGCTTATCAGCCTTGGCAGCGTTCTTCGGATCTGCTTTGACCATCGCGTCAACGCTCGGAGGAATTCCGGGATGCTCCCGCGAAAGATCGGGACTGATTGTTTTCCAGTGGTTGCCGCCATCGGCGGATTTAAAAAGAAAATTGGCTGTCGTATATAGGACGTGCGGATCAATTGGGGAAAACATGATCGGCTGCGAACGGTCCGTGCGGAATTTAGGATCGCGCAGCGGGATCGGCGAGACATTTTGCACCTGCCCCGTGCTCCAGTGATATTTCGAAACCTCGTTGCGTCCGGCACCGTAGATTATGTCGGGATTGAGCGGGTCAGGCGCCACGTAACCGTATTCAATCGCGCCGACCGGGTGCCAATCGCGAAAAGTGATTTCGCCATCATTGCCGCGCGAGAGCGTGCAAACCGATCCGCTTTCCTGCTGGCCGCCGCACACTTTGTAGGGAAATTCATTGCTTACGCTCACGTGATACATCTGCGCAGTCGGCTGGTTGTACCACGAGCTCCACGTCTCGCCGCCGTTCACCGAGACGATCGCGCCCTGATCGCTGACGATGAGAATAATTTTCGGATCGCGCGGATTGATCCAGATGTTCTGGTAGTCGTCGCCGCCAGGTGCGCCGCGGATGCTGCTCCATGTTTTCGCGCCGTCCTTGGAGCGTACGGTGACGATGCTGGTGCTGTACACCACATCGGGATTTTTTGGATCGACGCCCAGCATCGGAAGATCGCCACCGCCGATTCGCATCGCGGGACGGCCGTCGTCGGTGGCCCGCGTCCAGCTTTCGCCGGAATCGTCTGTTCGGTAAATGCCCAGGCCTTTTCCTGAGCCGTATTCGCCGGCCTCTTGTGTGCCGGCGACAGCATACAGGCGGCTCGTTTGGCTTTGCGCAATGGCGAAATGGATTTGGACTATATTGTTCGGAAGCCCGCTCGTGAGCGGGTGCCAGGTCTTGCCGCCGTCGGTGGATTTGAAAAGGCCGCCGTCAGTCGTCTGGTATTCATTATTGTCTTCCCACGGACCTTGCCGTACGGACCACATCGAGGCGTACGCGACGTCGGGATTCGATGGATCGAATTCGACCTGATCTCCACCTGTGTTTTCATTTTTGGAGAGGACCTTCGTCCAATTCTGCCCGCCGTCATTGGAAAGATAGACGCCGCGTTCTTCGCTCGGACCATAAGGATGTCCAAGGACGGCTGCGAGTACATGGTTAGGATCTCGAGGATCGACAGCGAGGCCGGGAATTTGCTGGCCGTTGCGCAGGCCGAGGTGCGTCCAGGTTTTTCCCGCGTCGGTGGATTTGTAGATGCCATTACCGACCGAAAGATCGGGCCGCGCAAGGCCTTCGCCGCTCGCGACATAGATGATATTGGGATCTGATGGGGCGATCGCGATTGCACCGATGGATTGAGTGGGTTGCGAATCGAAGATCGGCAACCAGGTGCGGCCATAATCGGTGGATTTCCATACGCCGCCATTCACCACGCCGATGTAGAAAATGTTCGGCTGGCTCGGTACTCCGGCCAGTGCGCGCGTGCGCCCGCCACGAAATGGCCCGATCATCCGCCAGCGCAACTCCCGATACGTGGACTCAGGAAATTGCTGCGCCCTCACGCTGGACGCTAAACAAAGCAAATAAATGACTACGAATGCCGCGGCGATCCAGCGAAGATGTCGAACCACGCGAACCCTCCAGTGAAAATGCGCGGCAAGCATAAATCAGGCGAGGCACTATAAGCAGGAGATTTTTCAATCTGCTTTCTTCAGGTAGCCGGAGCAGGTGAGCATGGGAAGGCGCGGATATTTTGGGAATGAAGGGTCGGTTTCGGAGAGAGAGCAAAAACAAAAAAGCGATCCCCGATCGGATCGAATTTGCCTGGAGTGAGCGCACGTAGTGCACAGGCCGATCTCGTAACTCTCGCCATCCGATCTGCCTGGGTCTTTCACCGAATTGAGCATACCGGAATCTATTTAGTTAGTGCGTGCTGACTGTTCGAGTTGCGCAGCCCGAATCCCAAAACCGGGCAGTGAGGTTCAGCTCCCCATCTTGGCGCAAGCGTAACGCCATATAGATGTTAGGTTTGCGGGGCTCTTACAGGGGGGCCTCCGGAATACCGCGTGCCTATAATAAGTGAAGCCAGCGGAGGTTAGGCATGGATGCCTTTTGGAAAGACGTGCGATTCGGCGTGCGGATGCTGTTGAGAAGTCCGGGGTTCACGGCGACCGCTATACTCACACTGGCGTTGGGCATCGGTGCAAATACCGCGCTGTTTTCAGTGGTGAACGGCGTGTTGCTGAACCCCCTCAGTTTCCCCCGCGCAAACAAACTCGTTACGCTCTACGAAAATAAACCGAATTTCAAGTATGGCTCGATTTCCTATCCGAATTTTCTCGACTGGCAACGAAACAACCGCACATTTCAGTCGATTGCCGCATATCGTCCGGACGATTTCACGGTTGCTGGCGTCGGCAACCCTGAACGAGTGAACGGGGTGATGGTGTCAGCGGACTTTTTCTCGACCCTGGGCGTTCAGCCGGTGCTGGGCCGCGGATTTTCGGTGGATGAGGACAGGCTCGGCGGCAAACCGGTGGCGCTTATTAGCGCCGGGTATTGGAAACGAATTTATGGCTCGGCTCGCGATATCGTTGGCAAGCCGCTCACGGTCGACGGAAAGGACTACGAGATTGTGGGCGTGATCCCAGCCAGTTTCCATCTCCACATCCAGAATTTTCGCACAAGCGATCTTTACGTGCCGCTCGGCCAATGGAACGACGTGATATTCCGTAAGCGCATTGTGGCGATGGGCATGGACGGAATTGCGCGGCTCAAACCGGGCGTCACGCTCGAGCAGGCGCGAGCGGATATGGACTCCGTCGCG
>DATNKB010000104.1:0-8630 GCA_035603595.1 Candidatus Dormiibacterota bacterium
AGCGCTTTGGCGGGCAGGTCGAGCTTCACCGACGCAGCTTCGGAAATTTCGCGGATGCGCTCCACGCCGTATCGCTTCGACGCCTGGAAATCCGCCACCACTTCCGGCGTGATCGCATCGCGTCGTCCAGCCCAGATGGCAAGCACGCACGGCTTGCCCGTCATCTCGCGCCACTGATAGGCCACGTCGTAGACGAATACTGTCTCAAATCCCGGCACAGGCATGTCTTCCGGGTCGCCCTGGCAGCATGCGCCCCCACCCGGCAACTTAGCTGAAAGCGCTTCCATTTTCAGCGCCACCCGCAGCGCCGGATCGCCGATAACGAGCGCGGCGTCCGCTTCCTTCAGCATCTCGGAAGGATCAGGCGCGGCCTCCACGTATTCAGGCTTGATTCCCCAGTAGCCGGCCGCCAGGAGTTTTACCAGCGCCGCCGAACTACGAGAACTCGAATCGAGCGCAATGCGTTTCGCCATATCGATCGGCCGCTTCGACACAACCAGAATGCTGCGAACCTCGCCCTTTGCCGCCACTGCCATATCCGGCAGCACCACCACATTTTCCATGCGTTGATATTCGATTGCGGGAATGATGGCTACGTCCACATCGCCTCGGCGCAGAGCTTCCGCACATTGCGAAGGCACCGTAAACGACAGATCGTATTTGCCCACGAGCGGACCTTCCGCAAATCCCCACACCAGCGGCGCTGTGTTCAGGTATTCAACAATTGAAATGCGAAGCTTGCTCAAGTTTTCCTCGTTCCGTTAAATCCCAATATAGCACAACGCCCGACCCGACCCTGCGAACAGGGGACGACAGTTAAAGCGCCGTAAAACGAATCGCGACCGGTATTAAAAAGGACGGTGGCAATCAAGGCTGCTGCGGAAACCGGATGACCTCGTCCGCGGTGGGAATTTCCATCTCTTGTTTCCCGGGCGCCCCGTGCGAATCAGACGGTTTCCAGCCCTCGCCCTTGCCCTGAAGTTCGTACGTTGCGAAAGCGTATGGCAGCCCTTCACAAGCGAGTTCTGAATTCACGTTGCAGATATGGAAGTGCAGATGCGGTTCCGAGGAATTTCCGGAATTCCCGAGCAATCCGAGCACCTGACCGCGATGCACTTTGTCGCCGACTTTCACGCGGAGCGAGCCCGGCTGCAAGTGCGCGTAGAACGCGTACAGCCCATCGCCAATTTCCATGATCACGTGATTTCCGCCGATTGTTTCGAACGTGATCGGCACCGCCGCTGGCTTATTCGGGATATTTTGCGGGATACCATCTTTTGTCTGCGTCACGACGCCGTCCGCCACCGCATGAATTTCCGCCCCGTAAGCGCGATAGTTTTTGTTGTCCTCTGAGTCGCCCTGATACGTTTTGCCGTCGGGATTCAGTTGCACCCAATCGATCGCGAATCGCTGCGAGATGTACGCGCGACCGTTCACGGGAATGAAGGCCCGCCGGTGCACCGAGGTGTTGGAAGGCCCGTTCCCTGCTACCCAATCTTCTCCCTGCAGCGGCGAGCTGATCACTACGACCGGTTTCCGTTCCGTCGAGACGGCAACTCCGTCGAGAGTAATCCCTTCGGGATAGTCGCCAATCTTCATCGCGATTCGATGGTTGATCTTCGCGGGTACATCTTCACGCTTATCGATATTGAGCCACATATACACGATCGCAAATGCGCCCGGCGCGATTTTCGCCTTCTCAACCACGGTTTGCCCCGGCCTCGCAATCATCCCTTCCAATTCGGCGCCGGAGTAACTCGCAATGGGCTTCGCACCGGAATCGCCAATTACCGCATCAAGCCGGGTGAGCACGCAATCCCACGTGCCAAGGTTCGTCACCTGCAGTTCATACACAAGGTGCCATTTCCCGTCGGCTTCGAACGCCCATGGCTCGACCGGCGTAAGCACCTGAAGTGGTGGTCCCACAGGTTTCGGTGTATGAGCCGCCGGGCTCTTTTCAGCCGGCTCCTTCGACGCGCTACTCGCGCTGCGCTTGAACGTGAGCGGCTGTGGGGGAACGCCGCGCTGCGTCCACGTCCCCGTCATCTCCGTGCGCGCCTTGTTGACAGTGCCTTCGTAAACACCACCGATCCTGCTCACTTCGAACCGGATCGTGTCGCCGTTCAAGGTTCCGTTCCCAACCACCAGAGTCGCGCCCTGGTCCACGCTGTTGAGTTGGCCGCTATAGATGCCGCCGCTCGATTTCGTCAGCGTTACGATCAAGCGCAGGTTGTTCGCGCCGGCACCAAGTGTTCCCTCCCAAGTCCCGGCTGCGTCTTGAGGCGCAGGGCCCGACTGAGCCTGCGATTTGCGAAGAGCAAATCCGAAGATGAGAATCGCAAGTAAAAAGAACTTCAAAATTGGCGAAATCAACTTCATGGCACACTCCAAGTCCGTCAATACCGAGACACGCGGATAGTACCAACCAGGGCCGCTCATTGAAACCGGAGGATGCAACTTTTTCCCGGGCGGCGCCGTAATCTTGAATAGAATTCAATGGCAGTTGGTTTGGAGACGCTATGAATCGGCGAATATCGGTGCTCGCAGTGAGTTTCATTGCAGCAATCCTAATGCTTTCTATGGTGCGGATGTGTCCCACTGCCGTTTCGGCTGACGCCGAAGTTGTCGCTTTCGTGGGAGCGAAAATCTATACGTCTCCCACCGACCCGCCGATCTCCAATGGCACTGTTGTAATCCGTGGCGAAAAAATCGCAGCGGTCGGCAAGACGGGCACACTGCCCATTCCTCCCGACGCAAAGCAGATCGATTGCAAGGGCGCAGTGATTACCGCCGCCTTTCAGAATAGCCACGTACATTTCGCCGAGCAGAAATGGATCGATGCCGCGACGCAACCAGCCGAAAAATTGACCACGCAACTCTCCGATATATTTACGCGCTACGGCTTCACGACGGTTGTCGATACTGGCTCGCTTCTTCCCAACACCGTTGCAATTCGCAAGCGCATCGCCTCCGGTGAAGTAACAGGGCCTCGCATTTTGACCGCTGGCGTGCCCCTCTATCCGCCCGACGGAATTCCTTACTACTTGAGCGATCTGCCGCCCGAGATCCGAAAAATCCTTCCCCAACCGACGACACCCGCCGCGGCCATTGCTGCTGTGGACGACAACATCGCCGGCGGCGCGGACATCATCAAGCTCTTCACCGGTTCCTGGATTGCGCGGGGGAAAGTAAAGCCCATGCCCGTGGACGTCGCTACCGCCGCCGCGGAAGAGGCTCACAAGCACGGAAAACTTGTTTTCACGCATCCTTCGAATGTCGCTGGACTGGAAGTGGCCCTCGCAGCGCACGTCGATGTACTTGCGCACTCCATCGAAGACATGCGCGGCTGGAATAGTTCCTATCTCTCGCGGATGAAAGCGGCCAATATGACGTTAATCCCGACTCTCAAATTATTCGGCTCCGATGACGATCTTCCCGGAATCCTCGATGAGGTCGGCAGCTATCAGCGAATGGGCGGTCAGATTCTTTTCGGCACAGACGTCGGTTTTCTGCCCGATTACGATCCATTGAACGAGTACAGCTTGATGTCGCGCGCCGGGCTCACGCCGATGCAAATCCTCGCTTCGCTCACCACCGCTCCGGCCGATCGTTTCAGCGAGTCCGCTTCGCGCGGACGCGTTGCCGCCGGAATGCCGGCCGATCTCGTGGTCCTCAGCGCCGATCCCGCAATCGACGCCACGAATTTCGCAAAGGTCCGCCATACAGTTCGCGGCGGCCGCATCGTCTATTCCGCTTCTGCGAACTAATCCTCCGCCATATAGGTATATATACGGATATTGCCTTGCTTGACATCAGCCCACGCTGCTGCGTACCCTCGCGCCAGAGTCTTCCTTATAGATGGATTCCGACCATTACTTGGGGTGGTTGGCGCTGGCGCTCACGCCAGGCCTCGGCGCACGCATGGCCGGGAGGCTCCTGCGCGAAATGGGCAGCCCGCAGCAGATTTTCAATGCCTCGCTCACAGAGCTTGAAAGTCACCACCTCCCCGCAGCAGTGGCGCAAGCTATCCACTCGCGCCGCCCTCTGAGCGACGCCGCTAAGGAACTGGCCGCAGCTCAGGCGGCCGGCTGCAAGCTCCTCACATGGGACGAACCTGAGTACCCGGCTCGTCTCCGCGAAATCTACGATCCGCCGCCCCTCTTGTATGTGCTTGGAAACATAGAGCTTCTAAATAGGCACTTAATCTCGATCGTTGGCTCGCGTCGTCCGACGCCTTATGGGAATCAAATGGCCGAGCGTTTAGGTCGCGACCTCGCCGATCGAGGAATCGTCGTCACCAGCGGTATGGCTCGTGGAATCGACTCGTGCGCTCACAAAGGTGCGTTGAGTTCAGCAGGCGGCGCCACGATTGGCATCCTGGGCTCAGGAATCGACGTGGTTTATCCTAAGGAGAACAAGAAAATCTTTGCCGATATGCAATCGCGCGGCGCAATCATCAGCGAGTTTCCGATGGGGACGTTTCCAGCGCCTCAAAATTTTCCCATCCGCAACCGGATCATCGCCGGGATTGCGCTGGGGGTTGTAGTCGTCGAAGGCGCGCAGTATTCTGGATCCTTAATCACCGCGCGACTGGCCATGGAGTTTGGCCGCGAAGTCTTCGGCGTTCCAGGCAACGCTACCCAGCCCACCAGCTTCGGACCGAACCAGCTGATAAAACAAGGCGCCAAACTAGTCACCAGCTGGGAGGACGTGATAGAAGAGTTGCCCACGCCGGTTCGCGCCGAGCTGCTGCCGGTGGAGTCGGCCTCGGCCGAACAGCGAGCCGCTCTGCTCGACGAAACTTTCGTCCCGGCCGAGCGCACTTTGTATGAGTTGCTAAACGTCGATCAGGCCCGCCACATCGACGAAATTATGGAGGTTTCCGGGCTCACTTCGTCCGAAGTGCTGGCGACTCTATTTGACCTGGAGCTCAAAGGCGTGGTACGTCAGTTACCTGGGAAGCAATTCCTGAAAGTCCTCTTGTAGTCTTCTCCGGGACAGCAGGTAGGATGGTACGGCGCTCCGTTCAGGCGGAGACGTAGCTTTTTAGTGGAAATTGGATTTCGCGAGGAACGAGGAACCTAGAGACAGATGGCACGATCACTCGTAATCGTTGAATCGCCCGCCAAGGCGAAAACGATCAACAAATATTTGGGCCGGGGCTACACGGTGAAAGCCTCCTACGGCCACGTGATGGATCTTCCCACGAAGACGATCGGCATTCTTCTGCCCGGCGAGCAGAACGGCAAACGCAAAAAGAAACGCAAATCGAAAGCCAAGGCCGGCGCGAAGGCCAAGCCCGAGAAACCAACACCGAAGCCAATCCCGGTCACGTCCGAAAATATCTTCGAGCCCACCTACCAGGTGATTCCCGGCAAAATCAAAGTAATCAACGAGCTTCGCAAGGCAGCTCAGACCGCCGACGCCGTCTACCTCGCCGGCGACCCGGACCGCGAAGGCGAAGCCATCTGCGCCCACCTCGCCCATGTGCTGAGCAAGCCGTTCAAGCCGCCGGTCGAAGTGGAGACCAACGGCAAAAACTCCAAGAAAAAGAAACTCGCGCCAGAAGACGGCAACGGAAACGCCAAGGTCACCACCAAGGAAGTCGCAAAGTTAATCGTGAAGCCGCCAAAAGCGGAGCCCGCCGCCACCTCCGCCTCCAAAATCTTCCGCGTGATGTTCAATGAGATCACGCCGAAAGCAATCCGCGCCGCATTCGAGCATCCATCTCAGGTGAACGAAAATCTTGTCGACGCCCAGCAAGCCCGCCGCGTCCTCGATCGCCTCGTCGGCTACAAAGTTTCACCGCTCCTCTGGGACAAAGTCCGCCGCGGCCTTTCCGCCGGTCGCGTCCAGACCGTCGCGCTCCGTCTCATCGTTGAGCGCGAGCAGGAAATCCGCGCCTTCGTCCCCAAAGAATATTGGACGATGCACGCGCTCCTCGCCGCTGGCGATCCGCCGGCCTT
This sequence comes from Candidatus Dormiibacterota bacterium, assembly GCA_035603595.1. Classification (GTDB taxonomy): domain Bacteria; phylum Acidobacteriota; class Terriglobia; order Acidiferrales; family UBA7541; genus Palsa-295. The sequence goes on from DATNKB010000104.1 coordinate 5,967, forward strand.
CGAAGCCAAGCTCATCAAGTACAACGGCGAAGACATCGAAATTCCGAATGAAGCCGAAGCGCAACGCGTTCTCGCGGCCGTCGAGCACGCCATCTGGCAAGTCGCAAGTGTTGCCCAAAAAGAAAAGCGCCGCTTCGCTCCGCCTCCCTTCACCACTTCGAAGCTCCAGCAGGCCGGCTACAATCGCCTGCGATTCACCGCCAAGCGCACCATGATGCTCGCGCAGCGCCTCTATGAAGGCGTCGAACTCGGCAACGAAGGCTCCGTCGCGCTCATCACCTATATGCGCACCGATTCGGTGAGAGTTTCGTCCGACGCGATTGCCCAGGTCCGCGACCACATTGGCTCGGCTTACGGCGAAAAATATCTTCCCGAGAAGCCGAATTTCTACAAGTCGAAAAAAGATGCGCAGGAAGCGCACGAAGCAATTCGTCCAACCGATGTTGCCCGCACACCTGAAAGCGTCAAGCCCTATCTCGATGAGTCGATGTTCAAGCTCTACCAGATGATCTGGCAGCGCTTCGTCGCTTCGCAAATGGTTCCGGCCGTCTTCGATCAGACCGCGATTGACGTCGACGCCAGCGGCTACACTTTCCGCGCCACAGGTTCAGTGCAGAAATTCGACGGCTATCTCGCCGCCTATCAGGCCGTGAAAGACGAAGAAGAAAAGGAAGACGAAGGCGACGCCGCCGGCAACTCTTTACCGCAAGTCAGCCAGGGTGACCAGCTCCGGCTCGAATCAATACGTCCCGAGCAGCACTTCACCGAGCCTCCGCCGCGATATACCGAAGCGACCCTCGTCAAAGAACTCGAAGAAAAAGGCATCGGCCGGCCCTCCACGTATGCGGCGATTATTTCCACGATTGTCGAACGCGAATACGTGAACAAGGATCAGGGACGCTTCACGCCCACACTGCTTGGCGAGCGCGTTAGCGGGCTGCTTGTGAAAGCCTTCGAAGACATTTTCGATGTGGGATTCACCGCGCGCCTCGAAGAAGAACTCGACGAAATCGAAGATGGCAAACTGCCCTGGCGCACGGCAGTGAAAGAATTCTGGGACCGCTTCGAAGTGGATCTCGATAAAGCCGCCGATCAAATGGATTCCTACAAGGCCGGCATCCCCACCGGAGAAAAATGCGAGAAATGCGGCCAGGGAGAACTGCTCGAGCGCATCAGCCGCCACGGATTTTTCCTCGGCTGCTCTCGCTATCCTGAGTGCGATTTCATTCGCGATCTAGCGGACGTCGCGAGCGACCAGCCCGACCCCGAGACCACGACACAGTATTGCGACAATTGCGGCAAAGAAATGATCATCAAGCGCGGCCGCTTCGGCACCTTCCTCGCCTGCACCGGATATCCGGATTGCAAGACGACGCGCCGCCTTGTTCAGGGCACTCAAAAAGCGCGTCAACCGGATGTTCCGCTCGACGAAAAATGCCCCACCTGCGGCAATCAATTGCTGCGCCGCCACGGGCGCTTTGGCGAATTCATCGGCTGCAAAAAATATCCGAAATGCAAGTACACGCGGCCCATCACCCTCGGAATCAAATGCCCGAAATGCAACGAGGGCGAATTCGTGCGCCGCGGCACTGCCAAGGGACGAGGCCGCGGCCGCATTTTCTATGGCTGCAGCCGCTACCCGGATTGCGATTTCACGACGCCTCACGAGCCGATCAACGAGCCCTGCCCGAAATGCGGCGCGCCGTTCATCGTCGAGAAGCGTACGAAGCAGGGAAATTTCCGCTCGTGCATCAAGGAAGGCTGCGACTGGGAAATCGAGGCCCCGCTTCCGCCGCTCGAATCGCTGGGCACGCCGCCGTCAACCGCTGCACCCGCGGTCCCACCGGCCGTGCCGTCCGGCGTTGCTTCTTGAATTCGAGCCGTGACACGAGGTACGTCTTTCGCGATGTGGCAAATTATTTGCCGCCGCCCGATTAAAATTCAATGAAGCAGCACATCGATAAATTTATCGACTACTTGCGCTACGAGCGCAACGCTTCCCCCAACACGATCCGCGAGTATCGCCGCGACGTGACGCAGTTCATGCAATTCCTCACGCCACCTGGCGAGAAGACGATGCCGCTCGCCCAGGTCGATCACCGCGTGATCCGCGAGTTTGTTGGCTGGAGTTACGATCAAAAACTGGAGAAATCTTCCGTAGCCAGAAAGCTCGCAGCCCTGCGCACTTTTTTCAAATACTGCGTGCGCGAAAGAGTGGTGAAACAAAACCCGGCGCGGCTCGTCAGCACGCCCAAGCTCCCCAAACGCGTGCCCCGCGTCATCACCGCAGAGGAAATGAACGGCTTTCTCGATAACATTCTGGGTGGCAGTCCCGCAGCCGCAAAAGATAAGGGTCCCGCGCGACAGCGCAAAAAGCAAGGTGACGCCAAGATCATGTTGAAGCGTGATCGCGCCATTCTCGAGCTTCTATATGCGTCCGGACTGCGCGTTAGCGAACTGGTCGGCCTGAACCTTGGCGATATCGACCGCGCCGGACAAATGCTTCGAGTTCTCGGAAAAGGACGCAAAGAACGAGTCGTTCCATTCGGCTCCAGCGCACAGGCCGCGCTCGAAGCCTATTGGCCCGTTCGTGATGAAATTCTCAATCGTCCAGGAGCCGCGAGTGAACTTCAGGCCGTATTTCTAAATCACCATGCTGACCGT
>DATNKB010000105.1:0-3403 GCA_035603595.1 Candidatus Dormiibacterota bacterium
ACCATCGGATCGACGCTTGCCGCTTTTCGCGCAGGAAGCCAGCCAGCAAGCATCGCGACACTTGCGAGCGCCGCCGCTGCGGCAGCGAAAACCAGCGGATCGCTCGCCTTCACGCCAAACAACTGCGATTCCACGAGCCTGCCCACACCGTAAGCCAGCGGCAATCCGATCGCGAGCCCGATGCCGGACATCAGCACCACCTCGCGCAAAATCAGCCAGCCGACATTTTCCCGCGTCGCGCCGAGCGCCATCCGAATGCCGATTTCGCGCGTGCGCCTCATCACCACGTAGGCCATCACGCCGTAAAGGCCCACTGCGGCCAGCAACGCAGCGAGCGAACCCAAGCACGCCGAGAAAAACATCAGCAAACGGTCGTCGAACTCCATGTCGTCTACTTGCGTCGCTAGTGTCCTCACGTCGAACACCGGCAGATTCGAATCAAGTCCGGCGACCACCGCCCTCACGGGATTGGCGAGCGTCTCGGGATCTTGTCCCGTGCGCGCGAAAAACGTTACGCTTCCGAGAGCTGGATCCTGCGTGTATGGCAAATACACCATGGGGCGAAGCTTCTCGTGCACGTCGGCCGTCTTGCTGTCCTTCACGAATCCTACGATTTCGATGTCCGGATGCTCCTTGTTCTGTTTTGGCCCGATCCCGATGTGCATGCCGACAGGATTGTGCCCGCCGAAAAATCGCCGCGCAATTCCTTCGCTGACGATCGCCACACTGGGGCTTGTCGCGGTGTCGCTGGCCGTGAACTCGCGCCCTGAGAGCAGCGGAATCCCCATCGTCGAGAAATAGCCTTCCCCGATCCAATCCTCGTTGACGTGCGTGTCTTCCGATTCCTGCGGAACGTAACCATCTGCCACCATGTCCGAACCCGCGCTGTTACCCGCAAGAACCGCCATTCGAGAAACGCTCACCGAGCGAATGCCCGGCAGCACAGCCACCTGATCGCGAACCTTTTTCACAAGCGCAGCCGTTTGTGCCGGCGAATACAGGTTCAGGTCCGGCGATACGGCAAACTGCAGCACGTGGTCAGTGCGCAATCCCAGATCCTGATTTTTCAGGTTCAGCAGGCTCTTCGTGAAAAATCCGGCTCCCGCCAAGAGAATCACCGTCAGCGCCACCTGCGAGACGAGCAGCCACTTCCGCAAGCGCACGTTCGCGGTGCCTCCAGAAACATTCGCGCCTTGATCCTTCAGCGTGCCTTGCAGATCGGTGTGAGTGGCGCGCAGTGCAGGTGCCAGCCCGAACAGCACGGCAGTCACAATCGTCAGCGCGATTGCGAAAGCCAGCACGCGATAATCAAGCGTCGCTTCGAGCCCGAAAATTCCCTCGCTCTTGGGAATCGAGCCGACCAGCGCGCTGAGAGTCCAAGCCGCCAGCGCCAGCCCTGCCGCTCCTCCGGCGATCGAAAGCAGCAGGCTCTCCGTAAGAAGCTGTTTCACCAGACGCCAGCGGCTCGCGCCCATCGTGAGCCGCACCGCAATTTCGCGCTGCCTCGCTTCGCCGCGTGCCACCAGCAAACTGGCCAGATTCACGCACGCAATCAACAGTACGAGCGCAACCATCGCCGTGAGGATCAGCAGCGGCTTTCCCGTACCCTGCTGCACGATCTGTCTGCCGTTCGATGCAGAATCAACCAGCAACTTTTTATCGAGAAATTTCTGCCGGCTCTTTTCGGTTCCCTGGATTAAATGAACGTCCGACTCAAGAATCGCGTGATAAGTGGAGGCCAGCGCCACCTGCGCGTTGGCCCGGTTGAATCCCGGCTTCAGCCGCCCTAGAACGGCGATCCAATAATCCTTGCGATCGTCGAGCCCGTTCCAGCCCGGCGTCATCTGCGCTTTCATCGTGATCGGAATGAAAAGGTCGGGGAGCTGTCCAATTTGAATTCCGGTGAAGCCCACGCGCGCGACGCCTACCACCGTCAGTAAAGTACCGTTCACGACAACCTGCTTGTTGAGAATTCCCGGATCGCTTCCGAAGTGGCGCGCCCAATAGCCGTAACTCAGCACCGCCACAGTGTTCGCGCCCGGTGCGGTTTCATCGCTTGCGCTGAAGACGCGCCCCAGCGCCGGTTGCACTCCGAGCATCTCGAAATAATTGCCGGAGACGAGCTCGGCCTGCGCCAGCTCTGTCGAACCTTGGCCGGAGACACTCACCGAAGTTGGGAATCGCGCCAGCAAGCTGGAAAAGGTTTGGTTACGGTCCCGTAGGTCCTTGTACACCGGATAGGAAAACATTCCGGAATCGTCGATGCTGTCGCTCCACACGTGTCCCTGATTCGAGCCGGTCGTACGCAGCGCGACGAGCTGTTCCGGGTTTCGCACCGGCAGGCGCCGCAATAAAATCTGGTCGGTAAGCGAAAAGATGGCGGTGTTCGCGCCGATGCCGAGCGCCAACGTCAGCACCGCAATGGCGCTGAATGCCGGATTGCGCGCCAGCATTCTCAATCCGTAGCGAATGTCTTGTAGAAGAGATCCCATCTTTTCCATCTCCTCACTCGTACCGCAACGCCACCATCGGATCCACGCGCATCGCGCGCCGCGCCGGGATGTAGCAGGCAAACAGCGCAACTCCCACGAGGATGATCGCGACGCCCGTGAACGTGATTGGATCGGTCACGCTTACCCCGTAGAGTTGGCTCGCCATCAGCCGCGTCAGGGCAAGGGCCGCGACTATGCCGATGCCTGCGCCAATCGCCGCGAGTCGCGCGCCTTCACCGATGATCATTCGCAGAACGTCTTTTTGCTGCGCGCCGAGCGCCATGCGAATGCCGATTTCATTCACTCGCTGGCCAACCAGGTAGGAAATCACGCCATAAATTCCAATCGACGCGAGCAGCAGCGCCAGCAACGCGAATGCTCCCAGCAGAATCATCGAAAAACGCTGCGCACGCACTGAGCGCGTCACGATTTCATCCATCGTCATCGCGTCGTACATCCCCTGCCGGCTATCGAGCTTTGACACTTCTTCTCGAATCGCTCCCAGCGCCGCTGCCGGCGCGCCTTTCGTCCGGACGATCACCGTCGCAGTACTCGTGGCCAAAGGAAGGAATTTGTCGCCTATTTGCATGAACGGCGTATACATTTCTGCGTGAAACGGCCGTGTGCTCTCGTCGAGATTCCAGTGCTTTACGTGGCCCACCACGCCGACGATTTCGGGACTCACGTCCACTATGTCGATGTTGATGTGTTTCCCGATCGGATCGGCGCCGCCGAAATATTGCTTCGCGAACTCCTCGTCGATCACCATCACCAGCGCCGCCTTTTCATTGTCCTGAGCGGTGATATAGCGCCCGCGCAACAACGGAATTCCCATAGCCTTCAGATAGTTCGGCGTTGTCGCATACCAGAGCGCGATGCTCATCTGGCTTTCGATTGCTGGTTTGGGCTGC
>DATNKB010000106.1:0-66119 GCA_035603595.1 Candidatus Dormiibacterota bacterium
GAGCGATTTAGCTTGGTTGAGACGTGAGCCGTAAGCTTGCAACGCTGCATAGCGTGCGCGCTGTAGACTGTGTCAGGCGCGTTCGAGAGGAAATTGCCGCTGATCGCAAAAAACACCTTGATGTCTCCCTCGAACATCGCGTGCAAACTCTCGACGGTGTCATACCCTGATTTCCGGGGCGGTTCAAAGTTGAACTCTTTCCCTAGCACATCCAGAAAACGCTGTGGCGGGCGCTCCCACACGCCCATTGTGCGGTCACCTTGGACATTCGAGTGACCGCGCACACAAACGGTGCCTGCCCCGGGGCGCCCTATATTCCCGCCCACGAGGAGAAGATTCACGATCATCGAAACATTGTCGACACCATTGCGCTGCTGGGTAAGACCTGTGCACCAGGCGCAAATGGTCTTCTTTGAGGCCGCGTACATATCGGCGGCGACACGCAGCTGATTTCGAGTCAGTCCGCCGTTTTCCTCAATCTCTTCCCAGCTCGTAGCCTCCAAGTCGGCCAGCAGCGCTTCGAAACCCTCGGTGAAGGTTTGAATAAACTGAGGGTCAATCGCCGATGCGTGCCCCCCTCTCTCACGCTCGAACAGGTCTTTCAGAATTCCTTTGATGGCCGCTGTATCTCCATTCACGCGCACAGGGAGGTACAGGTCGGCAAGCGCCTGTCCTTTGCCAAGCAGCGCAATGGGAAGCTCCAAAGGATTTGGATAATCCTGGGGGTTAGGATTCGTTACCCTCATCATGCTCACTTCCGGTAGAGGGTTGACAGCGATGATTTTGGCACCATGGTCCTTGGCCCTTTGCAGCGACGTCAACATTCGCGGATGGTTTGTCCCAGGGTTGTTTCCAAAGATGAAGATGAGATCGGTACTCTCCATATCTTCCAACGTGGCGGTGCCCTTGCCGACGCCGAGCGTCTCTACCATCGCAACTCCCGACGACTCATGGCACATGTTCGAGCAATCCGGAAGATTGTTCGTTCCAAACTGCCGCGCGAACAACTGCAGAAGAAAAGCAGGCTCATTGGTCGTCTTGCCTGAGGTGTAGAAGCAGGCGTGGCTCGGCGAATCCAGACGATTCAATTCCTCCGCGATCATCGTAAAAGCCTCTGGCCAGGTGATCGGTTGATAGTGCGTCGCGCCCGCCTGTCGTACCATGGGCAAAGTTAGACGCCCCTGCTGATTGAGCCAGTAATCGGATTTGGCGGCCAGTTCTGCTATTGAATACTTGGCGAAGAAGTCTGGCCCGATGCGCTTTTTTGTGGACTCGTCAGATACAGCCTTGGCCCCGTTCTCGCAAAACTCAAAAAGCTTCCGCTTCTTGTCAGGACTCGGCCATGCGCAGCTCTGGCAGTCGAATCCAGTCAGTTGGTTGATCTTCAAAAAAACCTCAGGCGATCGAAGCGGACCTATGTCACCAATTCCGTAGAGCATGGTATTCCAGATGGCGGGAATGCCGGCTGCCTCTTCAGAAGCAACTCCAACCCTCAGCTTGCCCAAATCGCTTGGGTTTTGGGCTTGGACGGAAGCCGAGTCGTTCGGATCCAGCGCCACGGCCGGAACGGCGCCATTGCCGGTCGGAGGGTTCGTGCGAAGGTCTAGCTTAATGCGATAGTGTCCGTCCCTGCACTGCTCATCCCCTTGGATTACGTCCGTACTGTCGGACGTTTTCATGGCTGCCTCTCCCTCGACCGCGCGAATCGTTGGCTTGGATGGCCCAATGTCTGTAGATCCGACGCGGGTCACGTTGCTGGAAGCGCTTGGCTCCCGTCGCGAGGCCTTTTCTCAATCCAGACGATGCACATCAGATATCAGACGCGACGCGCGGATCAGGGCTGAGGCCAGAACAGGATGTCCCTAATATGGTTACGGCCCCGCAGAGCCGCTGACGAGGTCATCGCACGGTAGATCACGCAGTCAATCTCTACCACTTCTACTTCCCTGCTGTGGGATCAGGCAGGGTGGGTTAGACTGTGCCGGCAGCCCGCGCCTTGCGCAGACTATCTTTGTCTTGTCCGGTGAGCTTCCATGTGTGGTGGACGTCATCGGCAAGGTGCATCACTTCGATTTCGTCGCCTTTATTCAGCGCCTCCCAAAGCTCGTTTTCGCTGAGCAATGGCTTTGCGTCAACTGTCTTTTTGCACTTATCGCAGACTGCCTGTATAGACTTCATGTGAGCTCCTTTCGTCTCAGAAACGTTCTGGCTGGCCGGCGATTTTAAAAATAAACGTCGCCCTGCTGGGAGGGGCAATCGCATCATTGTTACTCCAACCTCGGATATTGTGCAACCCAGAGTAACATTGTCGATCGTTGTCTTCCTGATGGAAAGCCCTTATGATCGGAAGGTCACACGGCTAACGGCCTGCGTCGGGATGTTCCCCGATCGCGATTCAGTATTTACGGCGTTGTCGAGCGAACGAATTGGTTGTTCCGGCCCTCGAATTTCACAACCGACGAAACTCTAACTAAACCAGCCAATGACGTCACGCACACGACGGACATCGATCGCAACGATCTAAGCTACCCACCGAAGAGAAAATCGCTCACCAACACTGAGTGAGCGCGAGTAGAGTTCATGTGGCTTGTTAGAGTAGCGCTGCGAAGGCCCTACACTTTCGTAATTGTCGGGCTTCTCATTCTCATCGCTGGACTGACAGCGATCGTTACGACGCCAATAGACATTCTGCCGCAAATAAACATACCCATCGTTAGCGTGATCTGGACCTACAACGGCTTGGATGCAGACAACATGTCCAAGCGAATTGTAGGCATCTGCGAGCGCGCGATGTCGACAACGGTCAACAACATTCAGCACATCGAGTCGCAGTCCTACAGCGGCGTCGGCGTCATCAAGATTTACTTTCAACCGAGTGTTCAGATCGACTTGGCCATAGCTCAAGTCACAGCTTTGTCACAGTCGGTTTTGCGCCAAATGCCTCCAGGTATCCTTCCGCCGCAGATTCTCAAATACGACGCCTCGAGCGTACCCATCATTCAACTTAGTCTCGGCGGTAAGGGGCTTTCTCAGTCACAACTCTATGATCTCGGACAGAACTTCATCCGCGGCCAGCTCGCCACTATCGAGGGCGCGTCGGTTCCGCTGCCGTATGGCGGCGAGCAGCGTGCCATCATGGTGGACGCGGAGCCGACTGCGCTGGCGGCTAAGCACCTAACGGGCTCCGATATTTCCGCAGCGCTGAACGCGCAAAACCTGATCATGCCGTCTGGCACGGAGAAGATTGGGGACCGGGAATACATCATAGGTACAAACAGCAGCCCTTCGTCGATCGCGGAACTGAACAATATGCCGATTCGATCGACGAACGGATCAATTATCACGATGAAGGACGTCGCTTGGATTCACGACGGATCTACGCCCCAGACAAGCCTCGTGAAGGAGAACGGCACTCCGGGCGCGCTTCTGACTGTCATTAAGAACGGCAGTTTCTCCACTCTCACCATCGTGTCGCAGGTGAAGGCCGCAATACCACGAATCAAGGCGGGCTTGCCGAGTTCGCTCACCATTACTCCGATCTTTGATCAGTCTGTCATCGTGCGCGGTTCGGTGCTCGATGTAGTTCAGGAAGCGACGACGGCCGCCATTCTCACGGCCTTAATGATCCTCGTTTTTCTTGGAAGCTGGCGAAGTACTCTTATCGTTTGCACTTCGATTCCACTTGCTATTCTGTTCTCGCTGTCTGTTCTTGCCGCTCTCGGATACACGATTAATGTAATGTCGCTCGGCGGTCTCGCGCTAGCGGTCGGTATCCTCGTGGACGACGCGACCGTTGAGATTGAGAATACGCACCGGAATCTTGCGGAGGGCAACAAGCCCCTCGGCGCCGCCATTCTGGACAGTGCGCAGCAAGTAGCCGTGCCTGCCCTGGTTTCGACCATGTGCATCTGCATTGTTTTTGTTCCGGTAACTCTTCTTTCTGGAGCAGCGAAGTTCCTCTTTACACCTTTGGCCTTGGCCGTCGTCTTGGCAATGATCGCGTCCTATCTACTCTCGCGCACGCTGGTGGCAACCATGATGCATTTTCTACTACCGGCGGAGGTTTCGCTCTATCAGGGAGGATCTGAATCGCCGACTAGCCGGAGCTTCATTTGGCGCTTCCATCTCCGGTTCGAACATTATTTCGAGAAATTTCAGAAGCGTTACCGCTCGTTGCTCGAATGGGCGCTAGCCCATCGAACCGGGGTAGTGGTCGGGTTCGCGATCATCTCGCTCGCTTCGCTCCCATTAGTCTTTGTTTTGGGAGAAAATTTCTTTCCCTACGTTGATTCAGGCCAGATGGAGTTTCATGTGCGGCCACCGACGGGAACCCGCATCGAGGTAGCAAACGAGATTTTTGCTCGCATTGACGCAGAGGTGCGGCGCGTCATCCCCAAAAATGAAGTTGCGATGATCGTCGACAACATTGGCCTTCCGCCTGGAGGCGTCAACCTTGCGTTCACCGCAACCGATGCGACGAGCAACGGTGATGGTGACGTTCTCGTTGCTCTCAGCCCCAAACATCGCCCGACGCAAGAATGGATGCGCATCCTTCGGAGTGATCTTGCTGAGAAATTTCCGCAGGAGACCTTCTTTTTCGAGCCGGCTGATATCACAAATCAGACATTGAACTTTGGCCTACCCGCGCCGATCGACGTTCAGGTACAAGGAAAGGATGCTGCCGAAACATACCGGATTGCAGTTGGGCTAAAGGATAAGATCAAGAACATTCCGGGCGCCGTCGACGTCTTCATTCAGCAGGCAGTAAACACTCCTGAAATCGATATCAACATCGATCGCCTAAGAGCGCAGCAGCTTGGTCTTACCCAGAGAGACGTGGCCAGCGATCTGCTTCTGGCTCTCTCCGGGAGTGGACAGACAGCTCCGAACTTCTGGATGGACCCAAAAACGGGGGTTGAATATCCGGTCCTCGTGCAAACGCCGACATATAGACTGAATGATCTTGGCTCTCTAGGACGCACTTCTATCACCGCCCCTTCCACGAACCAAGACCAGATTCTTCGCGATGTCTCGGAAACCAGTCGAACCGTCTCGCCGTTGACCGTGTCGCATTACAACAATCAGCCAGTGATGGACGTATTCGCCAGCACCTCGCAACGCGATCTGGGTGGCGTCTCGCGAGACATAGACAAAATCATCAAGGCCGCTTCGAAAGACCTGCCGCCCGGGACGCGAATCGTGATGAGCGGCCAAGTGGTCACGATGAACAGTTCGTTTTTTCATTTGGGTATCGGTGTCGTCGCCGCAGTTCTGTTTGTCTATTTGCTTATGGCCCTAAACTTCCAATCGTGGGCCGACCCCTTCATCATCCTTACCGCTCTCCCCGGAGCCTTTGCAGGCATTCTATGGATGCTGTATGTGACCCAAACAACGTTCAGCGTCCCATCATTGATGGGCGGATTGATGACGATCGGTGTCGCTACCGCCAACAGCATTCTGGTCGTGACGTTTTGCAACGACCTGCGCTCGAGCGGGAAAAGTTCCATTGAATCAGCCCTCGAAGCTGGCGTTACTAGGCTTCGACCCGTGTGCATGACTGCGCTTGCCATGATCATTGGGATGTTTCCGATGGCATTGGCGCTTGGCTCAGGCGGAGAACAGAACGCTCCGATCGGTCGTGCAGTAATTGGAGGCCTTCTGTTCGCAAGCCTGGGAACACTGATCATTGTTCCGGTCACTTATTCCCTGATCAGGAAAGAAGCGCCAGTTGACTATGCCGCTCGCCTTGAGCGTGAAATTCATTCGCAGAATCCGCAAACAACCACTTGAAGGTGCGCCGAAATGCCAGAAACCTCTGCTCGACAGTCCCCTCCATCCGTGAACCCATCCGGAGCAAACGCCGTGCCTCATTCGTCTCGACGTTTTCTCTACATCTTGCTAGCTATCGTTTTCATAGTTGGCATTGTCATTTTTGGTTGGCTGCCGCGGGCCCGAACTGAAAAGCAAATCACCGAGCAAGCTCAGAAAGAAACGAACGCCTTGCCGGTGGTCCAAGTCATGACGGTTCATCAGGCATCATCTGCCGAGGAGCTCACTTTGCCCGGCACAGTCACTCCGGCCTCGGCGGCGCATATCTATTCGCGTGCTGCTGGTTACCTCAAGGCGCGTTATGTCGACCTTGGAGATAAGGTGCATAAAGGCCAGCTTCTCGCGGTGGTGTCAGCTCCCGATCTAGATGCTGCTGTGTTGCAGCAGCGTTCTCTGTTGCAACAAAGCGAAAACGCGCTGAACAAAGCACGCACGCAGGAGGAACTTCAAAAGGTGACCTATGATCGCGTGCATACGCTCGTGCTGCACGGTGTTTTGTCGCAGCAGGACGACGACATTGCTTTGGCTGCTTTTAAGACCGCGTCTGATGACGTTCGATCGGCAGAAGGGGCCGTTAGTGCTTCGACAGCCACTTTGCAGGCCGCAAGTGCGCTCGCCTCTTTTGAGCAAATCCGCTCGCCAGTCGATGGAACCGTTACGGCCCGCAACGTCGAGGTTGGCAGTCTTATCTCCGTAACTGGAGGGGGCTTGGGACTTACGCCGGTATCGACTACGAACCAATCGGGCGGTCCACCTACAGGCGGAGCGCAAGGCACCGAGCTGTTCGAAATCGCCAGCACTCATGACCTGCTTATTTTCGTGCCGGTCCCGGAGGTTGATGCGCCCTTCGTACAAACGGGTCAACCGGCGGTCCTTACCTTTTCCGAAATGCCTACCGAGCAATTCAGCGGCACGATTAGCCGTACGAGCGATTCTCTTAGTCAGCAGACGCGAACACTTTTATTGGAGATCAAGATTTCCGATCCCCATCATCGTCTTCGTCCCGGCATGTTTGCGTCCGTGCAACTTCATTTCAATGCGACGAACCCCGGAATTCTTGTCTCCGGCGATAGCGTGATTCCGCGAGCACAAGGACAGTTCGTCGCGGTCGTCGATAACGGGGTTATTCACATGCGGCAAATCCATGTTGGGCGTGACCTGGGAACTCAGCTCTACGTCACGGCGGGACTTCAGAATGGCGATCAGGTAGTCGTCAATCCGACCGATTCCGTTACAGAGGGCGCACATGTAGTGGTGACCGCTGCCCCAAAGGGTCAAGAGAAATGACAAGCCCACAGGTATTTTCACCGCGTCCCATCTCCATTCTGAGGTCTAGTCCGTCGTTGATGCACCTTGCGGGACGGCTATTGGTGTTGTGCGCCGGGCTTAGTGCGGCCTGCGCCGGTGGCTACTGCCAGGAGGTCTCTGCTGCTAAAGATCTCCCGGCGCCAGTCGTCTCGAAAGCTTCTGGGACCCCTAAGGTCCAAGTTCAAACCCAGGAGCAGCCTCTATCCGAAGCTCGTTTGGAGCTAACGCTGCGGCAAGCCATCGAAATGGCGCTGGAAAACAATCTGGATATCCGGATTCAACGAGTAGATCAATCAGTCGCGGAGTTTGGCGTTAAGCGAACGCAGGGAGGCGGCACACCTAGTCAGATCAACTACAACATCGCTGAAACACCTGCGGGTGTGGGTAGTTCGGCGATGCCGCTCTTAACGACGATGTCCGGCGTGCTGTCGCCGACTAGGGTCGATCCGTCGGGCATCGTCATCTCCCCGACGTATGACAGTGGACATGTGTTAGGAGGACAACATTCGCTCTCAATCGCTCAGGCTCCGTATTCTCTCGGTTCCGCAATACCCTCCTTCGACCCAGAATTCCAGGGGCAGTTCGCATGGATACGTCGAGACCCGGCAGGCTCGATCGTATCGGCGACATCCGCCACGCCGGGTGACATGGTGATCACAAACAACACACTAGCCAACGCTACTTTGGTGAAAGGTTTCAGCTCGGGTACATCGGTTCAGGTCGGGGTCAACGACTTCGTTCAATCGTTCTACTCGGGCCGCTCCTCTGCTGTCCCTTTTACACATCCGAACGCGATCGTGCTCGTCGCGCAACCGCTGCTGAGAGGTGCTGGCCGGGCAAACAACACACGATTCATCACAATTGCCAAAACGAACAGCAGAATCTCGGCCACGATCCTCGAACAGCAAATGGTCAGCACAATCTCTGGAGTCGAGAATCTCTACTACGATCTGGTCAGCCTTCAGGAGGTCGTTCAAGTACAGCGGAGAGCATTAAAGGCTGCGGAGGAGCTTTTGAGCAACAATCAGCAGCAGCTCGGCGTCGGACGCATGCCACCAATCGAGGTTGCGCGCGCGGAGGCTCTCGTCTCAGCTATTCGGCTCGCCCTCACCGAGGCAGAAGCGCGTCGCGAGCAGCAGGGAAATGTGCTGCGAAGTGTACTCGATCCGCAGTCGCTCTCGACTGCGGATGGAAAGCTGCCGGAGCTTGTGGCGATAGATGCATGGTCGCCGCCCTCAGATGAACCGGAAAAACCGATTGCTGACCTGATTCAAACTGCGCTTTTACGAAGACCTGACATCCGGGCATCCAAACTGCAGATAGCTAATGGCGAGCGGGCTGTAATCGGCTCATCGAATGCCCGACTGCCCGAACTGGATCTCTACGCGTCATTTCAATCCAGAGGAGTGATTGCTCCCAGCTTGATTCCGATAGGAGGCGATTCGACAACGAGAGCGGCAACGATTGATCCTGTTCCTACCGGTGGGAAAAGCGCTTCTAAGGTCCTTGAAGTGGGGATTCAGTTCAATGTCTCTGTACGGGATAGGGTCGCCAATGCCGATTTTGGCGCCGATCAGGCAGAGCTGCGCGAAGAACGCTTTCGAGAGACGCAAATGGAATCACAGGCTGCTGCTGAAGTGCGGAATACCTTGATCGGATTTGCTGCTGCAAAGCAAGCGGCCCAAACCGCCTCAACCAGTCGAAAATTGCAAGAACAGTTTCTCGATGCCGAATTGGAGAAATTCCACGCTGCCATGTCCACGAATTTCGCCGTAATTCAGCAGCAGACTTACCTGGCTCAGGCTGAAACCACTGAGGTGGCCGCACAAACCGCGTTTAGGAAAGCCGCAGTCCAGTTGTATCGAGCACTGGGCGAAACCCTGGAACACTACGGGATCGAAGTACAACCCGACACTCCGAGGCGAAACCTGCCCCCTCAGCGCTGAGGAGGTAGAACCGCAGCGGATTCCGGAGCTGTGACCGAGCATTCTTATCAGCGATGGGAAAGCGCTGGCCAGCTAAATCGGCATTTATCCCAAGCGAACACCCCAGTGGAGGCCGGCAGCGGGCTGGGTGCGATGAGCAAACAAGGAAAACGGCTGCATTATCTGTGGCGCGAAGCGCCGATGCACGCAGTCGAGCGGGATCCCGAGTAGAAACGCTTCTATCGGTGGAAACTGGTGTAGAAGGGACTGGGGAAAGCGAGAGCCGCAGCAGCCGGGAAAGTGGGAATCCGACTCTCGATCATGATGCGTGACCGGATCGATTACGAAGAGTCCTGCCTTCGAAAGCGCAGCAAGAAAGCGGTAATGTCTGTGCGGGGATGCCTGATCTCAACAGGGTCCCGCAGAGCAGTGACCGGATTAAATGAATAGGCTACCCATCTACCCCGATAGCCGGGAGTTCGAATACATCATCATGGTCGCAAGCGATCGGAGAGATGTCTGGTGGCAACACCGAGTCGTGCAGCGGAAGGAGTA
Organism: Candidatus Dormiibacterota bacterium; assembly: GCA_035603595.1. GTDB lineage: Bacteria > Acidobacteriota > Terriglobia > Acidiferrales > UBA7541 > Palsa-295. Next base: position 9,618 of record DATNKB010000106.1, read on the forward strand.
TGGGGAATGAAGTATAGGAAACTTGGGAGTACCGGGCTCATCGTGAGCGAAGTGGCGCTAGGCACGATGCAGTTCGGCGGCAAGATGAACATGGGCAACCTCGGTCAGGAGGACACAACCCGAATGGTGAAGCTAGCCCTGGATAGGGGCATCAACTTCATCGATACGGCGGACGTGTACAGCCTCGGTGAAAGCGAAACTCTGGTTGGTAATGCTTTGAGGGGTGTGAGGCGAGAAATCGTACTGGCCACCAAAGTCCGGCTTCCCATGAGCGACAATCTCAATCGAAGCGGCGCGACCCGCGTGAACATCCTCCGCGAATTGGAGGGCAGTCTCCAGCGGCTTCAGACCGATTACATCGATCTGTATCAGGTGCATGGATGGGACAGTAACACGCCGGTCGAGGAGACGCTGCGGACGCTTGACGATGTGGTGCGCCAGGGGAAGGTCCGGTATATCGGCCTCTCGAACTTCATGTCATGGCAGGCGGCCACCTCAATCATGCTTCAGGAGCGGCTGGGCTTAGAAAGATATGTGACGGCGCAGATGTATTACAGCCTCGTCGGCCGTGGCCTCGAATACGAATTCCAGTCGTTTGCCGAGTACCACAACATCGGGATCCTGGTTTGGAGCCCACTTGCCGGTGGCTTCCTCACGGGCAAGTACAGCCGTACGAACCCTGCTCCTGCTGGCACGCGATTCGCGGAGGCAGGTTCGTTCGTGCCCTTCGACAAAGAGATGGGCTACCGCGTCGTGGAAGCACTTAAAGACGTCGCTGGACGGCATGGCGTAAGCCCGGCCCGTGCGGCGCTTTCGTGGGTGCTGGGACGGGCGGCCGTTAGCAGTGTAATCATCGCAGCGCGGAAGGCCGAGCAACTCGAAGATAACATCGCCGCCGTAGACCTTCAGGTCTCAGATGAGGACGTCCGACAACTGGACGCGGCGTCGGATCCGGGCACTCCGTATCCGAAGTGGATGGTGCTTCAGCTCGACACCGCAGAAGACCCGCGTTCAAAGGCCTTGTATCCCGAAAGGTACGCACAAGGCGGTCCTTGGAAGGATCTCCGCGGGAGCGGGTGGTCCGGCTGAGAGCGCTGTACTGCCGGCGGTCAAGGCTCGAAACAGAAACAATGATGTAAAGTCACGGAGCGATGGGGAGCCGTGAAAACAAGGGATTGGAACTCGCTCAACGCTCACGAAAGGACAATCACACATGAATGCGATCACATCAGAAAAAAACAAACTCGGATTTGTAGGAGTCGGCTACATGGGCCGGCCGATTGCGCAGAGGTTGCTTGAATCCGGCTTCAGGCTGACTGCCTATGACCGGGACCGCAGCAAAGCCGAGGAGCTAATTCGATTTGGCGGCACGGTCGCGGAAAGCGTTGCGGAACTTTCGTCCAGTTGCGACGTCATGTTGTCGTGTCTTCCGAGCGATGAAGCTGTTCTGAACATTTATAAAGGATTAGACGGCGCCTTCGCCAATGCGCATCGCGGGTCGCTGGTCATCGACATGAGCACGGTGTATCCGAAGACCTCGCAGGAACTCTCGAGACTAGGCTCCGAGCGTGGAGTTGACATCCTCGACGTAACCATATCGGGGAGTACACCGGCCGCCGAACAGGGAGCACTGATCCTGTTCGGGGGCGGAGATCAGGGATGTTTCACCGCCGCCGAGTCGATTTTTAGAGTGATCGCCCGAAAATATTTTTATCTGGGGTCGAGCGGGTCCGGAGCGACCATGAAGCTTGTCGTGAACAGCCTGTTGGGAATCGGAATGCAGGCGATTGCCGAGGCCGTTGCGCTCGGTGAGAAGTCTGGGCTTGATCGCAACCGCTTGCTGAGCGTTCTTTCAGAAACTGCGGTGGTCGCTCCTGCACATGTAGGCAAACTGGAAAAAGCGATAAAGAGAGACTACAGCCCGCAGTTTCCCCTGCGGCTCATGAACAAAGATTTTGGGCTGATTCTCAACCTCGCAGCCGCGGTCGGCGCGGAGATGCCCGCGACACGAGCGGCTTTCGAGGTCAATGCGGCACAATCGGCCCAAGGACAGGAGCAAGATTTTTCGGCAGTGATTCTGGAGATGGAAAAGCAAGCTCATTTGGGTTCCGGGGACAATGGGCGACTCGAGTCGCTTCAGCGAAAAGTTAGGTCTAGTTGAAATGAAATTTGTCCCCTCCGCATCCGCCCGTAGGGAAGCGTGAAAACGGTTCTACTGAAGGTTAGCGGAATTAGACAGCGCTTTAGCGGCGAGGCTAAGCGAGAAAGGCCATTTGCAAGGATTCTGGAACATTAGGAGACCAAGGCAATGATCAAAATACAACGACTGGCTTGCATATTGGTATTGATTGGGATCGCCGGCTTGGTAGCGCAGTCGCAGGAGACGGGAAGCGAATATGTCTCCCCGTCGGAAGCCGCTCCGAGGGGCAAAGCGCCCAAGATGCAGGTTCAATTGCTGAACCCCGGGGACCCGACGAAACAATACGCGGTTATCTTCTACCAGGGAGACGAGGCTTTTTCCGGACTGCTGGAATTTGCTGAGAAGTATCACGTTACGAGTGCACATTTCACCGCTATTGGAGCACTCGATGGAGCCACGTTGGGCTGGTTCGATCCCCAACGCAAAATGTACAAGAAGATTCCTATCCAAGGCCAGCACGAAGTGATTGGAATGAGCGGCGACATCGCGCTCTATAAAGGAAAGCCCGTAGTCCACACTCACATGGTGGTAGCGGGTCCAGTCGGAACAACGCAGGGCGGTCATGTTCTTGAGGCGTATGTATCACCGACGCTGGAGGTCATGGTTACAGTCGACCCAGCAGCTATGCAAAAGCGTTTTGATCCGGCAACGGAGCTGACGTTGATTGATCCGGCTTTAAAGTAGGAGCCCATCGTGGCGGCAAAGCGAATAAGAAAGGACGAGTGGAACAACTATGGCTGAGGTACGTGTGATTGCAAGATCCTTGGCGCGTAAAGACAAAGAAGACCAGCTCAGAGCACTGCTGCAGGGCATGTTAGCTCCTACTCGCGCCGAATCGGGGTGTAAATTGTATGAACTGTATGAGTCAAACTCGAAGGGGCGCTTCTATTTCTACGAAATCTGGGAAAGTCAAGCGGCGCTCGATCAACACGCAGCCAGTCCTCACTTTGAGCACTTGGAGAAAGCTATCGGGGAGCTAGTCCAGGAGCCGTTCGAGGTAAATATTTTGGAGCGAATTCTGACCGGCGCCGCTGCACCTTGAAATTCGTAGGTTGCCAAAGTCGAATCCCGAGCTAACAACGGATTCATTGGAAGGGTGATTGAATTGATCCCCGATCATCGGACGAGTCCTTGGTGAACATAAACCACGCGGGGGAAAAGGTACGCCATGAACGACAAGAACGATCAACATAGCCAGGAGGATGTACATCATCCGTATCTAACGTCGGTTTCTCGAACGCCCGACATCGCAGGAGCCAGCATTTCGCGGCGTGGGTTTCTCGGGTTCGCTGTCGCAGCCTATTTGACGGCGCACGCCGACCGGCAGGCACCGTCATCAGAATCCCCCAAAGGCATTCCTTATCGAACGCTGGGCCGCAGTAGAGAGAAAGTTTCTCTCGTCGGGCTCGGTGGCTATCATCTCGGCAACCAGGCAGATCCTCAGGAAAGCATCCGCATCATCCGCACGGGTCTTGATGAAGGAATCAATTTTCTCGATAACTGCTGGGACTATAATGGCGGAGAGAGTGAAGTTCGCATGGGTATCGCGCTCCGCGACGGTTATCGCGAAAAGGCCTTTCTAATGTCCAAGGTCGATGGACGTAGTAACGCTGCCGCGACGAGCCAAATCAGTGAGTCCCTCCGCCGCCTTCAGACCGACCGGATCGATCTCCTCCAGTTTCACGAAGTGATTCGCGACACCGATCCGGATCGCATTTTTGCCAAAGGCGGAGCGATGGAGGCCGTGCTAAAAGCTAAGAAGGCAGGCAAGATCCGTTTTATCGGATTCACAGGGCACAAAAGCCCAGACATCCATTTGAAAATGTTGGCCACCGCTACAAAGCACGATTTTATATTCGATGCCGTTCAAATGCCCCTTAACGTAATGGACGCACACTATGACAGCTTCGAAAAGAAAGTCTTGCCGATGCTCGTGAAGAACGACATCGGTGTGCTCGGCATGAAGCCGATGGGCGACCACATTATCCTGGAAAGCAAGACGGTGACTCCAGTCGAATGTCTGCACTACGCAATGAATCTGCCCACAAGCGTTGTGATCACAGGATGCGACTCGATGCAGATACTCAACCAAGCCTTGGCCGCGGCGAGATCGTTCCGGCCGATGGATTCAAATGAAGTTGCGGCGTTACTCGCAAAGACCGCGCAGGCAGCACAGTCCGGGAAATATGAGCTGTACAAGACCTCCCACACCTTCGACGGAACCTACCAAAACCCTCAATGGCTCGGATGAATCGTGGTGGAACTACAGTTGCTGGCATCGTCGCCACAACTGTGTTGGCGTCCTAGAACTCGAAGCGGGCGAAACAGAAACATCCGGATGGCTGGTGATAATGCTCTCGACATCTATCCCCGGTGTGCCAGAACTGCCCGTACGCGATGCTGCTCGGAAGTCTGAAGTCACAGCTGCATCTGCGCAACACCACCATCCCCGACTGTCCCCTCGTGTTCTTGCGTATCATCAAGACGAAGGAAAATCCGCTCCCGAGTTGGCTTCCAATCGGCGGACTTCAGGAAGGTCTGGGACAGCGCCTCTGCCAAAAGCGGACTATCCGGGCGATTATTTCGTGACCTTCGGCGGTCGGCCGTCCGAGCTCTTATCCGCTCGGGCGTTCAGGAGGGGTTGGGATGAGAATCTCCGGACACAAGGCTCGGAGCGTGTTTGATCGCTACAACATCGTCAGCGAGCAGGACTGACGCAGTGCGGAAACTGCAGAAGTTCCAGGACGCCGCGGAGCCCGCGTGCCAGCCGGCCCAGTCGGTGTCCTCAACAACGGCAGATCGTCCAGAGTTCGTCAACTGACAACCGTCTCGTTTCTGAGATAGGTAGTGATAATCCCTGTTCGCGACACTTATCTGCAAGTCTGGGTTTTGCGGACATGGAATGGGTTATTTCCGAGTGGTCCAGGCCGTATTCGCGCTGCGACGCGATTAACGAGTTTGCGCAGCCGCGCAGCGCTATCTGGTTTTGAATGTTCTTATGGGGCTGGATACTCCGTCGTTCACACCAGTCGCGCTCGTTGATTCGACGGTGTAGTAGTAGGTGGTTTGTGGCTTGAGTCCGGCAATACGCACCCTGAAAATCATGTCAGGCCGGGAAGGGTTGCGGCGATTGGGAGACTTAGCGAGCTCAGACAAGTTCTTGGCGTCGGTGCCATAGTGCACGATGCCGTAATGCAGGTCGCTGCCTCCGGAATGTTTCGTAGTCCAGCGAATAATCGTCATGCTCTCATTCGTGCTCTCGAGTTCAGGACCCGCCGTGATTTGTGCGACGTTATGCGTGGGCGCCGCGGCGATCGCGCTGGCAGCCGAAAAAAGCGATAGGGTCAAACACGCGAACGGCACGATTAACGCGAGAGCCAAAATCAGTCTCCTCATGAGCGTGCCTCCGATTCCAATTCAGATTCAGCGTTATTGCGGGAAGGCGGGGCAGACTGTCCGGACGACAGATCCGCCCCGAAATCGCCTTCCGCAACATCGCTAGCGCTTTGGAGCTGTGGCAGGTTTCCTCACCAAGCTAGCCGGCGAGCTGGCCGAAGTCGCGGACGGTTTGACGAATCCGTCCGTGAGTGTCTCGAGGAATGCCACGAGGTCGTTTTCCTCAGCGGGGGTTAAGCCAAGACGGCCGATGGTCATGTTCTCATTGTTAGGATCTTCCGGCATCGGCCAGCAGGTGACTTTCTCGATCGTTCCCGCGGGGCAGTGCCCGGAAAGCACCGGTTGAGGGAAGACATCCCGAGTGTTGTAGAAGTGGACTACCTCCTTGAGACTGAGCAAATAGCCGTTGTGCATGTAGGCCTTCACAAAACCCGGATAAGGCACCTTTCCTGCATTGCGAATTGTGGAGGTCTGGAACTTGCCTTCGAAGAAAGGCAGAAATTGTCCCCAACTGAGATTGGGAGGAGGTCCGTAGAAGCCATCGAGGAAAAGGCCTACACCTTCGTCGGTGAAGCCCGGCCCAAGAGGGTTCCCTGTGAAACCAAATTGATCCGGGGTGTCTTCCGAATACCACGGGAGAATGACGTTTCTCGGAAGGCCGAGATTGTTGTAGGTGAAGTCAGTGAACAACGGGGCGACGCTAGTGGCCACACCACTGTCTGTTCCCTTGGCCGTGTTCGATCTTCCGTCTAGATGGCAGGTGTTGCATTGCGCTTTGCCGCGGAAAAGGTCGTAACCGGTCATTTCTTGCGCGGTCAAAGTGGCGTTGCCAGCAAGAAAGGCGTCGAATTTCGAGGTGAACGGGCTAACGCTCGACGAGATTTCGTAGGAGGCGATCGCTTGGCCGAATTCGTCGAAGGCCTGGTTGGCGCGAGTGCGGTCAGAAGGACTTAGGGCCAACGGAGTGGCGTTGGTGCCGAAGATAGCAGCGCCTTTCGGAGTGCCGCACACCGTCTTGACGTCGGAAGGAAACGCGATATCCAGTGAACCAGCGCCCCAGACCTGCTCGAAAAAGGACTTGTATTTGCTGAGCGACAACTTCCAGACGACGCACGCCGTATCCGGATTGGCCATCTCTTCCGGGTCGACGGGAGGATCCTGGCCTTGTTCCGCGGCAGAGTTCTGCAAACGGAAACCGGTAGCGCGTGCATCCCAGAAATTTCCGCCGTAGAAGTCACCCTGGGTAGTGTTGTACTGGAGCGGTGGGAAATACGGCGAGTACACATAACTTTGTGGATTGCGCTTGGCGATGCGATTGTTGGGATAAGCATGCGCCACGTTAATGGGCACAGAACCGGGATTCGATCCGCCAGTGAACACGCTGAGAATCGAGGCGCCATTGCCATATCCAGCGGCGGGATCGTGGCAGTAACTGCAAGCCAAATTACTGTTCACTGACAAGTTGGGGTCAAAAATCTCGAGTTGACCGAGAGTCTCGACCTGATGGAATGGATCGAGGGTTCCGGATTGCGCCGCAGCCAAGGCCTGAGCTTCCAGAGCTGCTTCCTCGGCGCGAATGCGGATGAAGTCGGGATCATTTTTGATGATACATTGCAGATTCAGGCGATTGCCCGGCAAAATGCAGGGCAAGTCCTGCGCGGGAATGCGAAAACCGGCTGGCACGTTGACAGCCGGTGGCGGGGGATTTTGTGACAACACATTCTGCGAACCTATGGACGCTGCCAGCGCGAATGCAAAACAGATAATGATCGAGGCGACAAACACTCGTATTCTCATGCCTCACTCCTCCTCTCCTCTAAGTTGGTGAATCGATGAGGTCGTAAGGCGCACAACTCCGTGGACACACTTACCTGTGGGGTGGCACCAGTTTGCGTTACGAGGACACACACCTACTGCGTTGGCATCCGAAGGATGCGCAAAGACACACGAGCGCTTTGGGAAGAAACAGCACTCGCGGGTTCGTAGGGTTGTAAGCTATCCGGCGGGCAACGAGAGAGAAATCGAGGAGCTAATTATCGCCGGAGTAACTCCCTGTTGCATATCTATAAAGTCAGGCTAGTAGTCCTGTCAATACTGGGAATTACTTAAGGTATACGTTTTTCTTGAAGGCTCTGTGACCAGGGGCAAGAAACAACGAGCGCTTCGAGAGCACTCAAGTTGTTCTCAAGTTAAAGGAGACACAAGAACACAAACGTACGCAAACCTAGACCAAGTTGGAAGTTTCGCGCGACGGGTTGCGATCTAAGAGGTTGTGCGGATTCCGCAGGAGTTAGCGACAGTTTGCCGACCGGCGAACCTCGTACTCATAATCCGTTGGTCCTAGGTTCGAATCCTAGCGGGCCCACCAACCAACCCAGGTCCAACCCGGAGACATGGGTTACAGAATGTACCGGCTACATGGGTAACAACTTTGGACCGAACGGGTTTTCGAGCGGTTCCAGCACTCGAGTCTCCAGATCGAAGTATCCCAGATCATAATCCATAAAACTGACCAGCCAGATGTCGTCGTGGACTTCTTTTATGCCCACGGTCTGACCAGCGAAGACCGTGCTGAAATTAATTTTCTTGTGGCCGAGGCAGATGCGTCCGCAATTCGTGACCACAATGATTTTGTCGTGAAAGGGATAGTCGATATCGGGCAGCCCCTGGTAGGCACGCGTCGAATGCTGATAGACCTCAGCCGGACATTTCATGTTCAGGGCTTCATGGGGACGTTCGTTGTTGAAGACCTCGATAAAATCGTCGAAGCGGGCTTGCTGCTGAAGGAAGTTTGCGGCAGCGGGCTTGGTGGCTTCTTTCTTCAAAGTGAGATGCATGCGCTCGTGACGACCGTTTTGCTGAGGATGGCCAGGCTTGATCCGTTCAATGCCAATCCCCAGGCGGAGCCACCAGACCGCGAGTTTGCTCAAATTGAATAAAGCGTGAGCAGAAGCGAAGGGAACACCGTTATCGCTGCGGATGTTGGATGGAAGGCCGCGCTCTCGAAAAAGCCTTTCAAACACGGTGAAAGCATAGTCTTCCCTGGTAGAAGAAAGAGCCTCACAGGTGAGGAGAAAACGGCTGGCATGGTCCGTGACGGTCAGCGGGTAGCAATACTGGCGATTCCCCAGCAAGAACTCGCCCTTGTAGTCGGTGCACCACAGTTCATTGGGGCGCTGGCCCAGGGAGAGAGGAGTTCCTTGGGCACGACGACGCAGACGACCGCGGCGCGCAACTAGACCATGGCGATCGAGCAACGCGTGAATGGTGCTTTTCGCTGAAATTTTAATTCCCGAAAATCTCCGGATCAGGCGCTCTCGAATCTTCCGCGCGCCCCAACTGGCGTGCTCGCGCTTCACGTTCAGAATGTAGTTCTCCACCTGGAAAGGAAGCTGATGGGCATAGCGATAAGGGCGGCGGCTTCGGTCGGTTAGGCCTTGTACACCGCATTCCTGATAGCGATCGAAAATCTTGTAGCCGGTCTTGCGGGAGATGCCGGACTCTCTGCAGAGTTCCGCCATCGGCTCGCCAGCTAGCCGGCGAGCGACAAACTGCAGCCTTTCACCCATGACCGAACACTCCTTCCAAGGCATCGCTTCCTCCCCAAAAGGAGAAAAAGCGTAACCTATGTGTCCGGTTCAATCTGTTACCTATGTCTCGGGTCGCTCACCATTGAAGCCACAGGATTTGGTTCGACTCATCCATTCCCAAGATCCGCTCTCACTGCGCGAGTCAAGTTGTTCTCACAGTTGTTCGAGACCGGATCCTAAATTGGAATGGAACGCACGGCCTCGCAGAGAGGTCCAAAGCTTCGATTTCCGAACGTAACCTACCGCTGCTAAGATTCTCGCTTACGACCTCTGCGCCCATAGGGAGACGCGCTGAGATCCACCAGTTGTCTGAGGGCGTCTCTCACAGAGACTCCGAGTTCACAATCTCCTTGACGCGATTATCCAAGCACGACAGAAATAGTACGCGTTCAAAGGTGAACGGAAATATCAGCTCGCCCTCTGGTATCGGGACACCTCTCGAAACCTCCAGACAGCTGTAGATGAGAAGCCAAATGGGCTCGTTCGGTATCCGCAATACACGGGAAGACGGTCATTCTTCTCCCGTATTCGCTGAGCGAGACTATTTCGTATACCCTCGGCCGTGCTCCGCGATGACTCGAAAGCCATCCAGGGCCCTTTCCCTGAAACGATGCTAACGACGCCGAAGCCCTGGGGAAGTTGGTCACGGCGGACATATGCATCTGGCTCTTGCGCCTTTGAACGGACAAAATCGACCAAGTCTTCGACCCCAGTCAACAATTGTGCCGTTATCGCAAGGTGCTGGATCAGCTCGCGATTGTCGCACCCACCGGACTCAAGGACGCAACCTGAGAATCGAAATCGGGTAGCCCAAGCCGGGGCGTCAGCTCAGAGCATCTAAACGCATCTTCCAAATCGCGTCGGGGCGCAGGCACGGATTCAAATGGATCGACTCTCCGGTCCGTTATTCCTACCCCGTATTGGTCACCGATCGACGTCGAGACACCGAACATAACTGTTCGGACACCGAACGCGATCACTTGAACTAGTTCATTACCATTCCATTGTTACGATCCCTATGAGCCATGTTTAGCCTTCCAGTCCTTGCTTTTCTCTTCTACGACTTATTCATCTTTCTTGCCGGTTTATCTAGCTTTAAGAAATCGTCGCGGCAATCTGAAGGCCTCCTGCTCAGCGCGTTGTTTTTTTGTTCCGGAATGCCGGCTCTCATTTATCAGGTTGTTTGGCAACGCGTCTTGTTCTCGATCTACGGGGTCAACGCTGAATCGGTTGCCGTCATCGTGAGTGCATTCATGCTCGGTTTGGGTCTGGGTAGCCTTTTGGGTGGCTGGGCATCGGATCGGTTTCCGGAGCGGGCGATTGTTTTGTTTGGAGTATCGGAACTGGGCGTTGCACTCTTCGGTCTAATGTCGCTACGCTTATTTCACTGGGCCGCCACGTTCAGCGCTGGTGCCAACTTGTCCTCTGTAGTCCTTTTCGGTCTTCTACTCTTGCTTTTTCCGACCATGCTGATGGGAGCAACACTGCCCTTGCTCGTGCAACGCTTTGTCAACCGTTCCGGTCGCGTGGGTTTTTCGGTCTCCATGCTGTACTTTGTAAATACTTTCGGATCAGCCGTGGCCTGCTATCTCTGCGCTACGTTCCTGCTTCGTGATTTCGGCCAGTCCGGTTCGATCGGACTTGCAGCAGGCATGAACGCCCTAGTTGGCTTGGCAGCCATCCTGTTGGGTCGCTATCAAACGAGGAAAACCGCTCAAGCGCCGGCGCATACACCGTCGCCGCCGAAACGAGAGTCGAAATTCCCTTTGGGACTGGCTATGGTGATCGCCGGGATTTCTGGCTTCATTGCTCTGGGCTTTGAAATCGCCTGGTTTCGAGTCTTCGCTTTGGCCTCGAAGGACCGTGCTCCCACTTTCGCCCTCCTGCTCTCAATTTATCTGGCGGGCATCGCAGCTGGCTCCTACATTTCTGAAAAACTCACCGAGCAAAAAAGCCCGGAGGAGGTGACGCGAATCGTGGGTAGTTTACTGCTCGCGGCAGGCGCTCTATCCGTATATTTGCCTCCTCTGGTCGCTTTGCTTCAATGGAACAACATTCCGTTTCTCGTGGCAACGCCCGCATTCTTTGTAGTTGCCGCACTGATCGGCTCGGTTCTCCCCCTCCTCTGCCAGTTGGGCGTGTCGGCGAGCTCGCATGCGGGACGAGGCGTGAGCTGGACATACACCTCGAATATTTTCGGTTCTGCGCTCGGCAGCCTAGCCATCGGATTCTTCTGGATGCACCGCTTCGGATTGAAGCAAGTATCCGAACATCTGGGCATCGCTGCCGTGATCACCGGCACGCTTGTTCTTCTCTGGAGCCGGGGAAAACTCGGAATCCCGACAAGCTGGGCGCTCGCGATGATGCTTGTATCGTTCGCCCTCGTGCTGGCGGCGTTGCCGTCCTATTCGAATCTATACGAAAGACTAATTTTTGGTCCGCAAGCCCGAGCAAGTGGCCCTTTTGCTCACGTCGTCGAAAATCGGAACGGCGTCATCGCGGTTACGAGTGAGGCCGCTGTTTACGGAAATGGCGTGTATGACGGGTTTTTCAACGTCGACCCTATCCATGACGTCAATCTCGTCGTCCGGGCCTACGCTTTAAGTCTGTTCCATCCCGCGCCCAAGCGCATTCTGATGATTGGGCTTTCGTCAGGCTCCTGGGCGCAAATCCTAGCCAATCATCCTCAGGCAGAATCGCTCGACATTGTCGAAATCAACCCGGGTTATCTCCAACTGATTTCTAAGTATTCCTGCGTGGCCTCACTCCTTCGAAACTCCCGGGTTCATATCTACTTGGATGATGGAAGGCGTTGGCTGCTCGCTCACCCTGAGGCGCACTACGACGCGATCGTGATGAACACCAGTTTTTACTGGCGTGATCACTCGTCCGACCTGCTTTCCACCGATTTTCTGAAGATCGTCCGGCAACACCTCAACGCGGGTGGGGTGTTCTACTACAACACGACCGGTTCTGACGATGTAGTGGCGACGGGCCTGCGCGTTTTCCCGTATGGTCTGCGTGTAGTCAACTTTCTGGCGGTGAGTGATTCTCCGATTGACTTCAACGAAGCCCGCTGGATCTCGATCTTGCGGCAGTACAGAATCGACAACCAACTCGTGCTTGATCCGGTCAATGCAAAATCCGACGAAACATTGACCAGGTATGCGGCGCTGGCAAAGGCTCTGGACAAGTCGACAGAATCTCAGTCCTTAGAAACTTCCAGATCACTTAGTGCAAGGCTCGGGCGGCGCCTCATCATCACAGATGACAACATGGGCTGGGAATGGAGAAATCCCTAGCGCGGTTCTTGAACGCTCGCCCGCTTAACTTGAACGACAAATTGGTAGTTTTTGTCCCGAGCAACGCCGCGATGTTGGAGACTCCTTATTCGCAAGGCTCGCCCAAGGCGGGGCTATATCCGGTCTGTAGGGCTTCCCCCTGCGCCATGTAAGCTCCAGGGTCGGTATGGCCATAAATCGGACTATCAGGACAATAATAGATGCCGTTCGACTTGTTGACCCAGACCTTGACACTAAGCCTAGCCTTACCGGATTGATGTGGTCCCAGTGAGAAGTGCGGTATACCAAGGTGCGGCCGCCAGCCACTATTTAGCAAGTAGAAGAGAGTCATACAGGCGAGGACAAAAGCAATCCCAAGGAAGAAAAGAGTAAATCCGGGAACCGGCACCTTGGTAGAGCGTGTCATCGATTAATTTGGGTACACGTGCTAGTCCGAGAAGACCTAAGCCCTAGAGGAATGCCGGTAAAAAAAAAGCGCGACGATCGAGCCAACAACCACAGCCAGGAGCAGAAAGCACAGAATCGAGAAGAGCACACCGAGCGTGGTTCCGGCGATAGAGCGAGCTCCCGCAAATCTCCCAAATACGAGCGAGAGGATAAACCCCAGCGCCGCAATTCCGGCGTAGCCGGGAATATGAAGCTTTCCTCGATGTGCAAAAAACGAGATCGAGACCGCGATCAAAATGCATGCCGCGATCAGCGGGACGACGATTAATAGCCTCGGCGCCGATACAGATCCGGCCCTGGTCACGTCCTGGACCGCCACGGACCAAGTCAACATTTCAAAGTTTCCCAGATGCCACCCGGTTCGTATCGCCTAGTGCGTCCCGTTGAGCCTCGAGATCTCCAGCCGGTCCCCTACCTTTGTACCCGTTCGATAAATCGTGTGGGGAGGAAGCTCCAGCACGCTCATCGCGCGCAGGGAGAGAGCGGAGATGCGAAATGGCCGCACGTGCTCTTCCAAGTGAACTACCTCCTTGTCCTTGCTCAAGAAGACCAAGTCGATTGGAAACATCATTCCAATGGTATGCACGCCCTGGGAAGGCACGATCCAAAGGCCAACGCCAAGACGCGCCCAACGCTTGGTCTTCCCCAGCAGGCCGACGAGCCGGCGCACGTAGCTGTCCGCTACGGTTGCTTCGGTCGCGACGAACGTCTCCCTGGTCTTGTTGTATACACAAATTGCACGGCTCTCGTGATTATTCGCCATCGCCCGACTCCACGGCCCCTCAGTATTTGGATTCTGGTCAAACGCCTTCTTACTCGATCATTTTCCGGCGTCGGCGCCAAATGATAATGAACAGTACGACTACCGCTAGTGCGCCTGCCACGACTCGAATCAAGGTTACGTTGTCCATTGTTTTCTCCAGTAGAGTTTGACTTACTCAGCCTACCCCTCAAGAAAATCTATGTTTTAACCGGCTTTCAGTGCCCACCCAATGTCGAACCGAATGTACGCATCAAAGTAAGCACCGCTGGGCCCAGAATCACCACCATCAAAGCTGGAAAAATGAAAAACACTAGTGGTGGAACCATCTTAACGGTTGTCTTGGCACTCAGTTCCTCCGCTCTCTGGCGCCGCTTCGTTCTCAGGTCATCGGAGTGCACTCGCAACGACTGAGCAATGCTCGTCCCGAATCGTTCTGTCTGCACCAGCATGGCCACCAGCGATTGAATGTCGTCCAATCCGGTTCTCTTGGCTAGCCCGCGCAACGCCTCCATACGGCTTTTTCCAACCCGCATCTCCATGTTGACGAGTTGTAGCTCTTCGCTCAGTTCGGGGTGCGTTACCTTTAGTTCTTGAGATACGCGCATAAGTGCCTGGTCCAGTCCCAGGCCTGCTTCCACGCAGATGACGAGCAGGTCGAGCCCGTCAGCGAGTCCGCGGCGCAGCTTGTGCTGGCGCGAACGAATCCGCCACATCAGCCACGTCTCCGGAATCATGTAGCCGCCGACTGCCGCCATCATGAGAATAAAAAATGGATTCGTCTTATAGATTCCAGAAAAAACGGCCGTCGCGACAAAAGCCACTGGCATCAGCAATTTCATACCGCGCATCGCCAGCATCGCATCCGGCCGCCGAATGCCCGCTCGAATCATCATCAGCTGCGACCGCGAGGCTTGGCCAGAACTTGAAGGAAAGAGGCCACCAATCGAGGCCAACCATATTCGAAAGCGATCCGCGGTCTTCTGCGAAAAATCTTCTTGCTGAGTCGAAACGCTTGTATCTAATACACGCGAAAGGCGCCGCCCAACTCCCGTTTCACCGGCCGAAAAGGCATAGAGCAACGCGGCGAGGATGCCGACCGTCGCAAGAAACGTTATGCCTGTTATCGCCCACAACATCTTGGGCCTCCTTGCTCAGAAGCCGATTCGATTCGTCCTTAGACTTCGATATGAATAATCTTCCAAATAATCGCCGATCCTATAACCTGCAAAGTTGCTGCGATCGCAAGAACGGTCGGCCCCTTCGGGTCGTCAAACAGCACCTGCATATAACCCGGATTCAAATTGCTCAGAACGAGCATCATCACCGGTGGCAAAGCGATTAGGATCATCGCTGACAGTCTTCCTGCCGCCGTCTTGGTGCGCACTTCACGATAAATGCGAAAACGGTCGCGAATCACACGTGATAGATTGTCCAGAATCTCCGCAAGATTTCCGCCGGTCTCTTTCTGCACCAGCAGCGCGGTGACAAAAAATCGGACGTCGAGTAGCGGAACCCGTTCCGTCATGTTCAAAAGCGCGTCGCGCATGGGCAGGCCGAAATTCTGTTCCTCGAATGTTTTCCTGAATTCGCCGCCAATAGGCTCCGGTGATTCTTTGCCGATCATCTCCATCCCCGTTGTAAACGCATGCCCCGCCCGAACGGCGCGACCCAACAGGTCGAGGGCTTCCGGAAAATGTTCCTCAAATTGGCGTAGGCGTCGGTTTCGCTTGAATGCAATTGCGGCGAATGGAACAGATCCTAGGGCCAAGCCCGCGGCCACACAACCCCAGAGGGGAACGTGAAAAAATCTAGTGACCACATAGGTTCCCACGGCCAGCACGCAACTCAACAGAACGATTTTGCCGGGTTTTGCCCGCATACCTGATTGTTCGATGAAATTCTTCAATCGGCTCGACCACGAGAATCGCATCATCAGCCGGTGGATCGCGGGAACGCCGCTTAACATTTCGTCGCGGACCAGATTCAGTCCCAGCGATATTTCCCCGCCACGCCGCTCCGCTTTGTGGACCGATTCCATGCGACGGCGGATCTGCTCCTGCTGGGTGTCCGTCGACGCGAACAGCCAGAACGCCAGGAACACGATAATGACGATCACAAACGTCAAGATTGCAAACAGCGGCGCCATATACCTAATATCCTTTCTGGGGCTCGAACATAGACATCGGCAGATGAACTCCCGTCACTGCCAGCCTCTCGCTGAATTTCGGCCGAATCCCCGTTGGGGTAAATTCGCCGATCACTTCCCCGTTCTCCCGAATCCCGCGCTTTCGGAAAATGAAAATGTCCTGCATCGTGACGATGTCACCTTCCATTCCAGTGATCTCCGCTATGCTCACTACCTTACGCGTACCATCGCTCATCCGGCTGACCTGTATGACCAGATCAATTGCCGACGCGATCTGCCGGCGAATTGCACTGTCTGGCAGATTCAAGTTCGACATCGCCACCATCGTCTCCAATCGGCTTAGAGCGTCCCGCGGCGCATTCGCGTGAATCGTTGTTAGCGATCCATCATGGCCCGTGTTCATCGCCTGCAGCATGTCAAGAGCTTCCTCACCGCGCACCTCACCCACGATGATGCGGTCGGGCCGCATGCGCAGAGAGTTGATCACCAATTGCCTTTGCGCAACCGCTCCTTTGCCCTCGATATTCGGTGGACGTGTCTCAAGCCGCACAACGTGCTCTTGATGCAACTGCAACTCCGCCGCGTCCTCGATCGTCACGATTCTTTCGCGATTCGAGATGTACGACGACAGCGCGTTCAAGAATGTCGTCTTACCGGCTCCGGTACCTCCCGAAATCAGCACGTTCAGCCGCGCCTTAACGCATCCCTGCAGCAGCTCAAGCATCGGCGGTGTCAGCGTCTTGTTTTGCAAAAGATCATCCGCCATTAGCCGGTCGTGTCCGAATCGCCGGATCGAAAGGCAAGGACCGTCGACCGATAGCGGCGGGATGATCGCGTTCACGCGCGATCCATCGGCTAATCGCGCATCAACCATCGGTGACGATTCGTCTACACGACGCCCAATCGCCGATACGATCCGGTCGATAATGCTCATCAGGTGCGCGTCATCGCGGAACTGTACTGGCGTCGCTTCCAATATGCCTCTTCGCTCGATATAGATGCGCTTGTACGTGTTCACCAAGATGTCCGACACGGTGGGATCAGCGAGCAATGGCTCCAGTGGCCCCAGGCCGAATACCTCGTCCAGCACTTCCTGCGAGAGTCGCTCTCGCTCCTGCAGGTTCATTGGCGCAGACTCGCCTACGACCAGCGACTCCAATAGCTGCGACACCTCGCGCCGCACATCCTCGCGCTTGATTTCGCTGAGCTTGTCGAGATTCAGTTTTTGAATCAGCTTGCGATGAATCGCCGTTTTTACCGCGGAGTAATCTGTACGAGCTGTCGTTATAGGCATTGGTGGCATGCTGCTCTACCTCTTTGTTGGAAATAAAAAGTTGCTCAGGCCGCTCTTCTTCTGGGCCGGCGCCGCATCCATCCCAGTCAGTTGGGAAGCCAGCTGGCGGTAGCGGTTTGTCAGCGTGTTATTGTGATTTTCCATCAGCGGAGTCCCTAAATTGACCGACATGCTCGCCTTACGAAAATCGTTGGGAAGGTACGCGAATATCGGCCGTTTGATCTCTTTCTCGATCGTTTTGAGCGCCTCTTCGTCTCCGCGGTGCCAGCGATTGATCACCACTCGAATTCTGTCCTGGTCCACTCCGAATCCCCCCAGCGCGGTGATCCTCCGCTGCAGGGTCCATAACGAAGGCACGTTCGCCTCCGCTACCAGCAGCACCATGCGGGCCGACTGCATCATCGGCCCCCAGTCCGATCCAAACTGAGATCCCATGTCTGCCAGAACCACGTCGTAGTTCGCCTGCGCAACGTTCACCACGCGCTCGATCGGCGCCACCTGAATGTTTTCCCATTCCTCTGCCTGCGTCGCGCCTCCAAGAATCTCGAGCTTCGTTTTGTGCGCGGTCAATAGCCCAGAAAAAAAGTGCGTATCCAGACGGTCCAGACTATCCACCGCATCCCGGATCGTGAATCTAGGGTGCAGATCGAGCAACAAGTGCACATTCCCCAGCGGCCGCGCCACGTCGAGAAGAACTACTTTCTTCCGCGCGTACGTTGCTAGTTGAACTCCCAAATTCACCGCTACCGTAGTCGTCCCCACCCCGCCCTTTGCACCCATCACAAATATCAACTTCTCGTTCCCACGGCGTTCCGGCGTTACTCCTTCGTGAGTGAGCCTCGCAAGAATTTCCTTTAATGCCAGCGCTTCCACCGGCTTCGGAATGAAATCCTGCACTCCGCTTCGCATCGCATCGAGCAACAGTTGATGGCTTGGCGGAAAAATGGACGAGCACGCGATCACCCTCACCGACGGCTTCAATCGCCGAATATAAGTTCCGAAGGCAAAAAACGGCTCTGGATCTCGTCCGAGATCCAGCACGATCACATCGGGGATTGGCTCGCCGCCCTCCGGCAGGCGGTCCGTGGCAAGCAGCCACTGTTTTACACCGCCTATGAGTCCGGTCTGCTGCAATGCCGCCAGCAGCGGTCCGGCGCTCATCGAATCTCCGATTACAATTCCTGCAGTCAGCATGCTGCGGCCCTGTCTTCAGATCCGGGTAAGAATGAATTTTGTTTCGCTTTCAATTTCGCTTTATTCACTTCGGCGCTTGGCTCGGTTGTTGTCCGGGCGCTGTCCCCGGCGACACTTCAGAATGTTGCGGCACTGTAGGACTCAAAAACGCCTTCGGGTAGTATAAGCTCGGCTGTGTCTCACCGGACTGCATCGGCCGCACGATTCTGGGTGTCACGAGCACCAGCAACTCGTCCTTGCTCTTGTTCAGGTTCCGGCTTGTAAACAACTTCCCCAAAATGGGAATGTCGCCGATTCCCGGGATTTTTTCTAGTTGTTCCGTCACTCGATTATCCAGCAAGCCCGCGATCGCGAAGCTCTGTCCATCCCGCAAATCCATCTCCGACTCCACTCGTCGCGTCGACAGCGCCGGAATGAAGAATCCCTGAATCGTCAGCGCATTGGTAAAGTCCAGTGAGCTGACTTCCGGTTTCACGTGCAGGTGAATCAGTCCATCGGGCGTCAGCGTCGGGGTGAAGTTCAGGCGTACACCGAACTCCTTGAACTGAATCGTGATTCCCGCGAATCCGCCGCCGCTCGACCCTTGCAGGACTGGATATGGAAATTCGCCGCCCGCAAGGAAATTTGCATCCTTGCCAGATGCCGTCAGTAGGTTCGGCTCAGCAAGGATCTCCAGAACATTGTTTTCTTGCAACGCCTTGATTGTTGCCGCCAGGTTGATGTCCGGCCGGAAAATGAAAATATTGAGCAAGTCGCTCAACCCGATGGCGGAGGAGTTTGCGGTCCCACCGGAAATGAGCTGAGGCGGCGCAAATTGCTGCGTGCCGATCACGCCGATGTTTTTTGCCCCCGGCAGGCTCAAAATGTTGATACCCAACTGGCTTACATACGTGCGGTTCACTTCCGCGAATTTCACTTCCAGCAGAATTTCTCCCGGGGGCGCCGCAGGCACTTGCATCAAACTTGTGACCTTGGGCGTCGAATTCTTCACCACCTCCAAAATCTTGTCCGCAACCGCAGGCGAGGATATGTGCCCGGAAAGCATTACCACATCTTTTGACGTCTCCACCTGAATCTGCTCGTTCGGAAACACTTCGTGAATCTTTTCAATCAAGCTCAGCACATCAATATCAACCGACACCTCGAACGCCTGGCTCTGGTCCGCTTCGTCCCAGATCAGCAACGACACCCCACCCGGAGCCTTCCCGTTCACCACCACTTGCGTCGGACTCACCACGATCGCTTCGGCGATTGCAGGATCTGCCAATGAAACTCGCTTGATTCGGTTCGGCGATGATATCACCAGCGAACGTCCCACCAGTAAGTGGAGTTGCGTCGGCGCTTCCGAATTCGCAGGCGGATTCTGCACCGCTTGCGTCACCGGCTGAACCGCCGCTTGCGCTGCCGTGCCACCGCTTGAAGCTGGAGGGCTCGTCTGTCCTAGCTGCGCCTGCTGCGCCGCCGGCATGGGCGGAACAGAAGCTTGTCGCGCAGGCGGCTGGGCCTGGCTGCTGACAGTGGCAGCGACCACAAGCACGGCCGGCCAGACGAGCCCACGGGTACAACATCGGGTTGCAGAATTCGATCGCTTGAGCATTCTTGTCTCCACGCTCTTTTCGTTGCAGCGCTTCATGGATTTGTAAACGACTTAGTTTCCCGCTTCGTTCCTACGATCACTTCCACCGTGTACGTTGGCGGAGGCGCGGGCGCAGCATGTGGCCTCGGCGCCGCATGGACCGGGGCTCCACCAGATGGCGCGAACAACGCCGCCTGCATCACAGGAGCGGGGTTCGGCGACTTCATGTCTATTGTGTTCCGCAGCGAGAGCTGAATTTTTCCTTCCGTCGCCGCCATCGTCAGCTTCGCTGCATCTTCCGGCGTCACCAGCAGCGTGATGACGGGAACGGTCTGCGGCTTCCCATCCTTGTCCTGTTCGATCTTCTGTCCGGCCGCCAGCACCCGCACGTTTTCCAGAATCGTTCGCGTGATTTTGTCCTGGCCGTTTCCCGGTAGCTTTCCGGTAGCCAGCACGTCCACCATCGTTCCCGGACCTACGAATCCGGCCACTCCCACTACTTCATTCACGGCCACGGAGAGTCCGCGCATCCCTTCCGGGATCGTCGCCGGCAATCCCGCACCTGCTTGAACCGGCGCCAGCTTGGCCTCCAGGATCGGCTCATTCTCCGCAACTGCGGTGATCAGCGCCCGGTTCACACATTCATCCGTTTTCGTGAACATTCCCTGTACCGGCTCGCCGGCGGGCCATGGAATCTGCCGTAACTTCGTCGCATCCAGCCTCGTTCCCAGCGGCATCGGTTCAGCGGCCACCACGATTGTCTGGCTGACTGCCGCCGGCTTCACGAACGAAGCCTGTTGGAACTTCTTGTACACGAACGTGCTCGTGAGGAACGCCAGCACCAGCGCTATGAAAACTCCAACCAGCAACCGATTCCGATTCATGAACCGACTCCTTTATCGCCACGCCCGGCCGTTCGTCAGTGTCACTACTTTCAAAACACGCGATATTGCACGATCAAATAGCACGTCACCGTCGCCGCCGCTACCGCCACTCCGAATGGCAATTTCATCAGCGCCGGATTATCCAGCGAAATCTCCCGATTCGGCCGCAGCCCAAACGTCGCAAAACCCTTGATTAACACCCAGATATTCTTGAAAGTCGCGATCACTTTTCCCGTCCCCATCATCACCAGCATCGCCAGGAAACCCGCTATG
The DNA here is from genome assembly GCA_035603595.1 of Candidatus Dormiibacterota bacterium. GTDB lineage: Bacteria > Acidobacteriota > Terriglobia > Acidiferrales > UBA7541 > Palsa-295. The sequence continues at coordinate 30,683 of DATNKB010000106.1, forward strand.
AATATGCTGAACAGCAAGACCACCAGCATCATTTGCCAACCCAAAAACGCGCCCACCGCACCCATCAGCTTCCAGTCTCCCGCTCCCAGCGCACGCAACAGCACGAGCGGCAGCAATACCCCGAGCGCAAGGCCCGTTCCTAAAAGCGATCCCTTGCACCCGTGCCAACCCCACGCCACTGTGTTCACACCGATTCCTGCGGCGATCCCCGGTACGCTCAGCCAGTTCGGAATTTTCTTTTTGCGAACGTCCACGGCACTGGCGATTACCGTCAAGATGATGGTGAGGATCCAAATTATCTGTTGGAGGTTCGTCAAGTAGGTTTATCTTCTGTAGTGTCAGTATAATTCAATCAACATTTCGTTCTCTTAATAGAACCCTCTCGGCCTATCGACTCCTGTCGCCCGTTGCTTGAATTTCGTCTGTCAAATTATTCTGGCGAGGAATCCGGCGCGAAGCTCTTGTGGCAGGTTCCGAGGGCGTAGGTGATTGCTCATACACGCCCTCGGTCTGCCTGATACCGCTAGTGTTAAGCCGAACGGAGAGCTATTAGGTATTGGTTGTCAGGTTCGTGCCAGCCGCACCGAACGTTGTGTTGATCGCTGTCGCCAAAGCACCCATTCCAGCGGTTGCCGCAAGAGCGACCAAAACCAGCAACAGGGCATACTCGACTAGGTCCTGTCCTTCCTCTTCCTTCCACAGTCTCTTCAGAAAATTCATTGTTGTTTCCTCTCTTCGTCGAAGTTTCGTGCCGTTTTCTACATAGGTGCGGCCGTTATGGCACGTCCCGAGGGCGCAGGAGACTCAACGCTCTCCTGCGTCCCCGGTATGCCTGGTGTCGTTCACCTAAGCCAAACCGAGCCCACTAGGTGTTGGTCGTCAGGTTCGTGCCGGCGGCGCCGAACGTTACGTTGATCGCTGTCGCCAAGCTTCTCATACCAACGGTTGCCGCGAGTGCGACCAGGACCACCAGCAGGGCATACTCCACAAGGTCCTGACCTTCCTCTTCCTTCCACAATCTCTTCAGAAAATTCATTGTTGTTTCCTCTCGTTGTCAAAATTCGGCAACCCATGCCCGCTGCCGTTCTGACTCTGCATATGCATCTGAAACGCCATTCCCTGTACCTCCAGCCAGTCCGCCAATATATTGCATTTAAAGCACTTATTCATTCGCAGTCCCACTCGCGTGCTATCGCTTCGCCGGGGCTGGAAAACCGTCACCCTTGGTGGACGGTGTCATTCCCTGGCTTATCCGCTTTGTGGACGCCTTTGGGAGAATCCGTAAGTTGAGCATGCGGACCCTCCCCTCAATTTCCACCCAAAATCGGTCAACAAACCACTGGACGCCAAAGGCAAAAGGAACCGCCACAATCACGTCGACGAAGTAGTGCTCTCCGCCAGCCACGGTAGCGATCGAGGTCAGCGCCGCGTAAACGAGCAGCAAAATCCTCCACGCCCGATTCTGGGCGTTCATAAACAGAAGCAAGGCCCACGCAACGTGCATAGACGGCATGCAATTTCGGGGATGGAACGTAGCTGCTGCAACGGCAGACGCATCTGGCTGCGGAAAATCATGAAATGCATATTCGGGCCCAGCGGCCGGCACAAGCAGGTAAAAGGGCAACGCCAGCAGTGGGCCAACTGCCGCCACCCGCAGCAGGACGCGTGAACGTTCAAGGCACCACGCAACAGCCATCACCAGGGGGAGCGAATAGTAAACAGGCGCAACCCAGAAGTACCAACCCCTTCTGATAAGCCAAGAGGTCATAGCGAAGCCGTCCAAATGCAGAGCTAGATCGATCTGGCGTAGCGTAGCGTCCAAAGTGCGAGGACAAAGCAGGCCCGTAACGTACCCCAATGGCAAAAGCAGCAAAACTGCAATCGGAATAGCGGCTCCCACACAGAAGTCTTGATACTTGTCTTTAGCTCCGCGCACAAACGATGCACCGACAATAAGGAGAAAGCCCGCTACTGCGTAGGGAACCATGTTTCAGTGGGCCTCGGTAATAATATGCCGCTGCCTATACAGCCAAGGCCTCAGCCTTGAATATCTATTCGAAGGGACGGTCATCTCGTTACTTCTCTTAACGTCGACTGCACGCTGGACTCAGACGCCTCAATGTCTAGCCGACTCGAATTCCCTTGCCCGCCGAGATGATCGGCGACCGCAGATTGATCGTTGGAATGCTTAGGAACGTAAATATAGAATCGGTCCTGAGGGTTGAAGCGCTCTGTAACGGGGATTTCGATCTGTTCCGCAAGCTTGTAGTTTTGCGCGATCGCTTCGCGGGTGGAAGCGGTCAGGTACATGTCCAGCCACTGCGGGTCCCGTTCCTTCGCGAGATCGAAGTCCAGGACGATCACGGAGAACCATCGGTCACGAATTCGCGTGAGCAGCTCCTGATCGGGTACCACACCGCGGCGAGCCAGCAACTCGGTTTGAAACAGGTCGGCAAAGGGCGTATCGAAGCCGGCTTGCACCAGGTCGCCGCCACGGAAACCGAGGGCCCGCGAACCAGGAGGAAAGCTCTTCTGGAAGAAATCCTGCACGGCGTTGTACTGCGCAAAGTCCATCGGCTTGGGCGGAGGAGGCGTGTACCATTGGCCTGAAATGAGCGCAATGGCTAGCAGAACCAGCACCTCAACGGCGCCGCGCCGTTGCGCTAGCCTGCTTGCCAGGAGAGCGGGCATCAGAACGCTGACTGAAAGAATCAGTTCATAGAAATACTGGAGGAATGCGCTCTCCTTACCGATCGTCACGACTCCCAGCAGGACCGCGCACACCAGGTAGCACAGCATCATTCGGTCCGGGTGTTTGCGTAGAAATTCGAATCCCAATAACATCGGAACCGCGAACATCAACAGGAAAACCAGAAAACCGATTTCCCACTGGTGCCACGAAAAAAGGGTGGACTGGTAGAACAAAAAATGGCGCCAAAACTCTTGCCCCCGGAAGACGACCCATTGAAACAACGCGAACATTCCTGCGCCACATACAGCCAGCAGACCCGCAAATTGCGCGACACGCGCGTAGCGGCGTTCGATTAACAAGTACGCAAGCACCGCCAGCGGGCCGGCGATGAATTGCTGTTTGTAATAGAAACCAAGAGTCATGAGCGGTACAGCGAGCAGAATGGCGGGGCTGTTTCGGAACCTGTACGCCACTAGAAAACCTGAAAAGAAAAGAAAGAGGGCCACATTGTCCGAAAGCATTGAAACGCCGTGAAATGTGACGACTCCATAAGAGAGAAAAACAAGAGGACTCAGCCACGCCGCAAACCGGCTGCCGGTAAGCCAAAATGCGAGCAGTCCGCATCCTGCTGCGCAGCCCAAAATCGCCAATGCTGACAGCAGGCGAATAGGAACATAGGATGGGCTGCTTGGATTGATTAATCGCGATCCCACCAGGAAAAAGAGCGGCCCATACGTGGCTCCCGCAAATCCTTCCGAGCTGGGCGGAGCGTAAATCTGGACGCCCTCCGCGAGTCTCGCGGTTTCCGCCAGTGCGCATCCCTCATAACTTTCCTCGCCGGGATAGCTGATGCGGGCCGGCCACGAAGAAACATTGCGGAATGCGAAAAAGCCGGCAAGGACAAACGCTGCGACGCTACAAAGGAGAGCTTTCAGTGACGCGGAGCTGGAAACTGTCGTCACAAGTCAGGCTTTCTGGCCCCACATCACCATATTCCAGGCCAACCAGTGCACTGCAGGAATTCGCGTCAGCAATGCGTCGAGAGACCGCAGCGGCATCCACCAGGACAGACTCTCCGGCGTCTCGCGCAGAATCCTTTTCCAATAGCGATCCTGGTTTGGATGGATGCGGTCGAAGGCGTAATACTTGCAGAATAGTGTCAGAGTCGAAATCCAGAACTCGCGGTGCTGCACATCGGGGAAGTATTTCTTCGCTAGTTTCAAATCCCGCGCCGTCAGCGGTGACTCGTCTTCCGTCCTCACTTCTGTAGCCATCCGGCGGTACAGGTTGATCACAGGGTTGTAAGCGATGGGATCGAAGGAGAAAAATCGTCCGCCGGGTTTCAGCGCGCGATGGATTTTCTGGAACAGCAACTCGCGGTCTTGTACGTGGTGAATCGTATTTGCGATGTAAACCAAGTCGTAGGATTCCGCGGGTACGTCCAGTTCTTCGGCACTCGAAACAATACCCTCTACTTCTACGCCGTACTTCTTCGCAATTTCGTGCCCGGTTTGCACCATCCGAGGCGAAATGTCCGTCATCGTCACGCGCGCGCCTTGGAGTGCAAAATATATCGACGACTCACCCAGCCCGGAGCCTACATCCAGCAATCGCTTGCCTTTCAGCGGTCCCATCCGACTGAGGATGAACTGGTTTTCCATCGCTGTGGGAGCTTCAAAACATTCTCGGACGAGGACATTCTCGACCGAAGTGTTATTCGCCCAAGCATCGTGAAATTCGGTCTCCCGCTGCGCTGTATTGTTGCTGCTCACTTGAGTCATTGTTTCTGAATTCATGGCGTCTGAAGTCATGCTGTGAAAGTGTTTCGCGGGCCTTGCCTCGGCAGCGCTGCCCGTCGGCGCTGTGCGCGGTTTCTCAGGATCCGCTGAATTTCTTTGCTGGCCGGCCTGCGCGAACCAGTTCGGCTCGCGCGTGTGGTGCCGCTTCAAATCCGAGTCGCTCGCGCACCACGTAAAGGGGGCGCCGCTTCGATTCCCCGTAAATCCTTCCCACGTACTCGCCGATTATTCCCATGCAGATCAGCTGCACTCCGCCGATGAAGAGAATCGCGACCAGCACGCTGGCCCAGCCTCTTACCAGGCCTTCCACTCCCATCAGCCTTTCCACTACCGTGATCAAAACTCCCAGCAGCGCGAGCCCCGAAGCTGCGAAGCCCACCCATGTCGCGAGCCGCAGCGGCAGAATCGAAAACGATACGATTCCATCCGTCGCGAATCTCACCATCTTGAAAAACGAGAATTTCGTCACTCCTGCGGCCCGCGCCGCCCGGTGGTAAGGCACCGCCGCCTGTGAAAATCCCAGCCAGCTGACCATCCCTCGCACGAAGCGGTCGCGTTCGGGCATCGCCAGCAGCGCGTCCACCACGCGCCGGTCCATCAGGCGGAAATCGCCGGTGTCCAGCGGAATCTCCGTGTCGGAAAGATTACCCATCGTGCGATAGAAGATTTTCGCGGTCCACAGCTTGAATGCGGTCTCGCCGTCGCGCTCGGTGCGCACCCCGTACACCACCTGAAATCCTTCCATCCATTTCGCTACGAAATCCGCGAGCACTTCGGGAGGATCCTGCAAGTCGGCGTCGATGATCGCCACAGCGTCACCGGCCGCATGCTCCAATCCGGCTGTTATCGCCATCTGGTGCCCGAAATTCCGAGAGAAACAAATCACCCGGATTCGTTCGTCGAGCGCCTGTAGCTCGCGCAGAATTTCCGCCGTCGCGTCGGTGCTGCCGTCGTCCACATATAGGATTTCGAACCTTAGCGACAGCTGCTCCAGCACCCCGACAAGTCTTCGATTCGTGCCGCGCAATACTTCCTCTTCGTTGAAACACGGCACGACGATGGAGAGCATTCCCGGCATCATTTACCTCGTGCTTCCTGCAGCGATTTCTCTTGCCGGCTGCACGGCAGCCTGCAGCGCATCGCGCTTGACGAAAATCACGCTCACCGGGTCCGAGTATACGGTTTGCCAGTCGGGCATCGTCGCCAGGGCGGTTGAAAGCGGTTCATCGCGTTCCATGATGCAAGCCCGGATTCCGTAGTTACCGAGTATCTTGATCGCACCGGGCTTTAGGAGAGTGATATGCATGTAGTCGCTGAGTATGCCGGTTTGCTCGAAGAGTTCACTCCGGCCATCAATGAACGTCTTATATCCCGAGAAAATCATGTAGCCGCCGAAACCATAGGCATTGAAAATTGGGCCGGGAACCGGATGTTCACTCATGTATGCCAGAGCTTGCACAGGCGATTTCTCGGCGACTGCCTTCTCGATGTCCATCTGGGACGGAAAGTAGTGCACCACCGCGATCGCGAGCCCCAGCATGAGCGCGAAGTTCAGCAGGTATTGGTCCTTGGCCTTATCGTATCCGGAAAACCACCGCGCGACCATCGTCGCCAAAAGAGGAGCGAAGAACGGCACAAACAGCAACAAAAAGCGTGCATGGATGCATGCCATCGCCACGCCGAACATGAAAAGCAATACCTCAAAGAGTTGCCACGAAAAGCGAAAAACCATTTGCATGAAGAAAAAAACGAGTATCAGCGCCAGAAATATTTTGCCGCCCATCAAATTAAACGGCATGACTTGCCATTCTAGAATGCTTGCCATGCTGACTGGCAATGACGAGGCTACGGTGAAAGGATACATTGCCAGCCGCGTCCCGTACGGCGTGATCGAAATCGCCGCGAGGCACAACATGAAAACTGTCTCGAGCCGCAATCGTTCCGACTTGGACCAGCGCCGCGCTTCCAGGCTCCCCATCTGGAAATCCACTAGGCCGCATGCGATGTAGAGGCCAATCACGCCCAACCCGATAATCCACGAGCCGTGCGTGTTGATCCAAATCAGAAATAAGACGGGCAGCAGCCAAATCGCGCGCCCTTTTCCTTGTCGGAAACGTTCCAGCGCAACAAGCGTGAGGATCAGAAAAAGATATCCCAGCATCTGCGGCCGCAAATTAAATGATACGGTCGCCAAGGCCAGCAGCACTGCGGCCGCGACAAATCCAGCTTTGCTGTTTCCCGAGCGCTGTGTCGCGAGTCCGTAAAGCGCCAGCATTACGGCGCTCGCGAGCACGAACAGCAATGCCTCGAGACCGCGCAGACCGCCGACGCGGTAGACTGCTGCGAACAACACGTCCCCGAGCCACTCGCACGACATCCATGGCGCGCCGTACGATGTGTACGAATACGGATCCGTCGTTGCCCACTTATGCGTCGAGAGAATCAGTTCGCCCGTCTTGACGTGCCACCACAAGTCCGGGTCCACGTTGAACGCCCGCACCACCACGAACGATGCTCCCACGAGCATCGCTCCAAGCATGGCCGGAAAAGACACCAGCCAGCGCCACTCGAATCCACGCACCTTCGCGCGCCCGCCCACCGCCAGCTCCGGGGCCGACAGCTCTGCGCCATCGTATCCGGGCGTGTAATCTCCAGTCACCGTCGCGTCTGTTCTAGTCGTCACCGTCGCGTCTGTTCTAGTCGTCGCCGTTGCTGCCGATTCCATCAGTCACGAATAGCCACACCCATCGCTTACACGTTCCGCCGCTACTCCGAGAGAAAGCATTTCAATCGCCATTTCTCTACCAAGTCTGGCAGGGCTAGGTTATTGAATACAGAGGGGATGCCCTAGTTCTGGCGCTGACTGTGGACTCCGCGGAAAGCAGCTAAGGCGAAGAGTTACGCTTTGAGGACACTCGGTTTCCTGAGGTTTCCAAATGGTGACATCAGGAAGGATGGACAAGCTGGTACCGTTTCCGAACCTCGGACTTTAGGTGACACCTAATGCGCGATTATCATTTCTGAAATGCTGGTGAGGCATAAATTTGCGGTATTTGACCCGCAGGCCGTAGCCGGAACCGCTTTGGAAACCAGCGGGGAGATAAAATTGAAGGCGTACCTTAGTTGCACCTTAACCGTGCATCCTGGCGCATTCGCTGTCGTGCCACACGAGGCGGGACTATCGGTGCTGACCGGCCACGTTACCGTAGTTGTGAGCCTGCTTGTGTCGATGCCCGGTGGAGTATGGTTCGTGATGAAGGTCTGAACGTCTGACTGGCTAACGGGGCCATTATTCATGTAGCCCGCGCCGTTGCAGCTGCTGTCACCGCCACAGGCGGATCCGTTAACAGCGGCCCATCGGCTCGCATCTCTCGTGACGTTCGACAGATAATGATACGTGTAGAGAGCACGGCCAAAATCGATGGTTCCCATTATCATCGTCATGAAAAGCAGGAAGACGATGGCATATTCGACGATGGCGCTTCCACAATCTCCCCTCAGATGGCGGATGTCTATCGTCATGGATCTCACTGTTTGAGTCTCTGGCTGGGTTCTTTCAGATTCCGCGGAGCCCATTTCCCTATTCATTCGGCACCCGCAGGGTGGCTGTCTGAGTTACGGTGAGGGACGCCGGAATTCCAGGATATTTGAACAGCGCACTAAAAGTAGCTTGAGCTTGCACCGATACCATCACCACCCAGTGGCCGCTCGCGCATATACCCGCATTCGGATTGACTTTCGGGCTGCAGGTCGCGGCCGTGATCGTTCCGCCGCTGTCGCATCCGCACGAAACGTAGGTTCCGTCGGGAGCGCCTCCGCTCACGGTCAGAACCGCGCTACTCGGACCGTTGTTCTGGAAATCGTTCGTTGCGGCAGTTTGAATGCCGGTTGCGTCCACTGATAGCGCCAAGCTCTGCGAGCCGTAGGCGGCTCCAGCCCTAGCTGCATTTCCCACTAATATGCTGAGATATGCGTAGCGTCCCATCTCAATCGTTCCAACCATAAGGGATAACAGCAATGGCGTCAGCAAAGCCACCTCGATCAGGCTTTGCCCACGTTGTGACCACAATCTCGATTTTCGATCCTTCATCAATCTACCTTCTCCCACCTACTCTACGAGAATCGCGTTCGTAAGAATACTCACGCCGGGAGGTAGACCCGCGCTGCCTTGCAGATTAACGGTCGGATTGCCGCTCAGAGCGAGCGAGTCTGCAACTACCACGCCAACACTATAGCTGGTGTTGTTACCGAAGAATGTGAGTTGGTCCTTTGGGAAATACAACACGCCGGTATAGTTACTCCCGACATTTCCTCCCATTGAAGGCCCCGTCGTGTTGGTATCGGCGGGGTCTTGATACATCAGAATGCCAGCGTATGTTCCGGAACTTGGTGCTGTCAGGTTCATAGTGGGTGTACCGGTCATGTTTATAGTAGCGCTACCGGAGAAATAGAAGGTTACGTCTGTTCCACTAATCGTCGCGTTGCCGGGGATAGTGAGACCTCCGGCGCCGTCGATGATGAAGGTTCCCGCGCTAAACACCACAGTGTTCCCGCTGCCCGTCCCCTTGATTGTGATTGAACTATAAGTTCCAGGGCTAATGGTGTAGACGCCGTTACTGTAAGTCACACCCGATCCCGTGAAGTTGCCTTTACCGTCGATACTAATGGCAGTACCTGCTGAACATGGCGAGCACGGAGGAGTGAGAGAGCCCAATGGGTCTGTTGCGGCAGGCATACCGGTCGCTGGGCACGGTCCAGCTTGGGCGGTGCATGTTACTGCCTTGTTGCCGCAGCTCGAGCCCTGGCCACCGGTGTCATCTGATGTTCCCGAGACACCGAAAGTGCCGGCGCAGACGGTCACCGCACCGATTCCGACAAAGTTACCGTTGTCATTGATCCCGCAGGTCGGTGCATTCAGCGTTGCGTGTCCATTAAGGTTGACCCCCTCGATAGCAGCATTCGGCGCGCCTAGCGTGTACAAGCAGCCGCCGCCCGAGGTTACTCCACTCACATTCGTAGCCACTGCGCGAGCAGTGAGCGTTTCACTGTTGATTCCAAGAACCTTCATGAAGTAGGTCGGCTGAACAGCTGTGACAAGGACTTCCACATACTTCCCGGAATTTGCCCCGCCACTATGTGGTCCAGAAGTAGGCGGATTGTTTACAGTCACCGTAACGTTGTTGGTGCCATCCGTGAAGCCATTCCGAGATGAAGCGTTTTGCGCTCCAGCTGTGACTCCACCGCTGGCAGGAAAGGCGAGATTGTTTGCGCCGGCGAGTGCCCCCGAATCTGCCGCAGTTTGTTGGAGGCGCTTCTGATAGCGCAGCATACCCATATCAATCCCCAAGCCCGCGAAGCCGATTATTACAACGAGCCCCACTGCGGCGAAGACTAGTGCTTGGCCCGCTTCGTTCTTGCGTTTCATAGCGCCCTCCATACCAGCCTCTCCACCACTCCGCACCCTTAGCCCTTTAAAATCAATCGCGAAATGAGTTCCGTTGAGCAAAAGACTTCCACAAAAGTGACGATGCTTTGACTTCGACAGTGAAGCTAGCATCGTCATACGAGCCAAATATGTAAGCTTGAGAGGACAGTACCGAGCCTTCGTATCGTCAACACTAGACTTCTCGGCGTCAACATTCAAGCACTGATACCCATACGGTTGGAATCCGCCAGTTAGCTAAAGGCAATTCAAATTCCAAACCGGGCCCGATGCGTTTCGACGCAAGTGGCAAAAAGCTTCCAGCACTGCAAATGGGGTACAGGTACTCTCAATACTCTCGCCCAGCTGTCGGATTTTTTCTTCCTGGATGTGGCCAAGCAGCGTGCCGGCCTGAGCCAGGTACTTGATTTTTTCAGGGAGTAGGCCCATGACTCGGGAGCACGTTGCGTCCACTGCAACTGGATCGTCGCCGCACACCATCACGCCGCACGGTTTTGGCTGGCCCTGGATTGGTCCATTCCCTTCCATGCCGATGATGCCGTCCACAATCGCAAAATCGGGCCGCACGGCAGCGTTGATATCGAGAATCGCGCGATCAATTCCCGCCCAGTGGAGAATGTTCTTTGGCCAACCGTAGCATCCGCCGGGAACGACGCCAAACATATTTTTGAGCGACAACGTTACGCCGGCCCAGTGATGTGTTTTGAGCTTGGGGAGTGAAACCAGAAAATCGACGCCGCGAACTGTCTTGGGAAAATACAGCTCTTTGAATCGTGACGCGCGCGTTTTGAGCTCTACGCGCTCCACCGCATCGATATTCAAATCCACGAAAATGCGAGAAAGCGGGCCTGCATATTCTCGCAAACGGATCGATTCCAGCACGGCTTGCGTGTCGCGATCCATGGCTGGCCCGTCGCCGATTAAAACTTCCGAAGCGCCCATGCGCAGGAACGTTTCTCGGGCCGCAGCGATAACGGCGGGATGAGTGTTCATCATGCCGAGCGGATCGAGGCCCACGAGATTGGGTTTCAGCAGCACCGTCTTGTCTCGAACTGGCAAATCGAATTCGCGGAGGGTTTCAAAAAGCAACGCAGAAAGATCGGCCTCGTATCGGTTGACGCGCCTGATTGCGATTCGCGAAGGCGGCCGCGAGAACGGAGGAGAGAGCGCTGGTGCGATTCTGGGCATATTCAGCTGGTCTCGCCGGGCATCGTTAATTTCAGCCAATTCCGCTTGCTACTCATTGCGAGAGCGGTCCAGGCGATCGCGGGAACATTCACGACCGAAATGTCCTTGTCACGAAAGCTCGCCGCGAGAGAGTTGTCCAAATTCGGATCGGAGCGACCCAGAGCATCAAGGCCAATTTTGGTCAAAGCAAGAGACGCGAGACTTTGAACATTGCCACGATTCGCTTCGAGCCAATCAAGGCTCTTGCGGTATTCGTTCGTGCCGGAATTTCGCAGCGCGAGAAGAGCCCAAACGGTTGGGACCACCTGCGGCTCTCCTGCAACTCCGTATACCATCGGGTTGCCGCAATTCCAGCCGCCGCCCGGACACATCCGGTCGAGAAGCAGTTTCTGCGCGATCGAGATTCTTTTCCGAGCGTCGTTGGAAAGAAGTTTCTCCGGACCGCGGCACAGAACGATAAGAGCATAGGCTGTCGGCTCCACCCAGCTTGCTGTTCCCTGGGTCCAGCTCCAACCGTAGAGTTGGTCACTTTGCGATGAAACACTGCGCCTTGCTGCGAGCCGCCGCACGAAGCGCCACCAACGACTGGCGTCGGCAGGAGTGGTCTGCAACAGCCAATTCAAGCCACGATCAAGCCTCTCGTGCGCCTGTTCGCGGTGCGCCAACAAAGCCCAACACGCCGGCGCCGTTGTCCAACTACCCTGTTCCTGACCTGGTGTAGCTGGCCACGATCCGTCCGGCAACTGCGTTCGCTCCAAATAGCCGAATCCTCGAGCGGCCGCTTCGTTAACGCCGGGACCTTCGGAAAATTCGTGCAGCGCTAGCACGCACCATGCAGTCGGCTCGACGCGGCTTTCTAAGCCCTGTGTGAAGCCCCATCCGCCGTCGTCGTTCTGTGCATCTCGCAGGTATGCCAAGCAGGTCTTGGGCACAAAAGACGCCACGTCAATACCGTTGGCAGCGGCGGACTGATCGGGAGCAGCGGGTGTGGAATGCATTCTAGGCTGAATGCCTTCACATTACTTGTTTCATCGGAGCCAATTTCTCGGACGAATTCATGGCCATATTAGCTTCATCGGCCGGCCGCAATTCGAGTTGGTTGATCAACCTATGCAAATAGCCGCGAGCGACGCCTAGAGTGCGCGCACTCTCCGCCTTGCGCCAGCCACACTCCTCGAGTGTTCGCAAAAGAAGCCGGCGTTTGAACTGCCGAACCTCATCCTCGTAAGAGCGAACGACGCCAAGCTCATCAGTGTTCTTTCGAATTCCGGCGGGAAGCTGGCAAACTTCGATGGTCTGGCCCTCGGACAGAACCACAGCGCGCTGCACGGCATTCTCGAGTTCTCTTACGTTACCTGGCCAGGCATATTCCTCGAGTGCGCGCAGAGCGGGCTGCGAAAATCTCCTGACTTTCTTATTGAACTGCGCTGCGGAGATTTGCAGAAAATGCTGCGCGAGAACCGAAATGTCGTCGCGGCGTTCTCTGAGCGGTGGCAGATGCATTTGCACGACGTTCAACCGGTAGTAGAGATCGTCTCGAAACTTTCCCTGCTGAACCATCTCAGCAAGATTCCGGTTAGTCGCGCAGATCAAACGGATATTTACGTTGACGGTTGAATTGCTGCCCAGCCGTTCGAAGTTGCGTTCCTGCAGCACGCGAAGCAACTTTGGTTGCAAACCAAGGCTGATGTCGCCGATTTCATCGAGAAACAGCGTTCCCTGGTCGGCCATCTCCATACGACCGCGCCGTGCCGCCAGTGCTCCCGTAAACGCTCCCTTTTCGTGGCCAAAGAGTTCGTCGTCAATCAGCGTCTCCGGAAGGTTGGCACACGAAAAGGCCACCAGGGGCCGGCTTGAACGCGGGCTCATCTGATGAATCGCGCGAGCGAGGAGTTCTTTCCCTGTTCCGGTCTCGCCGGTGATTAAAACGCTGACGTCGCATGGTGCGATCTTCTGCGCCAGCGCGAACAGTTCCTGCATTGCTGACGACGTGCCAAGTAATTCGTGAAGCCGTCCCGGAGTGCGCGAGTCCGAACGCAAACGCTCCACTTCAGTCTCGGCTGCGTGGAATTTATATGCTCGGCGCAAAATCAGGCGAAGCTCAATCATGTTGGGGGGATTCGTCACGCTGTCGTAGGCGCCGTGTTCCATGACACTGAGAAGCAGAGAGCGGTTTTCTTCGTCGCAAAGCACCACAATCGGAGGGTGAAGGGGCACCTCGCTGATCTGATCCATGAGACGAAGGCCAGCATCGTAGTCGCCCTGCGTGCTCGCGGCTCGGAGGTCCAGCAGTACTACATCGCACCATTCCCGCAAGTCATTGAACCGTTGAAGCTGGAGCTCGTTAATCCCACGTGTGGAAAAACCGTCGCCTAGAGCCCGTGCAATCACTTCCGCTAAAGCTGAATCCTGGCTAAAGAAACACAGATGAATGGTCGGTTCGAGCAAAATTTACGCTCCAGAGTGCTTCGGGTAGCCCCTGAGCATTGCTGCGGCGGATGGGGTACTAGGGTATTTATGGCAATACGGAGACCAAAAGTGTGGCGAAGGTTAAGAAAACGTAACATGTGCAACGTCAACTAAATGCATCTACCAGAGACGCCTGAAGTCCCCTAAAGGAGACTTTCTTTCACCCCGAGTAGGAAAATCTCTGCCAGTTCTCAGTAAACCGGTGCCCACGTTAGCCAAAATCTGTCGTCCGTACCCACTGTCCATATTTGGTTACGGATGTACTGCGAGCTCGCTCGGCAGCGCGGGCAGTAGTGCACTCATGGTGCCGGCGGCGGTTCCGGAGAGATTCCCACCAGAATGTCCACTGCGACCGCTTTCCCATCACGCATTGCTGGTGTGAACTTCCAGCGACTGAATGCGAGCCGTGCCGCCTCGTCCATCGCGGGAACGAGGCCTTGATACACCTGCAGGTCCGACACTGTTCCGTCCACGAGGAGACTGCCCCGCAGGACGATAATCTTATGGCCCTTCTCAATGGGAACCGGCAGCCGTTGAAAATCGAATCGGGAGTCCGGATCGGCATCCGGCGGAATTAGTGCGGATTCGAGGTGAATCACGGTGGAGCGATTGTCGGGATTTGATTTGGGCGCAGCAGGATCGGCTTTCTGGCAATATTGCATGGTCCAATTCTTGCCGGGCATCGGCAAAAAGACTGTATAGATCTTTCCGCAGCTAAGCGCCCTATAAACTGCGAGCCCACCGCCTCCAATTGGCCCGGCCGAAACGACAAAGCCGCTCTTGCGGACCTTGGGAAGAACTGCCGCGGGGACAGGATAAACCATGCTCGTGAGCGGTGCCGATACGAGCGCACCCGAAGACCCTGATCCACCGCTTCCGCTGATACTGATTGCGCCCGATTTTCCGGAGGCACCACCGCCTCCACCGCCTCCGCCAGGACCAACCCCAGTGCTTCCATCACCGCCGAGGCCGGTTCCGCCTGCACCTCCACCGACAACGCCGCCGGGACTTCCTCCAGGCGAACCAGGCTGCCCGCCCGCGGGGGAAATTGAAAACTCGCCCCAGCGATTACCCGGACCGAGCGCGACAACAGATCCGGCCGGGCCAGGATCCACTCCCACGACCAGAAGGTCATTCCCGTCGCCCGGCGCAGCAACTCCGCCGTTTGCGGCTCCCGATGGGCCTCCGTTGCCGGTCTTCAAGGTGGGCTTCGCCGCTCCGGCGAGAGGAATCGCCAAGCGGGGCTGCGAGGACGAAGGGTCGAGATACGTTACGAGAGGCGTTTTCGGAGCTTCTGAGGTAACACTTGGAGCTGCCTCTGGCGCAAGCTGCCGATTCACTTGAGTGGGCTTTGCTGAATTTGGATCGACTTGCAACGGCGCCTTGGGCGCTTCCAGCGGATTTCCCAGCACCATATTCGGCAATTTCACTTCGACTGGAATTCGCAGATCTGGTGGGGAGGAGCGCTGGTAGATCGTCTGTCGCGTGTTGTCGGGGACAGCGGGCTTTGAAACAACGGTCAAATTGCTGTGAGCAGCCGTGCTGCCTAGAGCGGGGAGCTGATTCGGCTTCGAGCCAGTCCCTGGGCGCGCCCCCGGGCCAGCAGGCGCGATGCGCGGCAATGTTTGCGACGTATCGAGAAGCGGCACTCGGTAATAGATTTTTTCGTGCGATGCGGGAGACGAATTGAATGCCAAAGCTTTGCCAGGCAGCGCCTGCGGCAAGTAGACCACGAGCAAAAGAACCGCGCAATGCATCAGGAAGGAGGCGGTGAGAGACCTTCCTGCCAGCCGCGAGCGGGACACGTTGGAATCGCGGAAGTACATCGAAGGCAGCATGATCGGAGGCTTATAAGAAGCGAAGAGTGTTTTGAGCGAACTCCACCAGCCGGATCCCGCGTTCCATTGCACAAGGAACTGCAGAGCTCGTTCCTCAGGACGCGATTGAGGAGCCAGTTTCGTGGCCGTGCCCAGCATGCGGTTACACCCCTCCGTCGGTAAATTCGTTAGCGCCTGTGCTTGTAGCACACACAATACCAATAGCGGGCGGCGCCTACAATCAGGGAGGCGTTGTCCTTGAGACCCGCTGCTGGAACGGGGAGAGTCACTTAAAGGGAACAATTCGACCACCGAATGGAGTGTTTTTGGTCATCTACTCGGGCTCGGGGTGCAGGGCGATGTGGTCGATTTTGACTTCCGCTCCGTAATTTATTAAATGGGCGGTACTTGCAGTGAGGGAATGCTGGCCTACGGAACAGAGGTTTGGTACTCCTCCTGCAAGCTCTCTTTTATGCAGGGGTTTGCTCGTCTAGGATATTCGGTTTCGGCTGAGGGAGTTGAGAGGGCAGCATGATGTTGAGTGACAAACGGATACTCGACAGCTTCGGATGGAAGGTTTGGCTGCTATTTCTTTTGATTTCGCTTGGCTCGCAACTGGCTCGGGCGCAAGCCATAGTTGAAGCCGCGGGCGCAACGGCAAACTCGGGAACAGCGGCGAGTTCCGTGAAGAGCGCAAAGTCTCCGAGCATCGATACAGAAAAAGCTGCTTCGTCCCACCTGGTTGCCCCCGCCGGTCCACCCGCCGATGAGGCGAATCGCAAAGCTCTCGAGGATCAAGCAGGACCGGATGCCGGAAAACTCATGCTTCATTCTGTGCCGAGTGGAGCGCAGATTTTTATAAACGGACTTTTTGTCGGCCGCACTCCGCTGTTGCTCGTTGTGCCGCCCGGAAAATACAAGCTTGAAATGCGCGGCCAGCGGCAGGACTATGGAAAACGCAATATCGGCCTCTTACCGCGCGAGACCCAGGACATTATCGTAACGCTAGGTTCGCTCTATCCAGGACGCGTTTCGACCCGATGATCCAACTCAAATGGTGAACTGAATCATGGACAACAAGACAGCAGGCATCGATTACGATCGGCAGGTTTTCGCGCCATCTGCACAGCAGCCGGCAGCTACACCCAGTCCGGCAGGCATATTTTTCTTTGTGGCAGTGATCGCGGCGATTCTGGCTCTGGGATACGTTGGATACAAGGGTTTTGTGCAAAGCAGTGGGGTTTCGACCCCTGACGTGCGTGCCTTAAACGAAATGCAACAACGAGTGAATGCACTCGAAGAACGTTTGGCACAAGCCGAAAAAGAAAACCATCGTAGAGCGTTAGCGGCGACCCAAGCGTCACAAAACTCGAAAAATGACACAGCCCCTGCTCCCGCGCAAAGCAGCGTTCACAGCGCACCGCGCACCTCGTACCGGATCTCTGGCTCTCCAGCGCCTCAGCCGACGCGTGCGGCCGCACCCGATACCGCAACGGCTCAAAAACTCGCCGGAATTCAACAGGGACTGGGAGCGTTACAGAACGATGCGACTTCCAACCGCGAAGCCTGGCAAGCAACAACCGATAAACTCGCTGACGTGGCCGGGCAGGTCGGCGTGCAGAGCGTTCAGATCCTTCGCAACCAGGACGAGGTCAATCAACTGCTTGTGAGGACTGAGCGGGTTGCGATTCCCTTCGAGCTGCTTCATGGCGCCGACCCACAGCTCATTGGGCCGGTTCACCTGGGACTGAAATCTACGAATCAGAAAGCTCAGCGATACACCTTATGCGTTTACGTTCAGACGTCCTGCCTCGAGCTAAAGGACAAGGCGATCTACGAAGTAGCGCAATTCGCCATATCCCGCGACTCAGCGCCGCTCGAAGTGATTGCTACGAAAATATCGAAAGAGGGAATCCTGGGATATCTGGAAATTCCTCGCGAGAAAAGCCGCCACTAAAGCTCGTTGTGGGAGAGAAAGTAGCTTTGGCAAGCCTGTTCTAGCGTATCCGGCGTCAATCGCGGCTCCACGCCCTGGTATCTCGCCGCCCAAACGATCTGATCGAGTAGGTCCCTAGCGTAACACTGGCTGAGCGGCTGCTTGAGTTCTTCCGTAATGTACTCCACAAGCTGCTCGGGCAAGCCAGCGTTGTAGGGCAGTCGGCGCCTCTCACAAAGCCTGCGGAATATCTCGATGAATTGCTCCGGCGTTGCATAGCCGATCTTGATCTTGTTGGGTACCCGGCGCAGAAACGCTTCATCCGCGAGGTCGTTCGGGTTGAGGTTTGTGGAAAAGACGAGAAACAAATCGAAAGGAATTTCAAACTTCTTACCACCCGGCAAAGAGAGGAAATCCATTCGGCGGTCGAGGGGTGTCATCCACCGATTTAATAGTTCGTCCGGCCGCATCCGCTGGCGGCCAAAATCGTCGAGCAGCAGGACTCCATTGTTCGCTTTCATCTGCAAAGGCGCGATGCAGAAGCGGGTCGCAGCATTGAACTGCAGTTCCAGCATTTCTGAAGAGAGCTCGCCACCAGCAATTACCCGGGGCCTTTCGCATCGAATCCATCGCCTGTCGTCTCCGTCATCAGCGGACTGTTCGACTGCATGGTGAACGCCCGGGTCGTATACCGTGATGATCTGGTTGTCCACTTCGACGGCGTAAGGGACTAGCACCGTGTCGTTGTAAATCGTCGGAATGCTGCTACCTATGGTCGTTTTCCCCGTTCCGGATGGGCCGTACATAAAAATAGAAGTGCCGGAAACGACTGCCGCGCCGAGCCTCGAAAGCGTTGCCTCCGGCAGCACCAGGTGCTGGAACGCACGCTGCAAATCGGAAGGCTGAATCGCTAGCAACTGCACACTCTGCGCGTTGACTCGCGCCGTGTAATCCGCCAGCGACACAGGTGCGGGACCGACGTAACGATTCAAGTTCAGCAGCTCAGCCGCACGCGATTTACCGTGCGCGCTAATTGCAATTCTGTGGCTGCCCACCGCCATGCCCTTCACTTCGCATAGTTGCTCCCGCCGGAGAAAGGTGAAGATTTCCTCCACGGCGACAAGGCTCAGGCACATGCGATCGGCCAAATCGACCAGCGACATTTCGCCACCCAGAAAGAGTGTCTTTACGGCGAGTTCCTCAAGCACGCCTCTACGAATTCCCGTGTCGCTAAGCGCTTGCGGAGCTATCCAATTTGCTGTCCCCATCTGTTTATCCTCTCTGGTCCAACCTGCGCAGAAAACGCCCAGATCCGCCCGGCGGCGGTTTCGCTGATCGATTCCATTGAACTAGCAACTTGTCTGCCATCTCAGGTTGAGAACACCAGCCAAGGTCGCAGACGAAGATTCGGAGACGCGTTCCATCAAGTGGCAATTGAAATGCTTTAACTTCTGACGGGGCATCCCGGCCCGTGCTCGAAACGACTCAGCATTTAAAGCTGCGCCGTGGGAAGGGGAAAAGAAGATGAAACTCTGGAGAATCGCGGCACTGTCTATTATGGTCCTGGCGCTCCCTTCGTTGGTCTTGGCTCAGCCTTCCAAGAGCAGTGGCCCCAAATGGTTGCACCATACAAAGAAAAATCCCCATCAGAGCAGCGTGCACCACGCGAAGCCTGCGCACCACGCCTCGAAACACAAAACTCCGAACAGGTAGAATAAGCTGGCGCCCCGACAGTCACTTTTTTGGGGGTTGCGCTTTCTACGCACGAATAGTATAAGTAACTTTCCTGGTAGTCTTCCCTGGCAGGGTTTTTGTCATGCTGACAGTAATCAAGCGGCTATGGAAACAAGAGTCCGGTCAGGATTCCTCTGAATACGCGCTTCTAGTGGCGATGATTGTTCTTGTTGTTCTCGCAGCAATTCTTTCCTTCGGCCAGTCGACCTCGAATAGCATGCAATCCGCCGCGAACGCTGTGGCGTCCAGCTCCGGAACCGGAGGCAGTGGAAGCGGTGGGCAGGGTGGAAGCGCAGGGCAGGGCGGGTCTGGGAGTGGCCAGGGTGGGTCCTCAAGTACTGGCTCTGGTGGCACGACTGGAAGTGGCGGAACGGTAGGCGGTAGCGGGGGCTCTGGCGGAAGTGGCGGCGGATCAGGTGGCAGCGTGCCGACTAACCCAGTTCCGCCCAAGAAGTGACCTGCAATTCTTCAGACAGCGACCTTCAATAGATTCCCCCATCCGTTTGCAGTTCAGTCTCCGAGCGAGTTGAACTTTGCAGCATGCGACTCTGGAATCCTATTTGGGTGTGTAATGCAGAAGCATGTCTTCGAGGGCGGCGACCTGGCGCCGCGTGAGCTTGGCTCGAAGGAGATTGACGTCGAGAGGATAGATGGAGCCGTATTCGGTGGCTTTGTCTTCTGCCGGGTAGGTGGCTTCGATATAGGCGTGGCGGTAGGCGATCCAGGCTCTTTCAGCGGCTTTAATTTTTGCGAGGGCTTCGGGTTGGCTCGTGACTCTTGCCAGTAGCGCGCGATATGTTGTTTTGAGCTTCGCATCGACTCGCGCGGCTTCATCGCTCGCGCATGCGGTCATTTCGCTTTGAGTGTTCGCTTTGTCGCTACAAGCGCGATATTCGGCGGAGTCCTGTGCGAAACATGCGAATGAGAAAACTGTCATCAAGAACGCGACCACCAGGCATTTCATCTTAATGCCTCCAAGTTTGCCGCCACGCGCATCACAAATGTCTCCATTAGGTCGAAACCCAGGGCTGTCGGCGTCAAGGTCGGCTCTACAGAAGATTCAAATTTTGGTGAAACGATTCGTGCCGGGTCGTCACTATCCTACAGGGTTGCAAAGGATAGGTGGAAGATGAGCTTTGAATATTGGTATGCGACCTCATCCGAAGGGAGGGTCATCAGGTACGGCTACAAGGAGCTTTCAGACGGAGTAGCGGCAATATCCGCAACCGTCGAAGGTCGGTCGGTGATGATTTTGCAAAGAAGCCTACGGGCGCCTTTGACGCGCGCTCAGGTAGAGGCGTTATTTGAGGAGGAGTCCGCAGTAATAAATTTGACGGACAAAGAATATCGCTCAAGTGCGGCGTCTGGCTGTTAGGGTGAACCCAACTCCCGCACGAAGATTCAAGGATTTCTGATGGCGCGGCTCCATGCGATCCTCTTACTCGCCCACTACTGTATCTGCTGGCTTCGCCGGCTTCTCATGTTCGAAGGCCCGCTTTCTTTTGCCTCCGCGTAATTTCCCCGGAAACCCCGCGTAATATATAGTTATAGAATTCTGTGAGGAACGACGGGGATAGTGTCTACGACTTCCAATTCGATAAAACCGGACCTGGGATCGCTGCGGATTGACGACGGAAAGCGCCGCGGGCGGAAGACAGGGAAAGTGCTGGGGGCGTTTGCCGCGATTTTGGGGCTCGCGGTGATTGTCACGGGCGCGGTGTTTGCATTTCGAAACCAGACGCCGGTGGTGGAGGTGGCAACCGCGCAGAAAGCTGCTGCAGGGCGGCCAACCCTGCTGAATGCGAGTGGTTACGTGACTCCGCGGCGACGGGCAACCGTAGCGGCTAAGATTACCGGACGCGTGACCGGAGTGTTCTTTGACGAGGGAATGCACGTGCCGGAGGGATTCGTCCTGGCGAGGCTTGACGATTCCGACGTGCGCCGGGCCCTGGATTCGGCGAAAGCCGACCGCAACGCAACTGAAGCACAGATTGCCGATTTTCAGGTGCAACTGAAGAATGCAGAAATCCAGTTGCACCGCGCGCAGGAACTGCAGGCTGCAGGAGTGCAGAGTCAGGAGACGCTGGACAACGCGCGAACCACGGCCGACAGTTTGCGGGCGAAGATTGCGCTGGCGAAACAACAGGTGCTGGCGTCGGACGCGCGAATTCAAGAGGCGCAGCAGGCGGTGGACAACTGCGTAATACGCGCCCCTTTTGACGGGATCATCGTGTCGAAAGATGCGCAGGTGGGAGAGATGGTGTCACCAATCTCGGCAGGCGGTGGATTCACGCGCACTGGTATCGCAACGATCGTGGACATGAATTCGAATGAGATTGAAGTCGACGTCAATGAAGCGTTCATCGCGCGCGTTGTACCCCGTCAGCCAGTGACAGCCGTACTAGATGCGTATCCGGACTGGCAGATACCATCGAAGGTGCGAACGGTAATTCCAACGGCGGACCGGCAAAAGGCGACTGTGAAGGTGAGGATTTCGTTCTTGAAACTCGATCCTCGCATTCTTCCGGACATGGGAGTGAAGGTTACGTTTCTGGGCGAGGCGCCGGTGGAGAAGAAGGGAGAAACGGCTCCGGCTGCGTTGATTCCGCCGGATGCCGTGCGTGACGAAAATGGCAAGAAGATTGTTTTTATTGTGAAGGACGGTCACGTGGAGCGAAGAGCGGTGACGACTGGCGGAACGCGGGGCACCGATTTGGAAATACTGGCGGGATTGAACGCCGGCGATCCGGTGGTGGTGAAGGGCCCGGCGAATTTGCGGGATGGGCAAGCGGCGGAAATCAAGAAATAGGAGCGGTGACATGGTTCGAGTGGACGGCAGAGGAAACGGAAACAGCCTGGTTCAAATTCGCGGGCTCGATAAGAAGTACCGGCGCGGAGGGGAGGAGATTGATGTGCTGCGCGGATTGAACCTCGACGTGGACAAAGGAGAATTCGTCGCATTCATGGGGCCGAGCGGGTCGGGCAAGACGACGCTGCTGAATCTGCTGGGCGGGCTGGATGTACCGTCGCACGGGAGCATTACTGTGGCCGGCGACGAGATCACCAGTATGTCCGGCAACAAATTGACGGAATGGCGCGCGCGACACGTGGGATTCATTTTCCAGATGTACAACCTGATTCCGGTGCTGACGGCGTTTCAAAATGTGGAGCTCCCGCTGCTATTGACGAAACTTTCAAAGGCCGAGAGAAAAAAGCATGTGGAAACGGCGCTGTCGGTGGTCGGCCTGAGCGACCGGATGAATCATTATCCGAGGCAATTGTCAGGCGGCCAGGAACAACGCGTGGCGATCGCGCGCGCGATTGTGGCCGATCCGACGTTCCTGCTTTGCGACGAGCCCACAGGCGATTTGGATCGCAAGAGCGCGGATGAGATTCTGGGAATTCTCACACAACTTTCGAAAGAACACTCCAAAACTATCCTGATGGTGACGCACGATCCGATGGCGGCAGAACGCGCGCAAGCGACGCTGCACCTCAATAAGGGCGTCCTGGTGGAAGGCATGGCGACGGCAGCCGGGAGCCTGGCATGAAATACCTATCGCTGATCAAAGCTAACCTGCTTCGTAAGAAGTTGCGGACCACCCTGACGATCGGTTCGTTCGTGGTGGCGCTATTTCTGTTCGGCTTTCTCGCGATCATTCACGGAGCGTTCAACCAGGGAGTGGATGTGGCGGGCGTCGACCGGTTGATGACGATCAACAAAGTGTCGATCATTCAGCCGCTTCCGATTTCGTATCGCGACCAGATTCTCCGGATTCCCGGTGTGAAGCGGGTGACCTTTGACGTGTGGTTCGGCGGAATCTATCAGGATCCAAAGAATTTCTTTCCGAGCTTCGCGATTGACACGGAAAATCAGCGGGAAGTTTATCCCGAGCTTCAAGTATCGGACGATCAGTGGAAAGCGTTTCTGGACGATCGCGAAGGGGCAATCGCTGGTCCGAACACGGCGAAACGTTTTGGGTGGAAGATAGGCGACCGCATACCCCTTCAGGCTCCGATCTACGGCGGGACGTTCGAGTTCAACCTCCGAGGCATTTACCACGGCGCGCGCGAAGGCGACGATTTGAGCCAATTCTGGATCCAATACAAATATCTCGACGAGCATCGCCCTGCTGCGCTCAAAGGCCAGATCGGCTGGTATACGGTGAAGCTCGATTCGGCCGATGATGCTCCCCGGGTAGTAAAAGCAATTGACAACATGTTCGCCAACTCACCGTTTGAAACGAAGAGCGAAACTCTGCAAGCGATGGCGGCGTCATGGGTGAAACAAGCCGGGAATATTGAATTCCTGATTCTGGCCATTGGCGGCGTAGTGTTTTTCACGCTGCTCCTGGTGACAGGCAATACGATGGCGCTTGCTGTGCGCGAGCGTATCGGGGAGCTTGCCGTTCTGAAGGCGGTGGGGTTTTCGGACCGCTTCGTGTTGGTGCTCGTTCTGGCTGAGTCGATCCTGATCGCACTCGTGGGAGGAGCGATCGGTCTGGCGTTGGCGAAATTATGGACGCTTCTCGGGGATCCTACCGGAGGAATGTTGCAATCGTTCACGCTGCCAACTCTTTTGATGTTAGTTGGTATCGTGTGCGCACTGGCTGTGGGAATACTCGCGGGCATTCTTCCCGCTACGTCCGCGATGCGATTACGCGTAGTGGACGCTCTGCGGAGGGTTTAACAAATGGCGATTCCGATTCTATACAACCTGCGCAGTATGCGAGCGCGATGGATCTCTGCGATTGTGGCCGTGCTTGGAATTGCGGGAACGGTGGGAGTGTTTGTGGCAATGCTGGCTCTCGCGCGCGGATTTCGTGCCACGCTGGTTTCGTCGGGATCTCCGAATAACGCGCTGATCCGTCGAGCCGGTGCGAGCAGCGAGATGGATGGATCGATACCGCTCGATCAGGTGAAGGTGATTCAAGATAAACCGGGAGTGGCGCGTGAGAATGGGCAGCCGCTGGTGAGCCCGGAGGCCGTGATGGTTGCGGCTTTTCCACTGCTTACGACGGGGACCGATGCGAACGTTCAAATACGAGGGGTGTCTCCCGAAGTTCTGAGAGTTCGTCCGAACATTAAAATTGTTCAGGGGCGGTTCCTTCAACCGGGGCTGAATGAGCTGATCATCGGAAAGAATGTCGCGTCGACGTACGGAGGCCTGGAATTCGGCAAGCCGATAAGGTTCGGCGGCGGGACATGGGATGTGGTGGGTGTATTCGACGCCGGCGGCAGCGCGTTCGATTCCGAGATATGGGCTGATTCGCGCGTCCTCAATCAGGTTTATAAGCGGCCAGAAAATCTGTTCCAATCGGTCACACTACGGTTGACATCGCCTACGGCGCTGAGCGAATTGAAAGATTCGATCACTGCAGATCCCACGTTGCAGGTACAGGTGGATCGCGAGAGCGAGTATTACGCGAGGCAGTCGCTGCTCCTGACGACACTCATCACCGTTTTGGGAACTCTCGTTGCGTTGATCATGGGAATCGGAGCGGTGATCGGCGCGCTGAACACGATGTACTCCGCCGTTTCGGAGCGGTCACGGGAGATCGCCACACTTCGAGCCATTGGATTTGGCGGCGGCAGTGTAGCGTTTTCTTTTGTGATTGAGGCGATGGTGATCGCGCTGATAGGCGGACTCATAGGGTGCCTTGCGGTTCTGCCAGTCAATGGCGTAACAACCAGCACCCTAAATATGCAGACGTTTTCGCATCTGGCGTTTGCCTTTCGAATTACGCCGGTGCTGCTCGCGATCGGCATTCTTTTTGCGCTGCTGATGGGATTGGTGGGTGGCGTTCCACCGGCGATTCGAGCGGCTCGCAGACCGATCGTATTGGCGCTGCGCGAACTGTAGCGCGATCGCGACCCTGTCCTCTCGATTTCCCTCGGGCGAGAAAACCAATGTCGTTTACTAGAAAGAATCCAACGCGGAGAATGCGTGCATCCCCCGCGGATTGCGGATTAGAGTGAATATTGGGCAATCTGACAGAGGCGGGGACCGCGATGCCGACTTTTGGGAAGAGACGTAGTGAACGGGTGCTTTTGGACGTTCCGCTTTTTATTGAGGGCAAGGCGGAGGGTGCGCAGGATTTCAAAGAGGAAACGTTTACGTTGACCGTGAGCGCGCACGGAGCGCTGATTGTATTGGCAGCGAAAGTATCGCTAGGTCAGACTGTTCGGCTCACAAATTTGAAGAACAAGGATCAGCACGAAGCTACCGTGGCGTTTTTGGGGCCGCCGTATGCCGGACTAGCGACCGTGGGAATTCAGTTCAGTCAACCGGCACCGGAATTCTGGGCGATTGCCTCCCCTCCCGCAGACTGGAAGACGGCCCAGCTATAATGATCTGACCGAGATCGCTGCGGCTGAGACGACTGCGCTTCTGCTATCTTTTGCGTACCGTACGATGACTGAAACAGCCGTGCGGTGCCCTGGTTGCAGCGCGTACTCCTATCTCTCGCCATCGAGGCTCACTGTCGCGCGGTAATCCATTCCGAGAACCCTAAGTTTCTCTTGCTGGTACTTTGGTTCCAGTACCCCTTCGCGCACCGATAAACGAGTGGGCTATCGTCAGCTACGTTCACCCCTAATACCTTGAGTACCTTGATTGTGGAGCCGTCCCTTTGTGCCAGGAGGGACCCTCCTTTTTGCGGGCGACGATGAGCCCGCCGTCCGGTTGATAGAAAACTCAATGCGACGCTCGCTGAAGATTCGAAATCTTACGGTCAAGTTTCCTGCCGCACGTGCCGCGGCTCACACGGCCGTGGACAATGTCAGTTTCGACGTCCACGAGGCCGAAGTTGTGGGACTGATGGGAGAATCGGGCTGCGGCAAAACAACACTTTCGTTGGCAATGCTGGGGTTACTTACGAGAGAGCAAGCCGAAGTATCAGGCTCCGTTATGTTCGGCGGACAGGAATTGCTCGGTCTCGATGAACGCTCACTTGCTAAGGTCCGCGGTGCAAAAATTTCGATGGTACCGCAGGAACCTGGCATCGCGATGAGTCCCATGATGCAGGTCGGCGACCAAATTGCGGAGGTCCTGCACGCGCATAAGAAATGGGGTTGGCCGGAATGCCGCGCAGAAGCTGAGGGCTGGCTGGGTAAGGTCGGGCTTCTTCCCATCAACCGGATTTACACTTCTTATCCCCATCAGCTCAGTGGCGGACAGCTCCAAAGGGTGGTTCTTGCGCAGGCTCTTGCCTGCGAGCCTGAGGTCGTGATCGCCGATGAACCAACTGCCTCGCTTGACGCTCTGACGCAAGTTAGTTTAATTGGATTGCTTCGAGAGCTGAAATCGCAAATGGGCATATCTGTTCTGCTGATTAGCCACTCTGCGCAAGTGCAGGCTGGCCTGGCGGATCGCGTTCTGCTGATGAAGGAAGGGCGAATCGTCGAAGAAGGGTATTTCAAGAAAATCACCCGGCAATCTACTGAGACGGGCACGCCAGGAGAATTCGGGGCAGACTCTGGCAAACCAGGCGATGCGGTAGCACGGTTGGAATCTGCTATCGAGGAGCCTGTCTCGCGATGACGACTTCTCCGGTGCCAGTGCTTGAGGTGCGAAATCTCGGCAAAGAGTACGTTCAAACGCAAGCCTTCTCTCGCACGCGATTCACGGTTCGAGCGTTCGAAAATATCAACCTTGCCGTTCGGCGTGGTGAGACGCTTGCGATCGTTGGCGAGTCGGGAGCCGGAAAATCATCACTCGCGCGGTGTTTGGCGCTGCTCGAAAGTCCCTCGCACGGAGAAATTCTATTTGAAGGCGAATCTGCTCTCGATCTTCCGAAGCGAGAACTATTCCTTATGCGCCGGAAGACTCAGTTGATATTTCAAAATCCGACGGCTTCGCTCAATCCTCAGTTCAGTGCTGTAGAAATCATCGCCGAGCCGCTGAGGATTCAGCGGATTGGCACGAGCGCCCAACAGCATGACCGCGCGATCGAGATGATGGAATTGGTGGGCTTGTCTCCCGATGGAGGCTCGAAGCGTCCGCTCGAGTTCAGCGGCGGCCAGCGACAGCGTCTGGTGATTGCACGGGCTCTAACGCTCGAGCCCAATCTTCTGATACTTGATGAAGCTCTTTCAAATCTCGATCGCGGAAATCAGGAGAATATCCTGCAATTGCTTGACGATCTTCAAGCCGCTCATTCGCTTACGTACCTCCATATCTCTCACGATCTGCCGCTTGTCTCACAATTCGCGGATGAAGTTGCCGTCATGCGTTCCGGGCGTATCGTCGAGCACAAAGCCACACTGGAACTCTTCACGCATCCGGAGCACTCCTACTCTCGACACTTGCTGGGTGCGATGGAGCAGAGCGAAGCGACCTGGCTGGGCCAGTCTGCATAGGATATGAACGTAAGATTCCTAATACGGAGATTCTCACAAGCGGCAGTACTGCTGGCCGCGATCTCGCTCTTCTCGTTTGCGCTCGTGCAGGTAGCACCCGGTGATTTCTTCGACCAGGTGCGGATGAACCCGCGAGTTTCCGCGCAAACCGTGGAGGGATTGCGCGCTGAGTATGGCCTGGATCGGAGCTTCCCCGTGCGCTACGGATTGTGGATCCTTTCTGCTTTGCGGGGAGAATTCGGGATCTCGCTCGCTTATAACGCGCCGGTTGGCAACCTCCTGATTCCCCGAGCCCGAAACACGCTGCTGCTTACTGGCACATCGACGGTGTTGGCGTGGTTATTGGCGATTCCGATCGGCGTCTGGAGCGCAACGAATCGCCGGAAATTCAGCCGGCGAAGTTCCGAGCTCGCGACATCGACTCTGCTCACGATTCCCGATCTCCTGCTTTTTCTGTGCGTGCTACTTTTTGCGGTGCGAAGCGGTTGGTTCCCTTCGGGCGGCATGCATTCGGCGGAAAACGAAGGCCATGGGCTCTCGCAGCTGAAAGATGTCGCGTGGCATCTTCTCCTACCCTCAGTCGCATTGGCGCTGGCCACGTTGCCTGCCCTGGTTCGGCACGTGCGCTCTGCGATGATTGAGGTGCTCGAGTCGCCCTTCATCCTGGCGGCGCGTAGTCACGGGATTCCCAACTTCCGGTTGCTGTTCCGCTTTGCGCTGCCGGTTGCCGCGAATCCGTTGATTTCACTGTTTGGATTTTCGGTGGCGACGATGTTGAGCTCTTCGCTTCTGCTAGAGGTGATCTTGAGCTGGCCTGGGTTAGGACCGCTGCTCGTCGAAGCGACTCTCAATAAGGACGTTTATGTCGTGGTGGGAACTGTGATGCTGTCGGCTGTCTTCCTGATCGCGGGGAATCTGTTGGCTGATATGCTTCTCTTCGCGGCAGACCCGCGAATTCGCGTGGAGTGAGCTGGTGAGGAATCGTCGCAAACTCGTGGCGTGCGCTTTCCTGCTGGCAGGATTTCACATAGCTGTGTTGTTCGCCGGATTTTTTGCCCCTTATGGCTATGCCGCCCAAGATCGCGAGCTTCCGTTTACTCCGCCAACCCGCGTCCATTTCATGGATTCTCAGGGACACTTTCATATTCGGCCGTTTATCTATGGATGGCAGAGTGACGCCTCCGTTTCGGGATCCCTTCAAGTGGATTTCACTCGTTACTATCCCGTTCGCTTCTTCGTGCAAGGCACGCCTCACAAAGTGGCGGGGCTTTTTGTCTCCCGCGAGCACCTTTTTGGAGTGGACGAACCCGGCCGGATTTTTATCCTCGGCACCGACGCATTCGGGCGCGATCAATTTTCTCGCTTTCTGTACGGCGGCCAGGTATCTCTGCTAGCGGGTTTGCTCGCCGCAGGTCTCTCCGTAATGTTTGGCGTGTTGATTGGGGCCATCGCGGGATTCTATGGCGGATGGATCGACGAAGGTCTCATGCGCAGCGGTGAGCTTTTCCTCGCGTTACCCTGGCTCTACCTTTTATTCGCTGTGCGCGCTGCGATGCCGTTGCATGTCTCGCAATCGCAAATATTTCTTTTGCTCGTTTCGGTGATGGGCTTAATCGGATGGGCGCGGCCTGCCCGTCTAGTTCGCGGCGTGGTTCTAAGCGCGAAAGAACGCTATTTTGTCCTCGCCGCGCGTGGATTCGGCGCGTCAGACGCCTACCTGCTTCGCCGCCATGTGCTGCCGCAAGCCTCTGGCGTTGCGCTTACGCAAATCACTTTGCTCATCCCGCAGTACGTATTGGCCGAGGTAACACTGACTTTCCTTGGGCTCGGCGTCTCCGAGCCAATGCCCAGCTGGGGTAGCCTGCTCTCCTCGCTCCAGCAATACTACGTACTGTCCACATACTGGTGGATGTTCCTCCCGGCAGTGATCCTGATTCCGCTCTTCCTCACCTACTACCTGGCCGCCGATGCGCTGCAGGAACATTGGAAGCCCGTCTCTCTATAAAATCCAAACATACTCTGTTAAAAATTTGTATATGGGGAAATTTCGTCTTGGGGAACTCCTCGCCCTCGCGTGCGCTATGGCGGCGCTTTGCTTATTTCCTTCCGCCGTCAGCCCGGCAAACGGAGCGCGCGAGGATTTGATGGTGATGGAGAACGCGGCCGGCAAAACGGGAGGGCGGCTCGTCGTTGCGCTTCGCTCCGAACCCAAGACCCTGAATCCCGTTCTCGCGATTGACGACCCTTCGCGCGACGTGATTCGTTGCCTCTCCGGCGATTTGATTCATATCAACCGGGAGACTCTGAAGACAGGCCCTGCCCTGGCGAAATCCTGGAATGTTTCTACTGACGGAAGAATGTACACATTGCACCTTCGCCAGGGATTGCGTTTTTCGGATGGAGAAGCGTTTTCAGCGGATGACGTCGTTTTTACTTTTCAGGTGTATCTCGACGAAAACACTCATTCGCCGCAGCGCGATCTGCTTGTGGTCGGCGGGAAACCAATCGAAGTAAAAAAGCTCGATTCGTCGACAGTTCAGTTCTCGCTGGTACAACCCTATGCGGCGGCCGAAAGGATTTTCGACGGCATCGCAATTCTTCCGCGCCATCTTCTCGAGAAATCGTATCGGGCTGGTGAATTCTCACACACTTGGAGCCTTTCGACACCGCCAAACCAGTTTGCCGGCCTCGGACCTTTCCGTCTGAAGGAGTACATCGCTGGCCAGCGTATCGTCCTCGAAAAGAACCCGTACTATTGGAAGCAAGATTCCGCCGGCGTGCGTTTGCCATATTTCAACGAACTGGTTTTCTTGTTTGTGCCCAGCGAGGATGCCCAGGTGATTCGCTTCGAGGGCGGCGACACGGATATTCTAAGCCGGTTCAGCGCTGACAACTTCGGCGTGTTGGAAAAACAGCAAGCAGCAAAGAACTATCACGTGGAAGATTTAGGGGCCGGGCTCGAATACAGCTTTCTGTTTTTCAACATGAACGACCTGGGCTCCAAAGCGCTTACGGGAATCGCGAAGAAGCAGCTGTGGTTTCGCGATGTGCGCTTTCGCCAGGCCGTGTCAGCTGCAATCGACCGCACAGGAATCGTACGCCTGGTCTACAACGGCCGCGCCACGCCGCTCTGGGGGCAGGTCACGCCGGGTAACAAACTTTGGGTGGACGCAGCGCTTCCGCATCCAACTCGATCGCTCGAACGCGCCCGTCAACTGTTGCAATCAGCCGGGTTTTCATGGACGCCTGAGGGCACTCTCGTCGACTCACGCGGTAGCGAGGTCGAGTTTTCAATCCTGACGAGTGCCTCGAATGCCCAACGGACCAAGATGGCCACGATCATCCAGGACGATCTCAGCCGGTTGGGAATGAAGGTTCAGATTGTCTCGCTCGAATTTCGAGCCATGGTCGACCGCTTCCTGAATACTTACGACTACGAGGCTGCGATCATGGGCCTGGTCAGCGGAGATGCAGATCCCACGGCGGAAATGAACGTCTGGGTTTCCAGTGGAGAAACGCATTTGTGGGACCTCGAAGGCAAGCCGTCTGCGCCGTGGGAGTCCGAAATGGATCGGTTAATGGAGCAGCAACTGACCACGCTGGATTATTCGAGGCGCAAGCAGTTATACGATCGTGTCCAGGAAATTGTGGCAGACAACCTGCCTGTAATTTGTCTTGCGAGCCCCAACGTTCTCGTAGCCGCCCGCAATCGCATCGGAAATTTCCACCCTGCAATTCTTGATCCGTACGCTCTGTGGAACGTGGAAGAGCTGTATGCCCATTAGAGTAGCTAGTGCTGGTCGGCAATTGGCTGAACGCAACGTAGCGCCTCTCGGAGCAGAATTGGCCTGGACTGATACACGCCTCGTGCGCGAATGCTCGAACGGCAATGAAGACGCGTGGGATGCGCTGATTGAGAAATACAAGAGATTGATATACTCCATCCCCATCAAATACGGCTTCAACCCTGACGACGCCAACGATATTTTTCAAGCCGTCTGCCTCGAGTTGTTGTCGGAGCTACCGAAACTACGAAAGCCCAAGGCGCTGCCAAAATGGCTAATCCAGGTGGCCTCGCATAAATGTTTTCATCGCAGGCACCAGCAACAGCGCACGGAAGTCCCCGACGAGGTGGAACAGCGGCCGGAGGAGACTGTTCCATCGCAGACCGAGCAGATTCTTCGCGAAGCGGAAGATGAGCAGAAACTTCAAGACGCGCTCTCGGCGCTGGCCCCTCGTTGCCGTCAGCTAGTCGAGATGCTTTTTTTCGAGGAACCCGCGCGGCCCTATAAAGATGTGGCCGCTAGTCTCGGGATCGCCACCGGCTCGATTGGCTTCATCCGCCAGCGGTGTCTCGAGCGATTGCGCAAAGAGTTAGTCGAAGCGGGTTTCTAGTGACGGCGAGAAAAACTCAAGCGCTGCCCGCAAAGATACTCGACGAGTTGGCAGCTCTAAAGGACGACGCAAGTCGTTCGCGGTATCTGTCACGCAGCAAGCTGACTTTCCGCTCGGCCTCAGTGCTTCAGCTCATCGATGAATCCCGAAAGCGACTGCGGATAGACACTCACGGGGCCCTGGCCCTGGCCGAAACAGCGGTCACGCTTGCGCAGCGAATGCGCAACAGGAACGTGCTGGCCGGCAGCTTTCGCGCCAAGGCGAATGCACTCTATAACGTAGGGGAAAATCAAGCAGCGCTCGAATATCATCAGCAGGCGCTCG
This sequence comes from Candidatus Dormiibacterota bacterium, assembly GCA_035603595.1. GTDB lineage: Bacteria > Acidobacteriota > Terriglobia > Acidiferrales > UBA7541 > Palsa-295. The sequence goes on from DATNKB010000106.1 coordinate 62,841, forward strand.
CAATCTTTCAAAAGCTAGGCGACGCGGAAGAACAGGCCCGCACTCTGAATTCATCGATTCAACCCTTCTGTTTGCTCGGCCGCTACGATCAGGCACTCGAAGCTGCCGACGGCGCGCGAAAGCTTTTCACGAAGGTCGGTGATACCAGGCGGCTCGGATACGTCGAAATCAACGTGGGAAATATTTATCACCGGCAGGACCGCTTTGAGGAAGGCCTGGCCTATTACGAACGCGGGTACAAGATGTTGCTGCCGCACCGCGATTCGGAAGGGCTTGCCGTTGCGCTCTACAACATGGCTGTGTGCCTGATTACACTAAATGATTTTCCGCGCGCACTTTCTACGTATCAACAGGCGCGCGAAATGTTCGCTCAATACGGGATGACGCTTCTCGTCACCCAGAGTGACTACAACATTGCGTACCTTTATTACCTGCGAGGCGAGTACAGCCGCGCGATCAAAATGCTTCGCGCCGCTCGAGAGGAATGTGAAAAAAACGGCGACGCGCATGTCCTTGCCCTTTGCTACCTCGACCTTTCTGAGATCTATCTCGAACTAAACCTAAGCACAGACGCTAGGGATACCGCCCACGAGGGGTATTTGCGTTTTCAGAGGTTGGGAATGGGCTACGAAGAGGCCAAGTGTATGGCCAACGAAGCAATGGCGCTGAGCCAGCTAGATAAGAACGTCGCGGGGCTGGAGTTGTTTTCTCAGGCCCGTGAGAAATTTGTTCGCGAGAAGAACCTTGTTTGGCCTTCCTTGATTGATCTTTATCAGGCTCTGGTGCTTTGTGAAGAAGGCCGATTTTTCGAAGCCCGCCGGCTCTGCAAGCGCGCATCGGACTTTTTCGAGACGTCAATGCTTTCAAGCAAACGCATTCTTTGCCAGTTGCTGCTGGCGCGCCTAACGCTGCAAATCGGGGATGCCAGCGCTGCGTATCAGGAGTGCCAACGAGCGCTCCAGCATGTCGTACAAAAGGAGACGCCAGCGCTTTCGTATCAGTCCCATTTCCTGATGGGACAAATTCAGCAAGCACGCGGCGACAGCCGCGCTGCCTACGATTCCTGGCAACACGCACGCGCCGAACTGGAAACCCTCCGCAGCAGCCTTCGCGGCGAAGAACTCAAGATTGCATTCATGAAAAACCGACTCGAGGTGTATGAAAACCTCGTCGATTCATGTCTTCACGACGCGGAGAAAAAAGATTCGGCGCAAGAAGCCTTTGGTTACATAGAACTCGCGAAGTCGCGCAGCCTCGTTGAGCTTCTTCTGCAGTATCGTCCGGCGATCGCCGATGCGGAGGAGGGCCAGAGCGGTTTGGTTCGGCGAATCCGCGAGATGCGCGAGGATCTGAACTGGTACTACCGGCGGTTGGAGATTGAGCAGTTGCGTTCGGAGGACTCTTCGCCGGCGCAAATCAAGAAGCTCGAAGCAGAGGCGCTGGCTCACGAGAACGAGTTGCTCAGGGTGTTGCGCGATCTCCCAACGTCAGATCGCCAGGAGCTGGCGACGGAACAGGCGACCATGTGCTCGATGCAAGAGATTTCTGCCTGCCTGTCTCCGAATTCGGCCCTGATCGAATACTTCATCGTCAAGGACCAGTTCATCGCCGCTATTGTTACGGAATCTACTCTCGAAATCCTCCCGCTCACACCCGTTTCTCGCGTGGCGAATCTTGTGCGGATGCTGCGCTTCCAGATGTCCAAGTTTCGCCTCGGTTCCAGTTACACGCGGTTGTTCGAACGGACTCTGATTGAGGCCACCCACTCCCATCTCCAGGAACTTCATCAAGAGCTCATCGCGCCGCTCCGCGAACGACTGAATGCAACGCACCTCACGATTGTCCCTCACGGAATCTTGCACTATCTTCCTTTTCACGCGTTGTTCGACGGCATGAATTATTTGATCGACGAGTTCTCAATCTCCTATGCACCGAGCGCGAGCATCTACGAGCTCTGTTGCCGCAGAGAGTCGCGCTCATCGGGAGCACCTCTTATCTTGGGCGTCCCAGATTCGCGCGCTCCTTTTATCGAGAAGGAAGTGCACACTGTTGCGGCTGCCCTGCAGGGGTCGAGGCTGGTGCTGGGGGCCGAGGCCGGTGACGAGGCGCTGCGCACATGCGGCGCTCAGAGCCGCCTGATCCATATGGCGACCCACGGAGTTTTCCGGCAGGACAACCCGATGTTCTCAGGCATTCGCCTGGGCGCTTCGTATTTGAACCTATACGACTTGTATCATCTTAAACTTGACGCTGAACTCGTGACTCTGAGCGGCTGCGCTACCGGATTGAACGTAATTGCCGCGGGTGACGAGTTGCTAGGCCTCGTACGCGGGCTTCTTTATGCGGGGTCGCAGTCTGTCCTTCTTACACTCTGGGATGTCAACGATCAGAGCACCTCTCAGTTCATGGCATCCTTCTACTCCCGCCTCGCGAGTGCCGAAACCCGTGGCGCTGCGTTCCAAGGCGCAGTCCGAGCTCTCCGCGAATCTTATCCCCACCCTTACTTCTGGGCTCCTTTTGTGCTCATCGGCAAAGCCCTCGCGCCAGTGGCAGCCTAGCGGCAACAGGGTGCCAGCCCCCTTAAATGCCATGTAATCGATTGATCCATAAGGGGATACAAAACCTGCAACAATTTAAGCCTTGACCTATATTTTTTCGCGATTTCAATACCCTTTTGTTTGTAAAGCGAGCGGCGGGGATTGCGATGAATGAAGGGATTCGGGGGAGGAGAGAATGAAGCACTTCACGGCTCAGGAGTGGGTTGATTTCGTGAGAGGCGCAGTAAGCGAGGATCACAAAATTGTTATGGAAGCACACCTTGAGAGCGGATGCCAGCGATGCAAGCGCGAAGCCGAGACTTGGTTCCGAGTGCGCGAAACGGCCAGTCGGCAACTGGCTAGCGAGCCCGACGACAGCGTCGTTCGCTTCGTGAAAGGGAGCTTCGCCATTGATGGCAAACAGAGACACAAGCATTCGCGCGGACTTCTGGCCGAAGTGCTCTTCGATAGCTCTTGTGAGCCGCTTCCCGTCGGCGTCCGCTCAGCCGTATCCGCTGCCCGCCAGCTCCTCTTCGGATCCGGCGATCTGAGGATCGACCTGCGCATTGAGCCTAAAGAGGATTCCGAGAATGTTTCCGTAATCGGACAGATCCTGAACTCTGCTGAGCCTGGAGAGAACTACGTGGCAGCATCAGTCGCACTGTTGAAATCCGGCAAGGTTGTTTCGGTGGCCAACACGAATCGGTTTGGCGAGTTCCAACTCGAATGCGGATTGGCATCG
>DATNKB010000107.1:0-49782 GCA_035603595.1 Candidatus Dormiibacterota bacterium
GCTTCCCAATCTTTTTCAATGTCGTTTCAAGGGCTCGCAACTCGTTCGGGCTCGCATCGGCAAAGACTTTCCTGATTTCGGATGCGTGTTTGCGAAAAATCGGTGCGATCAATTCTTTGCCTTTGGGGGTGAGCGATACGATCCGGACGCGTCGATCTTCAGGACTCTCGACCCGGCTTACCAGACCTCTATCCAACAGGCGGTCGATGGCCACGCTGATCGAGCCGGGCGTAAGGTACACCTTTGGGCCGATCGTATTCACCGGCAAAGACCCTTTGTTGAGGAGTGCTTCAAGTATCCGGAAGTCGGTATCGTCGATTCCCGTCTCCTCCAGTCCCGCATAAAGATATTTCGCGGCCGCCTGAAAGGCCTTCCCCAACACCAGCCAACAGTGAACCGGGTCTCGTGAGTTCTTGTCCATGACGAAACTATTGTGCCCTTTTAATATAACGATGTCCAGAATAATGCATCTATATCAATTTAATTGGCATCAATGTATAATAAGAGGCATCTTACAAATGGAACCCGCAGATAAGAGGCTAATCGCGGTGGTCGGCGCAACGGGACACCAGGGAGGCGCCGTAATACGCGCCCTGACTCGCAATCCGGCCAAGCATAGCGAACTCGCCGACGAAGTCGTCCAAGCAGACTTGAGCCGAACGCACCTAATATAAGGAGAGCACTAAAATGCGCCATGAATTTGAATCATCGAGTTTAGCAGCTATCAAAACGCCCATCTCACAGGAGGCTCTCGACCAGCTATTTCGCGAAGCGCGGACCCACTCCACGTGGCTTCCCGAACCCGTGCCGGTAGAGCTCCTACGCAAGGCCTACGAATTGGCGCGCCTTGGACCGACCAGTGCCAACGGCTCACCCGCCAGATTCGTTTTTTTAACCACGCCCGGTGCCAAGGAGCGTCTCAAGCCAGTTCTAGCGCCCGGCAATGTCGACAAAACCATGGCCGCTCCTGTGACCGTCATCATCGCCTGGGACACAGAATTTCACGAGAATCTTCCCAGGCTCTTTCCGCAGGCTGATATGCGCTCCTACTTCATCGGAAATAAACCATTGATTGAGGAGAACGCCTTCCGCAACAGCTCCCTGCAAGCTGCTTACTTCATCCTGGCCGCACGCGCTCTTGGATTGGACTGCGGGCCGATGTCCGGGTTCGACGCTGGCAAGCTGAATGCGGCATTCTTTCCGGACGGGAAGTGGAAGGTCAATCTCCTCTGCAACCTGGGCTATGGAGACCAGCGCAAGCTCCATCCACGTAATCCTCGCCTGAATTTTGAGGAAGCAGCTGTGATTTTATAGAGGTCGAAACTTGCCAACAAGCAATCCTACGGGGCACGCAGTGGCTTGTTGGATGCCCGGGCGTATCTAGAATCGTTTAATCATCGAACGAAATCGCGCATTCGGATGGTACGAGAAGTCTGCTTATAGTGAGCAATCTCTCCGATCACCACAAGCGCGTTTATCGGGAGCCACCAAGCCGGAGGCATTACTTCCGGTTTGCGTGTCATCCGTCTGGAACCGGCGCCGCATGAGTTCGCCCTTTCAGACTACGGCCAGCGTCTTTAGTATTTTGCGCGAAAGCTGCTCATCTGATACGGCGCGCGCCACGCCGATCGCGCCGACAAGCGCCTATTCACAAGGCTCGCCTTAAGCGGGACTATACCCGGTTTGCACGGCCTCTCCCTGAACCATCTAGGCACTGCAATGCTGATGCGCTGGTCGCTCGTGGATTCGCAAGAAACCGTTAGCTGTGCACCCCATCCGTTCACCAATGTTCATGACGTTCACCATGTTCAGGTTGTCTGATCGGCGTTGGCTTGAGCCACTACTGTCTTCCGTGAAGCACTCGCTACGAGAGGTTTTCGGTTCGAAGGGTATGCTCGCGCAAATTATCAGGGAAAAGAACTGGGAATTTTATCTACTCAAGCACACTTAAACCAGCTTAAGACCTGCTGTTCCCGCGAATTACCGGCAAATGTAAACCCCTCCGGCCAAGCACGGAACAGGGAATTTACAGGGAAGGTACTGCTGGCCCGACATGCGGAAAAAAATCCGCGTTGTACCGAAAACAAGGTGCTTCGTGGTGAGCGGTCTCCAGCAGTTGATGGAATCTATCAAGGGTAGGCAGAACGGTGGGATTCACTGCTATCGAAATGATGGGCACTTGGTGTATGAGGGCACGTACAGAATTTTGTCCGCCGGGCAATTCCGTCCTGGAACGACGGAATATCCATTAATACTAAAGAACTGGACTCATTTTGATCGCGGACTTCCCTCTCGCGAAGTTCCGCTCACGAGCGTGCGAATGATGGCATTCTTGTTCGGCCAGAGTCACGAAAAAGTGCACTTGAACCAGAACCAGGAAACTCCCCTGGTAGTTCTGTCCAATGCTCATGCTTGAGAACTATGATGTACGGGTCGTTCCCAATTACGTACCGCTGTTTGAACCAATCGAGGGCTTGGGAGGTCGAGTCGGCCTGGTCGTCATACTTGGCGTTGGGGAAGTTCGCGAGTTCGTGGAGGTACTCAGCGAGATATGCTCCTTTGTCAGGTACATGAACAAATCCACATTCAATCATGCTCGTCACCGTATTCATCCGGACGACTTTGTTCATCGATGGCTCGTACTTTTGGATAGCGTGCATTCCCTCAGCGACCAATTCCTGGATTAGCTGAGTGCCCGATGCCTTGTCTTCAATCAGAATCGTTTGCGGACCAAACATCTCTGCCTGCTCCTTTACAGCCCGTTTCAGGTCCGGATAGTCAAGGCGTTTGCGAAACAAATGGCGCAGATAAATGTGTTTTTCTTTTATGCCCCAGGTCGTACAGACACTATAATCGCTCAATTCGGAGGCCTTGTTTGCACTGTCCCACGATTGAAGTATCATCTCGAATTTTTCAGGCCCGTCGGTTGCGGAGTAGGTCTTAAACCATTCCGCTTTCACCAATCCGCCGCCTAAGGGGGCAGGCGACTGTTGGTATTGTCCGGCAAAATTGTATTCGCCCACGGTTTCGCGAATATGATTCAGGATCTCCAGCGGCTCGCGCTCCGGATGAAGAGCTTCGCCCGCACGACGGTGAAAAAGGCGCGGTCCATAAGGTGTCTTGATAATATGAGACTCATCTTCTTCAGCAATTGCGGGAAACCGAATTACTTTCCAGCGCTCCAAGCCGAGAACATGACCAGCCAAATCGTCCTCGTGCAATCTTTGCATGGTTAACACAATGCATCCGTTTCTCTTGTCGTTTAATCGACTGTAGAGCGTGTGATCAAACCAGTTATTGACAGCCCTCCGTTGGGTATCCGAGAGAGCCTCTTCGGGTTTTAGCGGATCGTCGATGATTATATAATCCGCACCGCGGCCTGTCAGCACGCCGCCCACAGACGTTGAGAGACGGAATCCCTGCTTTGTTGTGACGAACTCCGGCAGAGCTGTACGTTCAGACGAAAGACGGGTGTTCGGAAATAAATTACGGTACCACGGAGCATTCATGATTGTACGGCAGTCCATTGCGTGTTTGTTGGAGAGCTCCTGGCTGTAGCTCACGCAGATTATTTTGGAACTCGGGTCATGGCCCAACATAAACGCTACAAAAGCTACCGAGACGCAGTGCGATTTCAGGGAGCGCGGCGGCTCATTGATGATCAAGCGCGTCTCTTCTTTGCGCCGGCAGGCTTCCAAACCCGAGGAGAGCATCTCGAGGTGCCAATTACGTTTGAATGCCATCTTCGGGTTTAGCTCGCGAAAACACCGCTCAATAAAGAAATAAAGGTCTTGGCGCAGCAGCGCCTGATACTCACTCTTGGATAGGCTCAGTTGCATTTTCAGAATCCTCCTTGTTGAAAGTCAAGATTCTTGACAAAATCCCGGAAACAATTTCTTTATCCAAATCATCACTAACAGAATTCGGGACGATACCTTGGCTCCCGCGCTCTTCTGTGGACCGCAACAGCGAAGTCAACAACTGAAGTGCTTTGAGGTCACCTCCTGCTGCTTTGTCGGTGAGTTGTGTGATGGCGGCTTGAAGTTTGGTGAGCGTCCTCCTTCGGCCATTCAGGGTGATGATCACCTTCTCTTCCAGTATTCGCTCGAGCATAGTCGCCACGTTCAACGCGCCCTTTGGGCGACCTCGCGGATTCCCCGATTTTCCCTTTGCGAATCGGGTACGCCTTGGAGGTTTTCCAAAACCTACTTCGTATGCTTCGTCATCATTCATAAGTCGGCCTCCGTGAAATCCGCGAGACAGCGTGGACGTTTGTTCAAAAAAAAAGGCGAGCGTCACCTCCGCTCGCCTTTCGTTTTGGGTGCCCCTGATTCATGGCACCCCACTTAGCCCCTTAACTAACGACAGCCCCTATTTCGCTTTGAAATTCCTCTTGTGCTAAAAGTCCGAAGTATTCGTTCGCTTTCAATTCATTTTATCCCGAATCTTCGACCCGTCAAGATTCAAATTAGTGCGGAGGGCCCTACCAATTCTTTCGACCTAAGAACAGATTTCGACTAAATCTGTTCCTTGCCCGTTAAGAGCCATTCCACCGACCTTTTAAATTCTCGACCGAGCGCGAGTAAGACTTCCCCCCCAATTTCGCCTTGACCGTGCTCGACAGTTGACAAATAACCCTGGCTCACTCCGATCCGATGCGCCAAATCTGCCTGTGTCATATCAAACCCTCTGAGTTCCCTGATTCTCCGCCCAACCGCCTTCCAATCCACGGAGACGGTTCTAGATCTTGCGTTTATCCTTGACATCGAATATACCTTTATATATAAAATATAGACATGGGAATTAAACAAAGCCCCTTCTCGCACGGTCCAAAAGCGAGCGTTTCCTTTTACATCGACGAGGCTGCCCAAGGCAATAAAAGAAATGAGACTCGAGCTCTCCGCATGATTAGAGGACGGTGATCTTAGGTGCGCAGCAAAGGAGGATTCATGAAGAGGAATGTGGTTAGCTTTCGCTCCAATGCAAGGCTCGCACGTCAATTGTGGGGCGAGCCTTCTCGTATGGCCTTTCGCTCTCTTCGGGAACTTACGGCTAGGTACTCTCTTTCAGTAGCTGCGGGCGATCTGCAGTTCTTGGAGGGTCGATGGTATGTGACCCACTCTGGTCTCTTGCAACTTGCTTCCCGGAAAGGTTGTCGTGGGATCAAGACGATACTTCAAGAACGCCTTTCGGATGGCGTTACCGGTCGCTGGGTCTTCAAGGCGACAGTATACAAATCGCTCGGCTCACGGGGCTTCGTAGGTCACGGGGATGCCGATCCGTCTAACACATCCGCTCTGGTTCGTGGTGCCGAGATGCGCGTTGCGGAGACCCGTGCGGTCAATCGCGCTCTACGCAAGGCCTATGGAATCGGACTTTGCTCAGTCGAAGAACTTGGATATCTCTCTTCGCCGCCCGAGAACGTTCAGGGAAAAGGGATCGATTCCAGTCGTTCGAATGGAAACGGCTCCAGGACCGGCCGACCCAGGCTCCGCGACAAACTCTGCCTACTGATTCGTAAGTACGAACTCGATTCCAACCTCGTGAAACGCTATGCGGCTGATTTCTGCGGTACCCAAGCGCTCCGCGATGCCAGCCGTGACCTGGTCGACGCCTTCATCTCCAGACTGGCTGAAGAAGCAGCGAAGGATCGCGCTGCCCTCGTTTGTAAGTTGAACAGCTACGCCCAGCTTGAGGAGGTGAAGTCATGAAACGACATTTCCCCGGCCTGCACACGGAAGCATCACGCGGCGACGGAATTCTGGAAGGCGTGTTCCTAGTTCGGGTCGACCGCGCTTACTATCGCTGGCACCCGCAGAAACCTTTCTTCATTCTCAGCTTCGCGATCCTCGAACCCAGCGATCTCACTTCGCACAAAGTTTCGGGACGACTCTACTGCACCCAGAAGTCGCTCTGGAAACTAAACTGGTTTCTTCGCGATTTCGGCTACGACACGGACTTGCTCGGCCGCGACGAGGTGGATGAAAAAGCTTTGATCGGCCTCACTGGCGTGCTGCGCACTACGAGAAAAACCTTCGCAGGTCGCTCCTTTGTCAATCTCGAAGGATTTGCGCCGTCCGCCGAATGGGAATTCATCTCGAAGAATGCTCGCGAAAGCGTCGTGGCAGGAGGATCGAATGACCTACAGCTTCACGCAGATTAGCCAGTATCTTCGCTGCCCACGGAAGTATCGCTACCGATACCTCGACGGCTGGCGCGAAAAGGAAGATCGGGCTTCGATGATTTTCGGTCGCTGCTTCGAGAACGCCCTGGCAGCCTATTTCCGCGAAGAAGATTCGACCGCAGTGTTCTTTAAGGAGTGGCAAGAACATCAAGACGCTGCGCTCCAGTATGCGAAAAACGATTCCTGGGACCGGCTGTATCACGAAGGTGTTCGTCTACTCGAACGATTTGCCCAGGACGATCGCGTGCGGATCCAATGCCCGAAGACGAATCTTCAGGTTAAATGCACACGATCACTTCCGTGCGGAAGCGAATTTCTATCTTATGTCGATGCGATTGGCGAGCTGGACGGGACGAATTGCATCATCGACTGGAAAACGACAGGATCGCGCTATCCGGAACAGCCCGATGGCCTCTTGTCTCTCGATCCACAGCTCGTCTGCTATTCCTGGATGACCGGAATCCCAGATGTCTCTCTGGTGGTGTTTGTTCGAAAAAGCGTTCCGGAAATTCAGTACCTGAAAACATCCATCGATGAAGAACAGCGTCGGGAGTTTGGCCAATTGGTGGAAACAGCCGTCGAGCAGATTGAAGCCGGCCATTTTCTTCCGCACAGCGGGATTCGCTTTCCACAAAACGGATGCGTCGGCTGTTCCCATCTAGGCCTCTGCCTGGGAAATCAGCAGCTCATGGATTCCAAACTCATTCGCCGACCGGGGGCAATGGATCTTGATTGGCTTGACCAATTTGACGACTAACGGGCATGTGTTCGTGGAACCCAAATTGAATCGGCGGCGTGCTCTCTTTGTTCTCGACAAGGTCGATGAAATCTTGTCCTGGGAGCGCCATGCCGAGCAGGAGAAGGACACGCGGTTCGTCGAACTCGGTCGATATCTGTGCGAAGTGCGAGCCGGCCAGTACTGGAGGCTCGAAAACCTCGGATCCTTCGATGATTTTTTGACGAAACGTTTTCCGGAGTCTAGGCGCAAAGCCTACTACCTGATGGCAATCCACGAGCAACTGCCTCGCCGCATTCACCACGACTTGCAGCAAGTGGGGTGGTCGAAAGCAGCCGAACTCGCGAAGGTAGCCCGGCGAGACGGCGAACGGTTTGACTGTGCAACCTGGTTGCACAAAGCGATCGAGCTTCCAAAGGAAGGATTCAAACGAGAAGTTGAGAAGCATTTGACTGGCCAGGAAACGGAGCCGTGGGAGATCATTTACTTCAAGCTCTACAAGAGCCAACTGCCGGTGATTGAGCGAGCGCTTGAAACAGCGGCGCTGATGCTCGGCGCGAGCAAATCCCGAGGGTACTGCTTAGAGATGATCTGTGCCGATTTCCTTGCTGGAGCTCACCTGGAGGATGGTAATTCTGATTCACTGCTCTGCGCACTCGGTCGACTCTATTCCCTGCTTCCGGATCAACAGAAAATGGAATTCGTCCAGCAAATGGGGAAAGTTCAATGAGCGATTTCCAACCGAAGCGACCGAGACTTCGGCTGAAGCCAGATTCTTATCGCAAACTCCGCATCGAAGTGTTGGAACGTGATGGATGGCGATGCCAGTCGTGCGGGAGTTCCGACCGTCTCGAGGTTCACCACCTCCGGTCGCGGGGCCGGCTGGGTGATGACAAAGACGAAAATCTGATCACGCTCTGCGCTGATTGCCACCGTGACATCCATCGCAGCTGGGCGGTGATGGATGGACCCGGAACATCGGACTCATAAGACAGGGGACCGTTCTGATCTGTTTTGAAAATTTTGGACTCTACTCTATCTGTCTAGCAGATACAACGCTTCGGATTTGATCCGTTTGCCTTCGTTCTGCGCCGTTCTGAACCGATACCTACTACGAATTTACTACAGTGATTTGTTTCGCCTCTGCTGCGGACCTTCGAACGAAAGTTAACCCTGATCAGCCGTCGAAGCGTCACAGCTGTTGCCATCGCTCCCGCTGTCTCTGGAATTGACGGTCCACCGTGTACGATCGGCCCTTCCTACATTGCTACGACCAGTACCGGCAAAGCATTCATCATCTACGGCGGCGTCCCACAGGTGAATTGCGGGCCGGGAGGTCCGGTCTACTTGCTCAACCTTTCCACCAAGGCTGTCAGCCAGGTCCCGCTCACGTCATGTAATCAACAGTCGAAATCCTATGTCTCTTCCAGCAGGGATGGCTCGAAAGCAGTTTTCGGCAGTTCGATCAGTGGTGGCGGGGGTTATGGTGCGTTTACGATTCGGGGAGCAATACTTACAGTTTCGCCAGGTTCAATCAGTCGAGTGGCGCGGCTGCCGCTGGCGATGGCAACGTATTCACCGCTGGCTTTGGAATAACTGATGACCAAGGAAACCTTCGCAATACCATAGCGCTTCCAGACCCCTTTTATCCCGTGCAAATCCCCGGCGCGCCCCTAGGAAATGGAAACTTGGCGCACAATTTGGAGAAAATGAACGACAGCGGTAGCCTGTTATATGTCCCTTTCAGAATTCGGTGGATGTCCTCAACGTTCGCATGGAATCCTGTCCCGCCGCATCACGCTGAGCGAGCAGATTCACCAGATTGTAGACGCCTTGGCCATTGACACAACTGGCCAGAATATCTACGCAATCACGAATGCCGGTTTGACTGTCATGCAGCTCAACGCGGCTCCACTTTCGATTGGTTCGGTCACGCCGGGTGCGGGGTCGGCTGGAAACACAGTCACAATTCGTGGTAGCGGATTCACCAGCGGAACCGCCGTCAGTTTCAACGGCACCGCAGTAACAGCACAATTCGTGGATCCAGACACCTTGCGGGTAACGATTCCCTCCCTCACCGCTGGTCCGGTGCAAATCGTGGTTGCTAACCTAGGCGGTCAGGCCTACTTTCTCGATGATACCTTTGTTATCCAATAGTTCCACTGACTCAATAAAGTGAATTTTGTCCAGAAGCAAAGATTCCGGCAGTCAGTTTTTGGAGGAACGCGAGGGCACACGTAAAATGGAGCGAAAAACCTGAAGATACTGTCTGTCGGTTTCCTTTTCGAGCTCCCGTTTCACAAAGGCAGCCAGTCGGGTGCGCGTAGAGTTAGGAGGGCTCGAAGATATAACCATCCTGGGCTCCCCAGTAGTCCTTATCTTTTCCGGTGAGAATGTAATCCGCTATTGCGTCAACGTTGGCCGTGGGCGGAACGGCAACCGCGATTAAATCTCCATCGTGTTCAACTAAAGCACCCAAGTCCAAGAAATGACGAATCACAGCATCTTTCCTTGAAGGGTCGTGAAGTAGGACCCTGTAAACGCTATAGCCTCCCCGTTTTACTACTTGTCCGAATTCCAAACTATCTCCCGAATCTGGTTTGGTGCGGATTGTATCTCCATAGGCTATGTTGCGAAGATAGAGTGGCACACTCGCTACAATGCACAATGAACACTCGGGGTCGAGGGGTTTGCACAAAAGTGCTTCGGCGTTGCGTGACTTTGGGTAACCATCAGCATCTTTTTCAATCTCGAACCGTACCTCCACCACATAGTTATATTCTTCGAGATTACTCATTCTCTTCCTCAAGGCTTCGGTTTTTTCGGCTCGTTCGGTGTGTGGATCTTTCGATGGCAGGCCCTACAGACGATTCTATTCTTCGGAGATTTACTGTTGCCACCCTTCGAAAGAGGCGGGTCATGATGACGTTGGAGTTGGTTTTCAGGGGGAGTCTGACCCTTCTGATTCTGAACCTTTTGGACGTCTCTCCCGCATTCAGTACACTTGTTCTGGCCGCCGTTCTCATCTGCGTTCTTTTGATCTATCGCTTTCTTTTCATTTGGAGTTAAGTCCCCGACTCTCCGACTTTCCATCGGACTGGACACGATGTCCTTGATTAGGTTTACGCCACCGGTACTCCCTTCCAATATACCTTGCCCGGCTAATGCCGTGCTGGCTACTTGTAAGGGCACACCGACTATCGCCCCTTCTCCTGTGGCATCGGCTCCGGTGCCGACAATTGCCCCGGCGGTTCCCGTCACAGCCTTCTCTCCACCTTCAACGGTAGCCACAGCGTCGCCAACGGCCGCGCCGACTTTCCCCGCAGTCGTATCCTGCTGCTGCCGTCCTGCACCGCCGAGGTTGTCACTGCCATATGCGTTTGCCAGCCCCATAACAAAATTAATTGCATCCCAAATATCACAACAGTCGTGTCCATCTAGGTCGGCAAAAGTTTCCGGATTATCCGAAACCATAGCATACAGGTTCAGCGTCTGTGGGTTTGACAGGTTTGCATACGGAACTGGAGCCGGGACCGCAGACCAGTCTGGCGATAGCCACCGTCCAAATGCTGAAGAGTAATATCTGGCACCGAAATCGTCGTTGTTTGTTTCGATGTCGCGTTCTTTGCCTTCGAATTTGTAATGCTGCGAAATCGTATTCGTATAAGGGTTTCGTTCACCTCCGAACGGATAGAAATCCGCATCGTAGCCAACAATGCCAGTCGAGTTGGTCATCACCCGAGTAGTGCCGAGGAAGTCTTCAGCATAGTAGGAGATACTGTTACCGCTGACGGTACGATGGGCAACGCGCTTCCCACCGAAAAATATGTACTCGTCCGTGATGTTGCCGCTCGCGTCCGATTCGTCCAGGATTTCTGTTCCCGCGCCATACCAGTAGATTTTTCCGTTCGACTTCTGCACCCGATTCCCATCGCCGTCGTAGGTATAGTTCACGCCTGCAGCTGACTTGATTTCACTCTCCGCGTTCCAGCTGTAGGTATTGTGCGAATCAGTGAGGAAGTTGCCAGAGGCATCGTAAGAAAATCCGGTTCCGGTGATCTGATTATTCGAGTTGACCCCCACATTCAAACTCTCTTGCGTGCACCCATTGTAAGCAGGCGTAACCGCATTGATTTGAATCAGGTCTCCCCAGGCTCCCCCGCCCGGGGTATCGTAAACGAAACTTTCGCCCCAACATTTCGCGCTGTTGGTCGAAAATGTCGAGACTGTCTGCGCGGTCCCGATGCGGTTGACCTGGTCATAGCTGAAGAATTGCGTGCGATTGTTGTCCAGATTGTTGATTATTCCGGTGACGTTGCCGTTGTTGTTGCCGGTAGCCGGGCAGGTGTTGTTACTTGTGTTCCATGGAGTGAAACAATACGACAAGTCAAATGCTGTACCCGCCGTGGACCAAGCCTTCACCTCGTTGGGCTCCAGCCGTTTGTTGTACGTATTGCTGAGATTGATTCCGGTAAAAGTGCCAGACGAGCCCATCGTGAGACCTGCAAGGGCACTTTGCGGGGCGTACGTTCCGGCCGTGGCATAGTTGATGCTATTCGCGGTGTCGATGGCCGACACAGGTCTCGCAGCATTGTCATAAGCGTGGGTGACCGTTCGCCCGCTGGGGTAAACGAGTGTGGCCAAGGAGCCGTCAAGGTTATAGGTATAGGAGGTATTTTTCGTGATGCTGCTTGTGACGCGTTGATGGGTAAGTTCACGGCCCATCTTGTCATAGCTGACGCTCTCCGATCCTCCCGCGTCCGTCATGCTCGTCCGCCGCCCGATGTTGTAGCAGGTGGGCTGGCCCAGGCAGCCCGCTTGGTCGTAAGTATAACCAGCTGATGGGTCGCCATTCGAGTAAGTTCTTCCGGTCATTCGATGGAGACTCTCGTAGGCGTAGGTAATCGTTAGGTTTCGGGCATCTTTCTTGGTTTGAACCTTCTCCTCCGAGTCATAAGTGTAGAGCACGGTTCCTGCTTCGGGATTCGTCGAACTGGTGAGGCTGGAAAGCGAATCGTAGATGAAGCTGCGCTGGCGCGAACCGTTTTGAGTGACCCCTAAGAGATTCGCGACCACGTCGTAGGAATAGGACGTGACCCAGATAGGCTCGCCGGTTCCGGGACAGCCGTTTGAATTGACCGTCGCGGTCAGCGAATTCGGCTCATCCACTTCAACGAGGCGTCCTAGAGCATCCGTCGCGCTTCTGCGCCAGTGAGCGGTTTCATCCGTTACGAGCGTCGTGCTGCCGCAATAAGCCGTGGTAACAAACGAGCCGTCTGGCTTAGTCACCTTAATGGTGCGGCCAAGCGCGTCATATTGGTTCGTCGTAGTTCCATATGTCGGATCAGAAGTGGAGCGGTATGGATTCGAGGCCGTTGCCACCCGGCCCAAACCGTCGTAGGTCGTGTCCGCATAAACCACCCCGGACGGGTCAGAGTTGACTTGCGATTGCTTCACGTGCCCGAGATCATCGAGCACAGAGGTGGTGACATGATTTTGCGAAGCCGTAATTTTGGTTGTTGTTACATTTGTGATGGGCAGTGTTGTGCCGTATGTGATTGCAACTTGCCCCCCGTCGGGCAGATTTGTTTGGGTACGCCTCCCCATTAAGTCGTATGTGTAGGTTGTCGTTTGGTTGTTGAGATCTGTATTCGAACCAACCAAAGACGTGCAAGAGTTGTACTTGGCGGTTGAAAACTGGCTGAGTGCGTTCGTTTTTTTGGTAACGAATGCCTGTGTGGTTCCTGAAACAGGCGCGCACGTAGACTGGTACCAAGAGTCAGTATAATCGAAATAGGTATTGTGAGTAGCCGGGTCCATCGTCTGAATCATATTTCCGACGTCGTTGTAGTAGTTATTCGTCGTCAGCATGGCGCCATCAGTGTTCCGCCAACGTTGAATCTGAGTTGAATTTCCTCGCAACGCGTTAGAACTGCTGAAGTGCGTATAGTCGTGGCTTACCACTCCAGTTGTGCTCCCGAGCGTCGTGCTGTCGTATGAATAGAGCGTCTTGGCATGTACGGTGGTTCCGTTGGCTTCATAGACGATTGTGCTAATCGGCTTGTCGGCGATATTCAGGTTCAAGTAGCTGCTATTCGTGAGGTGGAGATAGTTGTTCGATGTGGTGCGGATGATGCTGCCGGGAGTGCCAGTTCCGAACGCGTACTCCCGCTTATTGATGGGATTTCGCCACGAGATCGTTACCTGTCCAGTGTTGAAGGAGTCCCAATCGGTCTCGACCTTAGTGACCTGGTTTGTCTGCGCCCAGGTGGTGGTGTTTCGAATTGGGAGTATGGCGTTGG
This sequence comes from Candidatus Dormiibacterota bacterium, assembly GCA_035603595.1. Taxonomy (GTDB): domain Bacteria; phylum Acidobacteriota; class Terriglobia; order Acidiferrales; family UBA7541; genus Palsa-295. The sequence continues at coordinate 13,223 of DATNKB010000107.1, forward strand.
TATTGACGTAGTCTGTTGTGACTGTTTTTAAGAGCGTCCCCGACGCGGCTGAACCAGAAAAGGATTCAACCTTGGTCGGCTCGCAAGCCGAAGTCGAGAATCCGGGAGTCGTTGAGTTCATCAAAACGCATGAATACCGGGTGTCGTTCAGGAGCGGGTCGGTTACCGTCGTAGTTGAGACGCCGCTATTAGCGTAAGCATAGGACCAAGGAAACGTTTGTCCGTTGGCTGTAACGGTCCTCGTCAAAACTTGCAGGTGGGAATTGTCGATGTAGAACTGGTATGTCCAACTGACGGTCCCGCCCGTCGGAAGCGTGGCACTGAGAAGCTCACCATAAGGATTTGCGGCGGTCGAGTACGTAAATGTGTACTTTAAGCCGTTGGGTAACGTGATAAGAGTCGGCGATGCCGCGTTCTGATTATATTGCGTGCAGGTGAGATCGTCAGGGCAGGAGAAGTTTGTGGAAATTGATATATTGGAGATCGCGATCTGTATTTTCTGGGCCGCACCGTTTGAATCCGTGTAGTCGATTTCGCAACTTGGAGGGGTGCACGAAGGAAGGGTGATCGATCTCCCCAGTGTATCCGTAACCTTGTTAGAGACTGAGGAGTAGACAAGCTGGTTTCCGTTCGTATCTGTCAAGGTTAGGTCGTTCCCGCCGGACGTCGCGTTGTACACGGCTTTGATTTCGGTGCCGTCTGGTCTGATTAGGTCGTACTGATAACCGTTGTAAATGGGGATCCCTGAATTGGGATCGACCTTTAGCATCCATCCGGAGCCGTCGTCCGCGTAAACGATGCCGTTCAGGATAGGCGAAAAACAATTGCCATATTGGTCAGGGACGAAGTGATGCCGCGTGCCGTCAGGCTCGACTACCATGACTCCTGTCGCTATCGTGATTCCGGAATGTGTGTTACATGTGGCAGCATTAACCTGGCGATAGACGACCCCATATGAAATCCCCGTCGATAACCTCCACGTGCCGCCCGTGCCAATGTGCCACGTTCCATAGCAATTATTTTGAGTGCAGCGTTCAGTCAGGTAGTAAGTCGGAGGATCATAAACGTAATTGATAAACATCGCGGGGCCACGCCCGCTGGCCCGCCACAGTGGCACAGTCACATGAAGATTTCCGCTGTTGGTCTGGATATTGTCGAAATCGGTCCCGTCGAAGATTCCGTTCAACGGAAGTCCGACATTGTAGGAATTCGACACTTCGATCCCATCCTGCGCGCACGTGGTCTTAGGAGCTACCATTAGGACTAACACCGAGATCACAACGAGGACTAACGGATGGTTCGGAGCGCGATTTTTCATTGAGCTGCTCCTGGAACCGTGAATTCGCTCTCCGGCAACCCAACGTTGAACTGGATTGCGCTCAGCTGCAAAACCGACTCGATCCGGCCATCCAGCAGTGTGGTTTGATGGAATGGTACGGCAATGCCCCCGACATTTCGATAGTCAGTAAACAGTTGCTGGACATCCATCGAGGTGCTGTTAGGTAATTCGGAGAGGTACGTGTATTCGATTTTGTCCACCAAACCCGATGTCTGATTGATAAAAAAAAGTGTCCGCGACAATCGTCTTTGGATCGCGGCTTGATTCGGGTCGGTTGACCATGCCCAGCCGACGGAAATGACGTCGTCGGCAGACCCATTCGCGCTCGCCCGACTTACTACTGTTACTTCCGCAGCAGGGTTCTGAACTTCAGCAAGCAGCGAGAAAATGGGAACGGTATTCACATGCTCCCAGAGAGTATTGATTTCATTTAGTTGGCGGATCGATCCGTCCGAATTCTGAAAGGCTCCTCGCCCACCACTTAAGACACGGATGCTGGTACCGCTTGGCTGTTGCAGCACGGCCCGTGTTTCCGTCATCCCCTTAGACTCAAAGACGGCACTCGCTGTCACTGGCGTGTCGAGTTGCATGGTCAGTACGCCCGTCGCCCGAGAATCCAATTGGGCAGACGCAGCATTCGCCCCCATCGCCGTGAGTGAATTGGTGGCTAGAGCAATCGCCTGCGGGTCACGCACCGGCGCTTGGCTCGATGTCGCAGTCTGTGCAAAGGCCGGTTGGCTTAACGCGGCCAACAAAATGAGCGAGGATGCAAGTATTCTGAGCCGATTCATAACGCCCCCTCAAAGAGCCGTGACATGCGGTGCGGATTAATACTGTTCAGCCGTCCAAGGTTCGTACAGGTGAAAGGCCTTCGATAGAAATCAGAGAAGTTTCATCCGTTACGACAGTGAAATCTCAAGGAGGGGACTAAAATCAGAGGCCGGAACAGCGCGCTGCCTGGGTGCATGAGCGCCTCCGTAAAAATACTGACGCTGTATATGTCAGGACAATTTATGTGTCAAGATAAAGTTACGTTAGGAGATAAATCCACTGTATTTTTGATTGGAGATGGGTGGCGGCAAGAGGGTTTTCTTCGGCAAACTGTTCTCCTGCCAGGCTGATGCTTTATTTACAGGCTCGCCAATAGTATTCCCAATCAGCATCCGGGAGCAGATCCAAGACAGCAAACTGAGAAGTTTGATTTCTCTGTGCGTACTTTACGTATCCGGTTTGCGGCTTCTACGAATTGACAGGACCGAAGAGAACCGCTAATAGCTCAATGTCCGAACGTAACTACGGTCAAATTCCGAAAGGTTACGACTGACCGAATTTCGCTGCGGGCAGGACAGGGGCAGCCACCCCAGAAGAGGTTGGCTCCCCCGGTCTACTTTGTCGCTTGTGCGAGGTCGCTTGTGCGAGCTTCGCAACCGGAAGCCGCACAATCCCTTTGTCGCGCTCGTTCACCTTCGCGAAGATCGGTCCCGAGCTTTCAATCTCGCGCCGCCTGCTAAGGGACATCCCCTCTCGACCCAGATTCAGCGCCCTTATCTTCTTTGGCTTGGCTTCACCGTCGTAGAACCTCTGATACGTCGGGATTTCGAGCGCGGCTCGGATTTTGCGAAGGTGCCGGGTGACGCACGGTATTTTCGCCTCGCGACTGGAGCAGCATCCCTTGTGCTGATCGATTGTCGCCCTGCCAGGGGCGAAACGAACCAAAGGCTAACCGCTTGCCAGTGCAAAAACCACAAGTGACCGGACCAGGAGCCTTCGCGGGATTTCGTAGACTGCCCGGCCGATTGTCACTGTTTTCGTCACGACGGGATGGGAACTGTTTCAATTTGCAATGTTGCATCGTTTTGAAACGTTCTCTGGCGCGAACTTCAATTCGTAAGCCACGTATTTCAAGTTAGTTAGCCACTTCGCCGATTGGAGCGGGTCGTGCGATGTACGGTGCCGGCTGCCTAAGGCACTCGCAGACAAAGCTCAGGTGGACAAATCTGAATCCAGACACCGCGGTCTAAATCGCAAGACACAAGGAGATTAAGATGAGGAAATTTGTTTTGATCTTTGCCGGTCTTCTGCTGGCCATACCAGCGCACGCCCAGAATCCCGCTTACGCGGATCTCACGGGAAAGTGGGACCTTCGAATTGCTAACGCGACTCCTCCAAACGGACAAGGTTGGCCTACAGAGTTCACCTTCGATGTGAGGTATCAGGGCCCGGGAACCAGCACAAATATTTATGGGAACACCACGCTTGAGGATCACGCTTTCACAAATTCCGTATGCGTCGCCAATGGGGGCGGCAATTATGCAGAGTTAGATAGCGGTGAGGCCGGGGCAGTTCAAGTCGTCATTAAAGTTGACAGCGGTGAAAGCTACAACATGTCAGGCACTCTGTCGGCTGACAAGACGATGTTCACCGGAACGGCTGCTTACGTTAGTAATGGTGTCGGATGCGGTATGGCGGACATTAGCCAATCCTTTACGGCCACTCGCTATCAAGCGGCGACCGGAACCTACACCGGATCGTTCACTCCCGATGCGGGAGGAAGCGCATTTAGCGTCACTATCAACCTGACCGAGGATAGCTCGTTCAATCTGAGTGGTACGGTTACCTCCGGCGATAACGCCTGTTTCTCCGCCCTGACTGTCAATAGCAACGTTAGCACCAGCCTTGCATCTGGGAACGTACTCGAGTTCTACGGCACAGATTCGAACGGAAACCTTATTGGCTTTTCAGCCAATTCGGGCGGACCGAATGATGATCCCGGAGACCTCACAATGACAAATCTGTTCGTCACCGCGACGGCTTATTCCGGTTCTTGCAACGGCCAGAGCTACACCGATGCTCCATTCCAGAAGGTTATTAAAAAGTCTAAGCGGCGCCATCACATGAAGCCTTTGCCCCGCACGGCACCCAGACCGAAACGCTGAGGGCTTAATCCTTCGGTAACATCATTGGTAAGCCGAACCTGTCCGGACGAGATTCCCTCTAACTGTTGTGCTGGAGGGAATCTCGATCTGAGATTCTGGCATTGATCGGTTAAGAAGAGCCGACGCCTCGCCTGCATATGAGTGGTGCTGGTAAGGTCTGAAAGGGCCGGTATCGACTTTTTCAGATCGCGCTGGAGGATTCTCCTCTCGATTTTCAACTGTGAGATTGCTTTTTGCTCTCCGTGGTTCTCGATGACCGTCCATTGGAATTTGACCAGAGATCGTTCGGGTTCTCAGAATCGAAGGCGGTGAAAAATTTCTCGATATGCCGTTCAGACTTTTTGCGGAGTGGCCACGGTCACCCGGTCGCGTCCGCCTGCTTTTGAGCGATAGAGGCATTGGTCCGCCGCTTGTAAGATCTCTTCGGGCGTCAATCCGTGTTCGGGAAATGCAGCCACGCCGATGGATAGTGTGACAGGGTCCAGGGTCTGGTCTTGTTGCCGGACTCGGAGCTTTTTTGCTGCCAGGCGGAGTAGATTCGCCCGCTCAGCGGCGTCCTTAGCCGTGGATTCAGGCAAAATGATTGCGAACTCCTCCCCACCATATCTGCAGATCACATCGTCTCCGCGGAAATGCTGGCAGAACAGTTCCGATATTTTCCGCAGGACCGTATCGCCGGCATCGTGACCAAACGCGTCGTTGAACCGCTTGAAATGGTCGAGATCAACAAACACGACAGCTAGTGGCCGTTTCTTCCGTCGAGCTCGTAGCAATTCCCGGTCCAAAGATTCCTGCATGAACCTCCTATTGAATAATCCGGTGAGCGAATCACGGATGGACTGGTCGCGGAGGGTTTCCCGCAATCGCAAGCTGGCAATCGAGAGTGCGATTTGACTTGCAACCGTTGTCGCCAGTCGTTGCCGCGACTCTTGAATACCTTCCGGGCCCACATTAACCTGGGCACGGGTGTCATTGCGAAACTCCAGGTGCAGTACGCCCAAAGTTTCGCCTTGCCCCACCATCGGAACGCACAGGTAGGTTGACCCGTTTGGGCTCTTCAAGTGTTGGCACGTTATTTCGGTCGTCGAGTGGTTACTCCAGTGAGGTTGCCCCCTCCGAAGAGCCCAGCACATTTCGGGAGCGAAGATCGGTTCAGAAGCGCGCGAATTGCCCCAAATGGCCGCAACTTCCACAGCATTACGCGAGGACTTAAACACATATAATATTCCTGAGGTGGCTGCTGGAAGAAGTTTCTTCACAGATTCGGCGACCACTATGTAAGCTTCTTCCGCGCCTGCACAACACTGGAGCAGATCACCCATCTTGTTTAGCAGTGCCATCTGGCTGGTCCGCAATTGCAGCTCTCCGACCAGCTGACTCAAAGCGTCCGCATGTTGCTTCGCTTGTTCCTGGGTCTTGATCTGCTCAGATATGTCCTTATAGATTGCAAAGGAGCCTCTGACTTCGCCATCCTCGATCAGGGGGACAGCATTCAATTCAACGTCAATCAGCTTTCCGCCCTTGCAGAGACGGCGTGCGGACTGTTGCACCCGCTGGCCGGAAGCTACTCTCTCTGTCAACTCGCATGCCTCACTGCCTGCGTCAGGCGGCGAGATGCGTGAATCCAGGTCGGTGCCCACAAGCTCTTCTCTCTCGAAGAGGAATAGCTTTTCGAAAGCGTCATTGCACAGTTGTATCCGATGATTCCGGTCGAGAACGACAACTCCGAGGGGCGTGTTCTCAATGAGCGAATTCAAGTAGCTGGTCTGTTCATGAAGCTCTTTTCCGATTCGGTGCCGTTCGCTCACCGCAGACCCGACGATCAAGCCGGTAAAGGAGACCACCAGCATCAACAGTCCGATCTTCGGAAGCATGACCGGGTCCACGGGGAAAATTCGCAGTGCAAGTACGATGCCAAAATCCAAGGCCAGGACTCCTATGGCCGCTCGCTTAATCCCGTGGCGCATGGCGATCCAAAGAATTGGTAGAAAGCTTAAGTAGAAAAGCTGCGGCCCTAGGGTGTGCCCAAACATGACCCAAAGCAGGAGGACGATGCTTGCGCCCTGCCCGACCGCCTCAGCGAACACCCCAATCCTCAGGTCCGCATCGCCTTCCTTCGGCCTCTTGGTTCGCGCTGTAGATTTCGTGACGGAAAGCAAGAGCCGGTGTCGAACCCACGGGAACACATGGATGAGCAAAAAGGGCGCGACGCCCACGAATGCGATGGAGTCGCCGCTGAACCAGCTGAATGCCGCACCCCAAAACTGATGCCATGAAATCGTGTGATCCGCCACTAAGCAAACGACTCCGATGATTGTTGAAGAGACTGCGGCGACCAGCGTAATGAAAACATACCGGACAACGTCACGACGATGATTCAAGCCCAGGTCAATGCGCAGGGGGCCGCGGAGGATGATTGCCGCCGCGGCATAAATGGCAGCGTGAGCGGGTGAACCGAATGCCTGGCCCCACGAGGCGAGGGGCTGATGGTAAATCAACGCACCAGAAATTACGTCGGCAATACAGACGAGCGGTGCATACCACGGACTTATGCCCAGCATCAACGCAAGGGCTAAGCCATTTGCTGGGTACCAAACTATGAACCCGAGCTGGGTTTCCACGAGGATGTCAGATCGGTTCAATAGCACGTAGAGCGTCACGAAGCAGAGGGATAAGACGATGTGGCGAGCAACCAGGCTTTTCCCGCACATCGCCAGCTTCTGACGAGTTCCGCCAAGTACACGATTAGCGCGGTCGGGTCTCTGCTCCATCTCTAGTGTCACCCGCGATCCGAGAGTTCGATCTGCCAAAAGCGGGAACTAAGAAACAAACGAGGTCCAAGATTAGAAGGGCCCGAGGAATCTTAATACAACATAACGCAGTAACAAATATAAACTAGAAGAAGATGTCACACTCGATAACATCGGACAGAAAGCACGTGGTTTTGATGCCCGTCGGGGACGGCAATTTGAAGGCCAGAAACTTGAAAGTTCCAAATCTTCGGTATCGGAGGGACTTCGCCGCAGGGAACCACCTAAGACGGGGCAGGGACGGGCGCGTTATTTGGTCGTCGGCGCGGCCGAATCTGCCAAGTTTGAGACCTACGAGCTTCGGGGAGTGTTGAAATCACACCTGACGAACAAGAAATTGAATTAGAGACAGCCCGAAGCAATCACCAAGGCTATTCAGAAACCATATTACCGAGAGCTCGGAAACCTTGGACGTTCAACGGTACTATGCGGCCACCCAGGTTCGGTCGTAGACTCCCAGATGGGAAAGCAGCAAGCCCTCATACCTAGCCTTCGTGCCCTCGGACTATGCCACGACGGATAGCATAATGAATGAGCTCAGCTAAGGAATGGAGGCCAAGCTTGAGGGCAATTTTAGATCGGTGCGTCTCAACCGTCCTGAAGCTAATGCCCAACAACACAGCGACCTCCTTGTTCGTCTTTCCCTCAGATAGGAGGCGAATGATTTGAATCTCGCGAGCAGTTATTGGGGCTCCCGCCCCACCCTCTTGCTGATGGTAGCTTCGTGTTCTTAGAAACCTATCCAGTACGATTTCGTATACTTTCGGCGTTAAGAAACGCTTACCCTCAGCAACGGCTTTCACGGCTTTGGTGAGGGAGTCCGTGAGATCAGATTTTAACAGGTACCCGCGAGCTCCCGCATCTAGGGCACGTCTCACCATCTGGTCGGACTCGTGCATTGTGAGCACAAGAACTTTAGCGCCCGGAACTGTGTCGCGGACTTGACGTGCTACTTCGAGTCCATCTAATTCGGGCATGCTAACATCAAGTACGACGACATCTGGTTTCAGTTTCATTGCCTTTTCTACCGCCTCACGGCCATTTGCTGCCTCGCCGACGACTCGCCACGCGGGTTGGGAGTGGAGGACCGCCCGAATACCACGCCTCACCAACGCGTGGTCGTCAACTACTAGAATGCGGAGTTTTCTCACGTTCGGTCCTTTCGAGACGTATCGCCGCGCGTACCGTTGTGCCACGGCTAGTGGACTCAACATCAAGCCGCCCGCCGATCAGCTTCATTCGCTCCTGCATACTGGGGATACCTACACCAGCTTCGAATGGCGGCTTGTCTTCTGCTCTTGGTATACTGGCAGACACTCCTCGGCCAAGGTCGCTAATTTCCACCGTTAGATCCGAGTTGCGATAAATTCGTATCTTAGCTCGATGACTTCCCGAATGTCGGTGGATGTTGGTGAGTGCCTCTTGCACCACCCGAAATAGGGCTAATTCCACATCTCGTGCCATCCGTCCGATATGCGGGGACACCTCCAATTCCACAAGAATTCCACTTCGCTTGGTGAAGCCGTGCACATAGTCACAAATCGCTTCACATAAGCCAGCCTCATCCAATACCGGGGGGTGCAACACATAGGAGAGCGTGCGAACGTCGCGGATGCACTTGTCTGCGAGAGCCTTACACTCTGAAAAAAGCCGACGTGATTTTCGCTTGCGCGAAGGAATTAAAGCACGGAGTTGACCCAGCATGGTTGCCAGTGCGACGAGGTCTTGGCCGGCAGAATCGTGCAGGTCACGGCCGATCTGGCGCCGCTCTTCATCCTGGAAGCGGAGTAACTTGCCGGAAAGGCGCTTTAGTTCCTCCTCGGCTCGCACACGTTCGGTGATGTCACGGCACGTGCCCGCAACACGGAGCGGCTTTCCTTCTTCACCATGAAAAGCTTGCCAGCGTTCCTCGAGAGTCTTGATACGGCCATCCGGCATAACGATCCGATATTCGACCGTGGAAGGCGAGCGCTTGTCGAGGGACGCTACAAAGGCCGCATCCACTTTCGCGCGGTCCTCTGGATGAATGAATTCGCGGAATCTTGGGCGTGTAGGGTGGAAACGAGATGGTTCGGTCTCAAAGATGCGGTGAGTTTGCTCTGACCAAATCACGTTCAAGCTATGCAAGTTCGCTTCCCAACTTCCCATTTTTGCCATCTCTTGAGCCTCGATCAATCCAGCACGCTCTCTGTCCAGTTGCGCAGCTATGTCGCGCTGTTCCCGCTCATTCGATCTGAGGGCGTCTTCCGCGCGCTTGCGGTCCTCAATATCAATGGATACTCCATACCACTTAACGACGTTACCCTGCCCATCGCGCAGAGGTGCCGTGCGAATCAGGAACCAGCGATATTCTCCGTCAGCTCGCCGCAAACGTAGTTCATCCTCGGAAGGCTTCCCGGCGGCCATATCCGCAAGCCATTTTTCCGTGATCCGTGGAAGGTCTTCGGGATGAACTGCGCGCAGTGGCCTTTCCACTTCCTCTTCCAAAGCAAGACCCGTATAGTCCAGCCATTGCTGATTGACGAAATCAACGGCGCCGTCAGGCCGAACCGTCCAAGCCATCGTAGGAATGGTGTTGATAATAAGCCGAATGCGATCCTCCGTTTTTTTCAGTTCTTCGATGTCGCTGGTTGTTCCATACCATTTGATGATGTTTCTCTGCTTGTCTCGCAGCGGCACGGCACGAATCAGGAACCAGCGATATTTTCCGTCAGCGCCTCGAAGACGCGCCTCCTTCTCAAAGGGTTTCCCGGCCGCGAAAGCTGCGCGCCATTCCTCCTTCAAACGGTCGTCAGGGTGGAATGCATTCATCCATCCCCAGTCCAACCCGTACTCTAACGAAAGACCTGTATATTCCCGAAAATGTTTGTTAAGGAAATCGGCTGAGCCATCCGGCAACTTACTCCAGACTATGGTAGGAATTGTGTCAATGATGAGCCGCAGGCGCTCTTCGATTGCATTCGCTGCTTCGTCAGAACCGATCTTGCGCGCTTTAGACCCGACATGGCTCATGGCGTTTCCTTCCATGGTAGGTTCCAGTTGGAACTCTTATCGAAAGGCGGCAATAGCGTCTTTAAACAGTAATTGACGCCGATAAACGAACCCAGAGGTATTATACCAATACGTATTAATACGTATGTAGTTGACTGCATTGACTGACCTTCGTCTTTCCGGGAGCATGTGGAGTTGAATGGTCGTCTGATAAACGGGGATTTAAAACGAGGACATCGAACGAGCCGCTACACCGAGCTGTTGTCTGGAAAGGCTGTCGATCGTTTTCCACGGAACCGTCGATGAAGTTTCGAACATGCCTCCGATGCTCGCCATTATCCCCTGCCTTCGATGCGATGCTTTCCGATAACTAACACGTTATGATCCTGAAGAGCATAAAACAGCTGGGATCTCCTCCTCTCGGTGAACCTTACGAGTTGTTACGAGCGCTTTTTGACGAACGGACCGTCGGCTTCGTTACCGTCGACCATCAGTTACGCTATCGATTCGTGAATAACGCTCTAGCTGAGATGGTTGGAGTTGCGCCCAAGAAGCTTCTTGGCAAAACTATACGCGAGGTTCTCGGAAAGGCCGCTGGTGCTTTCGAGCTCCCGTTCAAGCATGTCTTCTCGAGTGGAGTCGACGTGTCGAATCTCGAGATCAGCGCAAAACTGTCGACGAGGGCCGAAGTAGGCCACTGGATCCATAGCTACTTTGCGATTAGAAATGCGACGGGCAGGGTAAACCAAGTCGGTGCAATCGTTGTGGAAATCACTGACCAAATCAAACTACAACAGTCACTTTGTCGTATCGCTAAGGGCTTGTTTCAGAATCTTTTTTTGAGCGCGCACGATTCGGATGCATTGTTGCGGGATGTCCTGCAGAAATCTCTCCGGCAGATTCCACGCTCGGGCGCCATCCGTGATCGATATGCGGTAATGGGCCTATCAAATCAAACGCCCATTTCCCCGCGCCAATCCGCGCTAGAAGCTTTTCAGGCCTATTCGGAAAGTAGCGCGAGTTCTGAGGCAGGTGCAGTGACGCTGACGCCCAGGGAACGGGAGGTTGTCAAATTACTTGTTCAAGGAACTGGCAATAAAGAGACGGCTGCAATTCTAGGAATAACGGTAAAGACAATAGAAACTCATAGGGCGAAAATCATGCTTAAGCTTGGCCTACATTCAACTCGGGAACTAGTGCATTATGCGATCCACAATAAAATGCTTGATCTGGAGAGTTAGCTTTCTGGTTGTTGGCGGTTAATATCCCAATCAGTTATCCCTTAGTGGTATTCCCTACTATACAATTACTATCCAGGTTCGTAGTGTAGTCGTGAGATACCATCTAGTTGTTGAGTGATGAGGAATATAGGGCAGGGAGAATTTCATCTGTTCCCGCCCATTCATAGCATTGCGCTGCCGCATTCTCCGGCGATCTAAAGAGCGAATTGGTGAATCGGATGCCGAAGCAAGCCGGACACCGGCTGACCGGTCCGGGCTGGGTGTTGATGGCTTCTGGAGTCGGACTGATTGTTGGGGCTCTTCTCGTGCTCGTCTTGTGGCTCGGATGATATAGGGCGTAGCCCTTACATATCTCCGGCGTCCCCATTCAGCTACAGAGCGGGTTGCGAAGCTAAATGGAGCGGAGGTGCTAGGAAGCAGGGAAAAAGCAACGGGTCAAGGAGTTCTTTGCTCAATTTGGCGAGCAGGACACGTGCCATGAACCTACCGCATGAAGTTGTGACAGAACCGTCAGGCAGCGGTCGCCGAGCCGGCGCGAGCCCGCATATCGCTCTTTCTGGAAGGCGCTTGTTGGTCGTTGACGACGAACCCGAATGCCGGAAGCTCCTAGTGGTGATGCTGGAGCAGGTTGGAATGTCCTGCACGACGGCCTCGAACGGCCCAGAGGCACTAAGTATCCTGCAGCAAAAGCCAGTAGACGCTGTAATCGCGGATTTAAATATGCCCACGGTTTCTGGCTTAGAGCTGTTGGCGCAGGTGCGGCGATTCTATCCTCAACAGGTGTTCTTGATGGCTACGGGAGTAGATGATGTTCGCGTTGGTATGCAAGCGATGCGACAGGGCGCCGACGATTACCTGGTGAAGCCGCTCGAGGCCGAGATGATTGTGACAAGTTTGGAGCGCGCTTTCCACAAGCGGAGACTGGAACAAGAGGTGGAGAGTTATCGCCAACATCTTGAGGAGATGGTCAGCGCACGAACGCTGCAACTGCAAAAGGCGCTTAGGCGGATCGAACGCGGCTATGCGGATACGTTGGATGCGTTAGGGGCGGCTATTGACCTTCGCGACAGCCAAACCGGGGGACACTCCCGGCGCGTGCTCCTGTACTCCGTCGAGATGCTGAAAGCGCTCACTGGTACGCCAAAGCAACTGAAGAGCCTCGCGATGGGAGCTTGGCTGCACGACATAGGGAAACTGGCAATACCCGACGCGATTCTTTTCAAGCCCGGACCGCTCACGGGAGAGGAACGGAAAATCATGGAGACACATGTGCGAATCGGGTACGACATGGTCAAACGCATCTCCTTTCTCGCTGATGCCGCCGAAATCATCCTCACGCACCACGAGCGCTGGAACGGCAGCGGTTACCCGAACGGACTGAAAGGAGAGACGATTCCGCTAGGAGCGAGGATATTTGCGGTGGCGGACACAGTCGACGCCATGACCTCGGACCGCCCGTACCATTCTGCCCTGCCTTTCCAGACCGCGCGCGATGAAATCGAACGGAAGGCCGGAATTCTGTTTGATCCGGAAGTGGCAGGCGTCTTCCTGAGTATTCCGAAGCAAACCTGGGAAGCCATCCGTAAGCCGACGGCCGCAACGGAGACCAACGGGGTCCTGGCGGGAATTTCCATCGAGAATTCCCTTGATGCTGCCGAATTGCAAAGCAATGACGTGGAGTGATTTGGCTAGGCGGAATGCTCGCCGCTCTGGGTGGGATTAAGAAGCTCGGCTGGCGATTGCTGATGGGACACCTCGTTTTGAATTGGGCTGCGATGCTTAAAAGGAGACGGGAATGGCAGACCAGACGACGCGGCATGGAGATGAATTAAGAGAGGCCCTTAAATCATTGAAAGCTTCAGAGATCGATTTTCGAGGGCCATTTTTAACCTCCAAGGGAGAATTGGTCCAAGTGGAGGACCAACTTCTAAAAGTGGCGGAGCTTCTCGAACTGTATTCGAGGCGGCAGTTGACCCGGGAAGGCATCCGCAATTTTCTAGTGACGAACGGCGGGCGTTATAGCACCGGCCACTGAGTGGTGCTACCACAGGTACTCTCTCCCGAAAAGGCGATCATCATGATGCGCGACGGAGTGGAGCGAGGATGGTGGCGCGGCTCACTACTGGGCGAATTAGAGTTTCTCACGCTGGATGAAATTTGCGCTCGCAGAAACCCCGAAGGAGTCCGCCCGCGAGTGCTGGCAGGGGTAAAAACTTGTTAGTCGGTAATCGCCGATGAATTCTAAGAACATCAAGGACGGGCCGGCGAGGAACATAGACCCCAAGCCTCTGCCGATCCACTTTCAAAGGATCGAGAATCGCGAGTGGTGGCTATGGTGCGCGGCAGTAATTGTCACACTGGCTCTCACGGCCGGACTTGCATCCTTTCTGTTGAGCACGCACACGCATGAAGACGACTTCGCCGATTTTTACGTTCCGCAAGTAGTGCGAGGCCTGCTGGGACTCGTGCTGTTATTCGACATTTACACTCTGTATCAGCAGTTGCAGATTCACAGGATTCGCCGAGAACTTGTACGGCGCGAAGAACTCTTCAGACTCATCAGTGAAAACGCTGCGGATTTGATTGCCGTAGTCGATATGGATGGCAACCGGATTTATAACAGCCTCTCATACGAGAAGGTTCTCGGATATTCGGCCGACGAATTGAGAACTGTCTCTTCTTTCGAACAGATTCATCCGGAGGATCAGCACCGAGTGAAAGAAGCGGCTCAGGAAGCGCGGCGCACGGGGGTAGGGCGCTCGCTGGAGTACCGCATCCGCCACAAAGACGGGACATGGCGCGTGATGGAATCCACGGCGAGCGCCATCCGCAATTCCAAAGGAGAACCGGAGAAACTGGTGATTGTAAATCGGGAAATCACTGAGCGGAAACAAGCGGCGGAGGCGCTGCGCCGATCAGAGTTGAGCTTCCGCACGGTGGTGGAAGATGCGCCGTACGGCATTTTCAGGGCGACTCTGACAGGGCAGTTCCTGATGGTGAATCCCGCTCTCCAAAAGATGCTGGGTTATGAGTCGCGAGACGAGCTATTGAAATCCAACCTCGCGGAAGACATTTATCGCAACCCGGCCGAGCACGAGAAGGTGAATGCGCTGCTTCTGCAAGGGCAAAACTTGAAGGCCATCGAGGTTGAATGGAAGCGAAAGGACGGTACGCCGATCAGAGTGCGATGGAGGGGCTCGCCAGTGAAGGGCGAGAGCGGTGCCGTCGCTTATCTCGAGGTCTTTGCGGATGATATAACCGAGCAGCGAGTACTCGAACGACAGCTCCGCATGGCGCAGAAGATGGAAGCGGTGGGCAGGCTGTCGGGAGGAATCGCTCACGACTTTAATAATTTGCTGGGGGTCATTATCGGCTACACACAGGTCGTGAAGCGAAACATGGGGCCTGGGCATCCGTCGTACGAACATACCGAGGAGATTGAGAAGGCCGGCCAGCGAGCTGTGTCATTGACCAGGCAGCTTCTGGCCTACAGCCGCCAACAGGTCCTGGAACCAGCTATTTTGAACTTGAACACGCTTGTCTCCGATATGGAAAAGATGCTGTCGCGCTTGATCGGGGAGGACATTGCGCTGAGCCTCAGTTTGGACCCCGCCCTAAGACAGGTCAAGGCGGACCGCGGGCAGATCGAACAAGTGTTGATGAATTTGGTAGTGAACGCACGGGATGCGATGCCCGACGGTGGCCAGTTAATCATCGAGACTGGGAACACGGAACTGGACTTGGCCTATACGCGTGAACATCCCGGTTCGAGGCCTGGCAGGTACGTCATGCTGAGGGTGACAGACACGGGCACAGGTATGGACTCGGAAACGCTAGCGCAAGTTTTCGAACCGTTCTTCACCACCAAGGAACGTGACAAGGGGACAGGATTAGGCCTAGCTACGGTCTATGGTGTGGTGAAGCAGAGCGACGGCTACATTTCCGTCGAGTCCCAGAAAGGGAAGGGAGCTTCGTTTCAAATATATCTGCCGCTTGTGAATGAAGCTGCTGTTAGACAGGAGAGCATTCCGGCACCACTGAGCGTCCGGGGATGGGAAACCATTTTGTTGGTGGAGGACGCTGAAGCTGTGCGGAAATTGGCCCACATGTTGCTGCGCGACAACGGATACCAGGTGCTGACAGCATCGGATGGTTCCGAGGCCATCGAAGTGGCTCAGCAAAGTAGTGGACCCATTCATCTGCTGCTCACTGATGTGGTGATGCCTGGCATGAATGGGCGCGTACTGTGGGAGCGCCTAGCTCCAGGGAATCCTGCGATGACGGTGCTTTACATGTCAGGCTACACCGACAGCTTTATCGCAGGCCACGGCGTTCTAGAGCCGGGGACACACTTACTCCACAAGCCTTTCACCGAAGAAGCCCTGACTCGCAAAGTTCGCGAGATTTTGGACGCCGCGAGAAATGCGATGAATGCGAACACAGTGGGGAGCAACGAAGCGCGTGTGCCTGTCGGTGGCAAAGCAGACCTTCGCGGCTAGGAGGCAAAGCAAGATGGAAAAGTTGCTGATTATCGATGACGAAGAACCCGTTCGGCGCCTGCTGCGTCTGAATCTCGCAAATCGCTACACAATCATGGACACCGGAGATCCCGAGCAAGCCCTCGCTCTGGCTATGCAGGACAAACCCAATGCCATCCTCCTTGATTTAGGAATGCCGAAGTTTTCTGGCTTCGAGCTTTGTCGGACATTTAGCTCTTTGACGTCCACGCAACTGATTCCCATCTTCATCGTCAGCGGAGAAGCTGGCGCGGCGACGAAAGCACTTTGCAAGGAATTGGGCGCCACCGCGTATTTCGAAAAGCCGATCGATTTTGACGCTCTAACGACGAGACTGGCCAGCGTGCTGCAGACCGCTCGACCTGAGCGAAGAGGCGAGGTTCGTGTTCGGTTGCGAGTGACGCTAAAGCTACGGGGGATGGACATCCATAAGAAACTGTTTGAAGAAGTAGGTGCTACGGAGAATGTCAGTCTAAGCGGATTCATGTGCGGCTGCACGGCCCTACTGGAGAAGGGTTCCCTCGTTGACGTGAGTTTGGCAAAGGAAGGGACTCAATTCGCAGGCAAGGCCCGCATAATTCACCGCGAGAGGAACCAGACGCCTTACCACCGATATGGGTTCCGGTTCGAAGAGAAATCCGGAGTATGGATCTTGCAATAAGGGCTGGCATTTACGCTGAACCGGATGTCATCTCTGCACGATGGAGTCTTAGGGTGAATAGGACGATGCGCCTCCACGACGTGTTATTGCGTCGAACAGAAGAGCGATCCAGCAAGAGTTACTGCCTGCGGCTTGAACCCGATCATATGCACACTCTCGCTGATTCTATTCGGATGCGCCGATATGCCAATCACTGAGGAGACTTCGAGATTCTCCGAACTTGTGGTAGGGGAAGCTTGCCTTGTTCAAAAATTGCTCCTCCCACGTGAGCCTCTCCGAGGACCGAATTTCGAAGTGACCTATCTTGTGCGTACATTCGATGAGGTTGGCGGCGACTTCCTCGACTACTTTTGCCTGTCCGACGGAATGGTGGGAATCTATGTTTGCGATGTGGTGGGTAAGGGGTTGCCCGCGGCACTCTACGCAGCGCTTGCAGCTGGCACGTTGCGTTCCATCAAGAAGACGGGCGAGGAGCCGGCTGGAGTCCTACAGCTGTTCAACAAGCGCTTGCTGGTTCGACCGGTTCCGGTCCGGTACTGTGTTAGTCAATACGCAGTGTTTGATCCCGGAACGCTCGATCTTCGCATGGGTAATGCCGGACTTCCGCTGCCGCTACACCTTTCGGAAAACGGTTGCGCGCCCGTTGGGGAAGGCGGCTTACCCTCAGGCCTCTTCGATTTTGCCTCTTATGAGCAAATTGCTTTTCGACTGGCTCCTGGAGACGCGATCTTGTTTGCCACCGACGGCCTGTCCGAAGCGGCGAATGAGCACGGCGAGCAGTTCGGCATGTCGCGCCTAATTGACCTCTGTTCAAAGCTCGATTACGGTGCGCCCGACCTCTTTCTGCGTTCGATCTTTAATGCGATCGAACAGTTCACCGGAGGAAGACCGAGCGACGATATGACTGCGGTGGTGCTCAAAGCCGGGCCGTCGTTCCCATCAAAGATTGATTCGCATTTAGAATTTAGCGAGAGAAGGTCTCTTAGGAAAGACCCTACCTGCTTGATACCGTCAGAAACCGCGACGCAGGAAATGCACCGGCTCTTGATCATTGATGACGATGAATCCATGAGAAAACTTCTGCGACTTCAGCTGGGGGCGTCGTATGACATCATTGACACCTCCGATTCCCAAGAAGGCCTTGCGCTCGCGCTGCGCGAAGAACCTGATGCGATCCTGCTGGATCTCATGATGCCAACGTATTCTGGTCTTGAGGTTTGTCAAACGCTTTCCTCACTAAGCTTCACGCAGCGGATTCCGATTTTCATCGTTTCCGGAGAATCCACCGCGCGCTACGAGGACTTTTGCATGAACCTCGGAGCGAAGGGTTTCTTTCAAAAGCCGATTGACTTCGACGAGCTTCGCAGCAGACTGGCAGAGGCCGTTGAAGGCAAGCACGATGCCAGACGAGGCGAGGTGCGCGTTCGCCTAAGGGCCCCTTTGAAGCTTTGCGGTCTTAATTCCAAGGGAGCGTCGTTCTATGTGATCACAGTAACCCAGAATGTAACCGCAAGTGGCTTCTCGTGCGAATGTCAGGCCGATGTGAAGAAAGGTGTTGTTGTCGAAGTTTACTTGGCGGCAAACAAAGACCAGTTTGTCGCACGAGCGGAAGTCGTTCACGTGGATCGGCCCGGAGCGTCAAGCCAAGCCTGCGACTTCCAATTCATCGAGAATCCCGTCCATTGGATTCTGCCATGATCCTAATATTGGCGTCCGCGGATCCTGAGGTTTGTGAAATCTTCCTGTCCCAAGCACACCGACTTTTCAGACAACGCTGGACTTCAACGACGAATATGAGAACTGTTGCTGATGCGTGCCCTCGTCGCTGGGTCTGTGGATACTAGGAGCGAGGATGGTTCGTCAAAATGGGAAGGCGGACTGGTTGGTCCGAATTGTAGCAATTGACGATGACTTGGAATTTCTTGACTTCCTCACCCATACGCTAAGCGAAAGCGGCCTGGAAGTCGTCACCTCTGCTGATCCTGAGGAGGGACTAGCTCTGGTCTTAGGCGTACGCACAGATCTGGTTCTGCTCAATTTTTTAATGATGCCGGCTTCCACCGGATTCGAGCTCTTGGACAAAATCGTCGCGGCAAACCCGACGATTAATGTGATTCTCTTAGCAGCTGAGTACTCGGCCGAATCCGCGGTTGAGGCCATCCAGAGGGGTGCAGCCGACTACCTGAACAAACCCATTTCAGTTGATGCATTACGGCGCAGGATAAATAAGTTTGTGGACAGTGCTCGCGAGCGGCGTCAAGCGATGCAAATTAGTCACGACCTTCTGGAAACCTTTCAATTCGAGGGAATCGTGGGCTGGAGCCCTCTCATGTTGGAAGTATTTGACCGAATTCGACGCGTCGCTCCGCACTTCCGGAATATTCTGATCACCGGTGATACGGGAACGGGCAAGGAGTTGGTGGCGCGCTCGCTCCATCGGCTTAGCCCTGTTGCTTCCGGGCCCTTTGTAGTTTGCAACTGTGCCGCCGTGGTCGAAACGCTCTTCGAAAGTGAGCTGTTTGGCCACGTAAGAGGCGCCTTTACGGGAGCCGTCCAAGACAAGAAAGGCTATTTTGAGCTTGCTCACCGCGGGAGTCTTTTCCTGGACGAAATTGGCGATGCGAGCCTCGGAACCCAAGCTAAGCTTCTTCGAGTGTTGCAGGACCATGCTGTACAACGCGTTGGATCGCCAGTTCTTCATAACATTGATGTACACGTGGTTGTCGCAACGAATCGTGACCTGCGTACCATGGTAGCGGAAAAGAGTTTTAGAGAGGACCTCTACTATCGGATTTCCGCCGTCGAAATCAAGCTACCTCGACTCTCCCGGCGTCGGGAGGACTTGCCCTTGCTCGAACGCCATTTTCTGGAACGTTTCGCTGCACAATACAATAAACCGCTTCGGGGAATCACGCGAAAAGCTCAGATGCTTTTGGCTCGTTACTCCTGGCCCGGGAATGTGCGTGAGCTCGAAAATGTGCTTGCTCATGCTTGTATGATGGCTCAGGGGGATGCGATTGATGTTCGGGACCTACCAGAGATGCCGGGGGGCGAGCAATCAAAGTCGGGTGACTGGGATGCCGATCTGAGTTCGCTTGAGGTAGTTCAGCGTCGCCACATCCGCCACGTTCTCAAAGTTGTTAACGATAACAAAGCTCAAGCTGCCGAAATCCTTGGGATCGCCCGCCCAACTCTCTATCGCATCCTCGCTAAAGATGAAGTTCTTGGAGAGAGCGAAGTCCAGCGGAAGGATGCAGAAACCTCTTCCCCGTATAGGGACAAGTTTGGCGACTCAAGATTGACGTCGAAGCGTTAGTTATCTTATATATATATATTTTACATTAATGACATAATATTTATTCAGTATCCGCTCTAGGGTTCAGTGCCAGCCCTGTGACAGGCCGATGGTACGCACCGCAGGTGCAAGAATCGAGGAGACGGAACGATGCTAATGATTGGAGAACGACTGCGAAAGATCAGGGAATCAAAGAAGCTCTCTCAAGGCGACATCGAAGAACGCACGGGTATGCTGCGCTGTTACACCTCCCGCGTCGAGAACGGTCACACGATTCCCAGCATCGAGACACTTGCGAAGTACGCACAGGCACTCGAAATTCCGCTCTATCAACTTTTTTACGATGGTGAAGAGGCCCCGAAGAAAATCAAAGGGGTAGACCTAGATGGGGAGAAGCTGTCCCTCAGCGAGCGGCGCGAGATCGAGAGCCTCGGCCGGAAGTTCGCGAAGCTGAAGGATCGCGACAAAGGGCTTGTGAGACTGTTGGTCGCAAAGCTCGCTCACGCTACGTCGTAAAGGATCGATCCAACCTAGCGAAATTCATCCAAAGTTCACCTGCCGTCCGCTGTCGCATTAGAGCGTCCCGCCCTTCGCCGGCTTCCGATTACGCGGCTCACCGGACTTAGCCTGCCACGGCAAGGACCAGCGGTTGGTAGAAACCAGTCTCGGCAGCCAGCATCCACCTCACCCGCACGAATCCGACATCTTCAAGAATGGTGGTCAGTTCGTCGCGGAGCACCGCTCTGTAGGTGGAAATGCCGTGTTGAGTTTGCCAGCCCGTCGGAGTCTCGCAAGTGATATACAAATGGAAGGTGTATCTGCGCTCATCGATCCAGTCCCACAATTGAAAAATGATCCGACGTCGCCCTGCATCGGAGAAGAAACACGGACTCTGAACGACCGGTCTTTCCTTAATCAGATGGTCATAGTCTCTGATGCTGGCCACAAAAATTCCACCCGCTCGAAGTTTTTTCCGAACCTGCGCTGCGGCCTTAGTGAGGTTCTCCTCGCATGAAAAGTGAGGTAGAGCGTTGTCCATACAAATGACAGCATCAAATCCCGTCTCTGGTAGGGCGTTGACGTGCAGGATATCCGCAACGTGCAATCGTAGATCCAAGCTTCGCGCTGAAGCTTCCACGCGTGCTCTTTCGATAGCGCGGGGACTCAAATCAGCACCGGTGACGCGGAAACCGGCTCTCGCTAGGCCCAACGCTTGTGTTCCGATTCCACAGGCACAGTCGAGTATCGTCATCGGCACGGCACTGCCGCATTCGCGCACGAGGATCGGTCCAAGAGTAGCGGCTTGGCTCGCCATAGATGCTTCCCAGTCCTCAAAAATCAACTGGTAATTGTTGGATAGGTCGTCGTAGAAATCTTGCAGCGTTTCGGCCATGCTGGATTCTATCAACAGAGTCTCAAGTCCTGACAAACGCGATAATCGGAACTGGAGAGCCGGTAGGTGCTGCGAACAGGGATTATCACCACCTATCTCACTCTGAGATTGATCGTGTTTCTGCCAACAAAAATGAGGAGAACTTTTGAAAAAGTACTACGAATTTACTACAGTGCACCATTTTGGGGCATCCGAATGTTCGGCGCGGTTCACGCAAATAATATAAAATCAGGCGGTTACAATCGTGGGGCCCGTAGCTCAGCTGGTTAGAGCATCGGACTCATAATCCGTTGGTCCTAGGTTCGAATCCTAGCGGGCCCACCAACCAACCCATTGAAGCTGCAGTGGTTCCCAAGATCGGTGTGAGCGACAGCCGCAGCTCGACCGGGCAACTCAAGTTGTTCTCCCAGTTAACGCTCGCAGCGAAGGAACCCGATCGCCTAAATGTAACCCTTGACCGTTCGTCGTTTACTTTCAACCGCTTGCCCTCTAGAATGAGCTTCTCTCCGGCGCTTCGCCGGGATGAACAACTGCAGATACATGGCCGTTCTTCCCTCGCTGCAAAAAAACCTCAATGGAGAAGTCCACGAATGGTATCGAATTATTCTTGGTTATCCTGACCGGCTTGTAACCGAACTATTAGTTAAGTTGGAAGTGCAGCCCGGCCAGCTTGTACTTGACCCATTCTGCGGAGCAGGCACCACCCTCGTCGAATGCATGAAAATGGGGATCGACTCGGTCGGGATAGATGCGAATCCTTCTAGCTGCTTTTCGGCCCGCGTCAAAACGAACTGGCGACTCAACCCCGATCGACTGCTTGATTTGATCCACGATGTCGAAAACAAACTACCTCGGTACGTGAGCCGGAAGATGGCACATAAGTTGGATCCTACATACAAGTATCTGGACGAAAGCGGTATGCTCTCGCGCAAATGGATAAGTTGTAAGCCCCTGCGGAAAGCGATAAGCCTGAAGAATTGTATTTCTGATCTACGAACGACTTCGGCTTACCGAAATGCTCTCATGTTGGCATTAATTGCTGAAGTCATCCGCGGTGCGTCGAACGTCAAATTTGGGCCTGAATTGTACTGCGGTCCCGTCAAGAGAGATGCCAGAGTTTTCGCAGGCTTCAAATCGAGGATAGAGGCAATGGCGGACGACCTGCGCGTGGTTTCGCAGGTAGACTTCGGCAATGCTACGGTAGTGCAGGGCGATTCCAGGCAGCGCGCTACTTTTGCCGGTGTCTGCCGAAGAAAAAGTATTTCATATGTAATTTGTTCTCCCCCGTACCCAACCGAACACGATTACACACGAAACTCGCGGCTAGAGTTGGCATTTTTAGAACAGGTTCTTGATTTAGAATCCCTCAGATCCATCAAGAAAACGATGATCAGATCGCACACCAAGGGTATCTACGTTGGTGATCACGACGAATCATTCGTAGACGGTAATGAGGAAATTGATATGTTGGTTTCGACATTGGAACCGAAGGTGCAAATGAAGTCTCACGGCTTTGCAAAGCTCTATCCGAAGGTCGTCAGAGAGTATTTCGGCGGCATGAAACGACACTTTAAGAGCGTCAAGCCTTTTTTGATGCCAGACGCACTTTGCGCGTACGTGGTAGGGGACCAATCATCGTACTTGCAAGTTCACATTCCGACGGCGACGATCCTTTCGGGTATTGCAGAGGAGGCGGGATTTCAAACGGTTGAGATTAAGCATTGGCGAAGCCGGTGGTCCACTGCTACGTCGAGGGAAATTCACGAGAACATCCTCATCCTGAGAAACGTCGGTTCGTGATTCGTGGTCTTAGGGAGAATAGATGACTGAGCACTGGGAACCGATTGTCTTGTCGGCCAAGGTGTTCGGCCACTTGGCGCAGGGGCTGTATCGAACGCCAGCAGGTGCGATCAAGGAGTTGATCTCCAATTCGTTCGACGCCGATGCGAACCTGGTGCGAATTCACACGGGATTTCCCCGATTCGAGACTTTCTCGTGCGAGGATGACGGCACCGGCATGTCCGAAGATGAATTCCGCCGATTGATGAACCGTGGCATCGGCAGTAGCTATAAGCGCATTAGCCCCGCCACGGTAACCGAGGTATACAAACGGCCGTTAATCGGGCGGCTCGGGCTTGGGATTCTCTCCCTCGCGCAAATTTGCACGCGCTTTGAGATATTGTCGCATCACAAGGGAACCAAGACTGCATTTCGCGCAACGATCCAATTCCCTCCATACACGCGACAAGAAATGGACAAGATCGTCAAACGTCTGACAGAGAAAACCGAGGATGAGCAGGTTTTTGGAGGAAAGTATCAGCTCTTCAAAGAGCAATATGATCCTGTCAAGAAGGGTGTGCGCGTGTTCACGAAATATCTGCGCGAATCCTTTCGTAAACGAATGCGCACCACACTTCAGCGCTTCGCGAACAAGAAGACATTTGGTACAAGTGAGCCGTATAAAACATTTCAAGTTTATCTAGGTTCGATTTACGGTGGTTCAAAACCTGTTCAGTCTCTTAATCTTGTATCTGACTACGATCAGCTCCTGTTTGGACTCGCCCTCGCAGCGCCCCTCCGGTACATAGAGGATCGCAACCTGGTCATTCAACTCCCGATGATGCGTGACCGACAATCCCGACTGCTGAATTTCGATTTCCAAGTCCAAGTAGACAATCTGTCACTCGCGAATCCTGTTTGGCTGCCATCTGATCGGGAAGGACATTCCGCCAAACAGTGTCGTCTTGCAGGATCGGAGAAAAGGTCTTTTGAGCTTATTGACGGGCCAGCTAAAGAAATCTGCTCTGCCGTTCAACATCGAGTCACAGTCAAAAACTCAGATGTGCAATTCAACTTGTACGAGATTAGCTATGCAAATGACAACGTTGCCGGAAGTCAACTTCAGTTCAACGGATATCTGTTCCAGCAGACCGGACGGCTATACCCACGAGATATTCAAGGGGTCCTTATCCGCCTCCAAAACGTAGCCATCGGAAAGTACGACAACAGCATGCTCTCATACCCTTACGCTGAGGGACCCCGTTACAGCATGGTTTCGAGTGAATTCTTCATTCAACGGGGATTTGAGGACGCATTGAACATTGACCGAGACAGCTTCAACGAGTTACACCCTCACTACATTCGTCTTCAGTCCTATGTCCACTCCCTGCTGCACGACGTGATCTTCCCAGAGACTTGGAGCGAAGAAAAGGAACGGAACAAAGCCCGACGGGATCAAGCCGCTGAGGCGCGCGAATCGAAGTTTGTGGAGCGGTACCGCAAGACTACTGGAGACTCGATCCGATCCATCCAACGAGTCGAAAAACCAAGGACAGAGCAACCTACCTCGGCCTTGAGAGAATCACCGGTGGAATTCAAGGGCCGCCGAGGACAGATCGAAATAGATCGAAATCACCCTCTGCTTAAGCCTCTCTTTCGCCGACGCAAATATGCACCTCTGGTTGAAAAGCTAGTCGTAGCATTTGAACGATCTAATCACGAATCGACCGCGCCCAGGCGTCGCGAATTGTTTTACAAACTTCTTGCTGAAATCTTCTCCGATCTATAGCACCTACCCGATGCCCGAATTCGACAAATGGTGGAATGACTTAAAAAAGCATTGGAAGCGCCTCCAACATTGGCTTCCACATTGGAAGGCTTTAGCCATGCGGATCGGCGACGACCGCCCCATCCGCTATTTCACTCTTTGTGCCCGTTCGATGATCGATGTGTTCATGCTCGTGGGGGAAGGACTTCTCAAAATTGACCCCGAAAATTATTCGATAAGCCGCGTTCAGTTCTGCGAATGCGATCAAGAGCAATTTGCTGAAATAAGAGAAATGATCGCCCGAGAAGATGCCGGTTTTTTTGGACAACTCGAAAATGTCGTCCTCTTTAAGGAGGATGACTTCACAGCGCAATTTCCCACACTTGAAAGCATCAGCCTCAAATTGGAGGACGAGGGCCTCGAACTGGAGAAGCTCGACAGGCTATTACTCAAGCGGACCCACTTTAATGTACGGTCATCTTTTCCGTATGACTTTATCAATCTCGATTTTTGTCAATACTATTACCCACATCCTCCCGGTATGTTGCGGGTCAACGAAACGGTCGACCGCATACTAGATTGGCAGCGAAGATTGAGTGACGACGGCGAAAATGTGAACTTACAAGAATTCGTCCTTGCCGTCACGTGCAGATATGATGCGCAGTTTCCGCCGGAAGCTGAGACGAGGCTAACGGAACTGATACGCAGCAATTGTACATTGTCACCGCAGTACAAGGATCAAGTCCAGAAGACTCGCGGCACTGTTCAACTCGAGGAGTGGATTGGCAAAGACCGGGAAGATTTCTTCTTTTCGGGATGGCCTAAGGACATCGCAAGGTCAGCCAAAGAATACGGTTGGTCAATGGAGATACTAGATTACGTCTATTATCGGAGATACGGAGATGAGAACAATCCGTACGTGATCGCTTGCCTTGTGGCTCGGTTCTCGCGTTCAAATCTGGCGCCCGACTATATCCCGCCAGCTTTATTTGCTTTGAATCGTGAGAATCGAAAGTTTATCGATGAAATTGATCGGGGCTCAGTCGAAGGTCGACAAGTCGTCGAAAGCCTTGGAAGGATTGTCGCGGCGCGCAATGAACAGGCTCGACGAAAACACCGCCCCGAACTTCCAAATCCGTAGACTATCGGGACGCGTTCAGGTGACAGTGCGATTCTGTAAATTCGCTCCATGGCCCCAACGAGACATACTACATTGCCACTAGCGCGGATTCCGCAGGATAATATCGCTGCTTAATCATGATCCTAAACAACGGGCCGCTCGTCTCTGGTCATTGGTTTTGCCGCCGGTCATTCCTCGTCGTTCCATCTAAAGATAGAGAAAGTCTTAGCACACCGCGCTTGCACTACAACTCCCAACTGAATTGGAGGTTGGATTCGCTGAAACCAGATTCATCTACCGCCGCGGAGGATCTTCTTTGCGAGTTTGGCCAGTACAGTCACGAAGCCTCGCAAGCTTTCTGTTGGGCGACGGGTTATCCGCTCCATGACCCTGCGAAGACTGACGCGTGGAATTTCAGCCGGCACGGCTGGAAGCATGTCAGCGCTCGGGACCTCAATGCGAACGCAAAAGACGTACTCGAGCCGCGCGGGAAGCCCCTCATTCGCCAAGCCTACTTCTGTCTGCCGTCCAGTGAGGACCTTGAGCTCCTCGTCAAAAGAGCTAACGAGGGGGACCCAAAGGCTGTGGTTCGTCTGTGGTACATCTGCAGGCACAGAGAGAAACTCCGCGGCCAAATCCTCAAGGGGTCTGAGTTTTGGTTAACTGACGACGGGATGAAAAAACTGGTCGTCGAGGTTCCAGACCCGGTCAAGCTTGGCACAGAATATATCCAAGCAATCCTTAAGAACCCAGGCAAAGAATCGAACGACAAAAGAAGACATCTCAAGGACCTGACCTCGCAGAGTTCCATCTTTGGCACCTACTCTCAAAACGAAGGCTCTCAGGTACCCGATGATTGGGCTGATATTACTTTCATTCGCGCAATGGCGTTTAGCCTAGTTAAGCAGGTCCGTTATGCGCGTAGGTTTCTTAAGAACGCGGGACTCAGTCCTCGAGAAGTCGAGACGACTTCCTTGAAATCCTTAGAAATTGGGAGCGGTCTTGCGAAGTTTGTGAAAAGCGTTGGCTTTAAACGCGGCGGGAAAACGCCGCCCGATCATCAACGAGCAAACCAGATAACAGCCAGTCTCCTCAGTTTGCACCCAAGCCACGTAAAGAAGATCTACGATCAAACCAAGCATCGTCCGTAGTGTGTGAATATCCTGAAAATGTTCGGGCACGGTTAGTGCCACAACGTGCGGTAGGGTGGGCCTATGACACGGCGAGCAGCCACCAGCTGCGTCAGCTTAGGAGCTGAATGCGTCGCACTGTCAGCGAGAGCACGCGAACTCAGCACGTCAAGGTATGACTACCGTCAATTATAGAGCGACCAAGCCTCATCGGAGGAACACCCGCATGCCCGCGTCGAAAACCGAAACCGGTAGTTCCCGGCCTCGCGCATGGTGCCCCGCGCTAGATCGGTATCGCGACGCGATCTGGAATCTCCCACGATCGGGGGGCGACGGTTGTCACGTAGGGCTGCTCAGAGTCGCGAATCTCGGCCGAATGGCCGGGGTGTCACGTGAGCAGATCGCGCAGGACCTAGCCGCCCACGTCCACGGCACGCGCCGTGTGCCACCGTCCGAAATCGAGGCAGCAGTCGCGAAGGCTTTCAGCTCCGCACCGTCCTGCGTCATCGCGCGATTGCCCGTAGACGGGGAGAGGTTGCTGAAGTTCATTATGAAGCGCGGCGCCGATTTCACCGAAGCCGACTTGTGGGACGTGTCGCCGGTGCGTATCGACTGGCCGCCGTCGCGGGACCCCGTTGAGGTTCTAAGAAGACTCTACGAACCGGAAGAGCGGTTATTCATCGGATCGCGCTACGATGCCGGGCCCGAACACGTTCGTCCGGCTTCAGAATGGATTGAACGATTCGAGAGCGGCGCCGCCGTGCCGGAACACATCATCCCGAACCCGCTGAGCGGAGAACTAGGCGAGACCAAGAACGGCAAGCGAAGTTATCGGGCCGATAGTTGCGTCGAGCGATTTCGGTTTGCCGTAGTCGAGTTCGACACAATGTCGCGGGAACAGCAGATTCATTTCTGGGCAGGAGTGAAGTTGCCGATCGTGGCGCTCGTCGATTCCGCCCGCCGGTCGGTTCACGGCTGGATCAGGATTGACGCGGCCAATGCCGGTGAATGGACAGGGCGTGTTGAGGACAAGCTGTTTACCCTGCTGACTGCGGTGGGTGCAGATGCGGCCTGCAAGAACGAAGCGAGGCTGTCGCGGATGCCCGGCGGCCTCCGCGCCGAGACAGGCCGCTGGCAGCGCCTTCTGTACCTCAGTCCTGCCGGAGGGCCGGTACTTCCATGAAGAAGACTTCTCTAGCAGAAGATATGTTGCAAGATTATGCCGTCGAAGTCGGCGCGGCCAGCATCGACGACTCGATCATCCTGCCTGGCTCGGGCGTCACAATCAAAGCGACCGCGAAAGAACTGTTCAGGCGCATCGCTCCAACCCAAACGATGTTTATTCGCGGTGGCGCGGTGGCGGGCATCGCCGAAAATAATGGAACATCTACGTTTGAGGTAATCGGGCCTGCCGCCGCTCGCTCCAGGTTTGAATCCTACGCGAAGTTCCTTGTATATCGGTCAGGCCGAGACGGCCAGTTAGTATTGAAGCCGGCGATCATGGCGCAAGACATGGCGATGGCGTTGCTTGAAACCGAGGAGGCGCGGACGTTTCTGCCGCCAATCACCGGGCTGATCAACTGTCCCGTGATTTTGAGCACCGTTGGTGGCGACGTAGAGATCGTTGGGAAGGGCTATCATCCCCCGACCGGGCTATTCATCACCGGCGGGCAGATGCCGCGACAAGTCGTGCTTTCGGAAGCCGTGGCAGCGTTACGGGAGCTCGTCAGTGAGTTTGAATTTCAGTCGCCGGGTGACCGCTCGCGCGCTTTGGCGTCGTTTATCAGCCCGGCGCTCAAGTTGGGCGGACACCTGCTCGGCAACGTGCCCGTGGACGTGGCCGAAGCCGACAAATCGCAATCAGGCAAAACATATCGGCAGAGGCTCGTCGCCGCGGTCTACAACGAGTGCCCAGCATTGGTGACATGCCGCCGTGGTGGTGTCGGTTCAGTTGATGAAAGCCTGAACGCGCGATTGATTGCCGGACGCCCTTTCATCCAACTGGACAATTTCCGGGGGAAATTTGACTCGCCGCACATGGAAGCGTTGCTGACTGCGGGAAAATCGTTTCCGGTCCGCGTGCCGCACTCCCGTGAAGTCGAGATTGACCCGAGCCGCTTTTTTGTGATGCTGACGAGCAACGGCGTCGAAACAACCCGCGACTTTGCCAATCGTGGCAACATCGTGCGGAATCGGAGGCGCGAGCACGGGTTCCAGTTTCGGCGCTATCCCGAGGGCGACTTGCTCGATCACGTCCGCGCCTGCCAGCCACAGTATCTCGGCGTGGTGTTCGCAATAATCCGGAGATGGATTGAACTCAGACGTCCGCGTTCCGACGAGACCCGTCACGACTTCCGCGAGTGGGCACAGAAGCTTGACTGGATTTTGCAAAACATTCTCGGGGAAGCGCCGCTGATGGGCGGCCACCAGGCTGCACAGGAGCGGGTCAGCAATCCCGGCCTGACTTTCCTGCGAAAGCTGGCGCTTGCCGTTGCCGAACAAGGCCGCCTCGGCGAATCGTTGATTGCGTCACAGTTGTGCGAAATTGCCGACAGCGCTGAACTGGACGTCCCTGGACTGCGGGAACCAGACGAACAGAAAGGCAAACTCCTAGTCGGGTCGATCTTAGCCCGGCTATTCAGGGCCGGTGACTCCATAACGATGGATGAGTTCACAGTCATTCGGCGTGAGGCCGAAACTAATCGCCTCGACGGAGGCGGCATCTACATCGCCTGGACCTACCAGTTTAGAAGGGCCGCAGAATGAAATATTTTCCGCACAAGCGCACAAGTCGCACAGCGGAAATAAAGTCGTAGAAAACCGTGTCGTTTTTCAGAATTTACAGAGCCTTGTGCGGGTTGTGCGGCCGTGCGGAGGCGGCACTAGGCACCGATTAAGATAAATCGTGCCTGATCCAACCGTCTGAGATGCCGACTCGGCATGGAAAGCGATGGCATTAGGTCTTGGAGATCGCGTGACAAGTAGCAGCAAAACCGGAGATATCGCAACGCTGGGGTTTGCAGCGCTGCGCGGAATCCGCGCTGAAATACACGGTGCACCGGAAGGCCCATCAGGGCATTGCCCGATCTAGGGAGCGAGGATGACCGACACGATGAAGACAACGCAGCTCAAGCTATGGGGCGAAGAAACAGAACCTCAGACGAAGCTCGCAGCCATCAAAGAGTTCGAGCGATGGTCGGCGAGCATGAATAGGCCCCGGTCGATCGGGCCAGCACTCGAACCTGACGAGCAGGATGCTGTTGCGTTCGCGGTTGCATTTCATGATGTGGTCGCAGATTTCGAGGACGAAGAGGGTCCGCTGCTGCGACGCGAGCTCAACCGAGCTCACCCGAACGACATACTGACCGAAAGCATGGTTTCTCTGAGGCTGCTGCAAAGAGTCATCGACGAATGCGAACGCCGAAGCGTTCGTCTTCCTCGACGAGTGCTGACGCTGAAAGCCTCCGTCGCGGAGCGAGTTCACTCTCTGCTTAGCGTGAGACGTCGAATTGACGACGCGCGCGCCTCGTGAAGGCCCCGTTGGCCATGGCGGAGCACTTGGATCGCAGCACGGAGGGTCGGTGAGCGAATTGGAACCCAAACAAAAGCTATCGCAGCGGCTGCTGACAATCAAGGAAGCCGGCGCGTACCTGGCGCTTGGCCCGTGGCGAATACGTTCGCTGATATGTCGGGGCGAGCTTCCCTATATTCGTCTCGGTCGCAGAATCCTCGTGGACGTGAAGGACCTATGCGATCTCATCGAAAAGCACAGAGAGTGCACGCGGTCAGTCCCGAAAGTGGTGTGAGGGAAGATGTTCGAGGATCCACGCGTATCTGCGCAGCGAGATTGCGCGGAATCCGCACGCTCGGCGAGAGCGCAGCTAGACAGAGGGGGCTGCCAGCGTTGGATTGCAGTCGTATCAGGCGCAGAGTTCCGCGTTTCGGCCAACGTGATTGTATCCAACGTCTGAGAGCGACGAATCTGACGCCGAGTTTAACTTGAGATCGAGGTGAGCAGAAAACTGTGCGCGCTTGCTGCTTGAGATTCGAGTGGTTAGTGCGGTGCGGAAAGGCGCATCGTTGTTGCAAAAATCTGCGCGGCAGCCTTTTTGGCCAGTCTTCCGGCGATGAATCGGTGACATTGGCGGGTACCGGCGCCGTATCGCAATATTTACACGGCCCGGGGGTCGAAATTTGTCCTATATCGCGGAAACTTCGGACGGTCTTATTTTGATCTGCGGGGAAACCGGCACCGAAGGAAACTTATTGGGCTTTACTTACATAGGGTGCTGCGAACCCAACGGTCAGGGGTCGCTGTCTCGTCAGAGGGACCGACCATTCTGGCTATGCGGATTCTGCATAGGCGAGTTCGTGATTTCGATTCACGCGCACGGCTCGGCGATGACGGGGCGAATCTGTTTTTCGGCACCGAGTGCGTAGACGACTCAAGATCGTGCAGCAGCGCCCGTCTGATCGTGGTCGCCTGCAGATGTACGCGGACTCGCCGCCAACCAAACGGGCTGCTCAAAATATTTTCCTGCTGAGCCGATTTGAGGGCGGATTCTGGTTGCGTTCGTCCGTGCATGGACCTTATTTATTTATTCATGGACGAAACGCACGCAGGAGAAGGGACCAGCACTACCCAGGACGTCGCGAGGGCGATCGGAGTGTCTCGCACCACTCTGTACCGCTGGCTCCGGCTCGGCTTCATCGCCGAACCCGCATTCGTTCAGGTCGGACGGGTCCGGATTCGCGCGTGGCGACGGGACGACGTCATGCGGGCCTTGATTCACAGGAAGCGCTTCTTTTATTGGACACATGATCAGATTAAGCGAGGAGCGAACGATGAAAAGCAGTCCGGCGCAGAGCGCCCCAGCGGAGACGAGCATGCCGGAGCCGCGCGCCCTTCCGAAAACGCCCCCGCGTAAGGCGAAGCGTCCGCGCGGGACCGGAAGCATATTCAGAATGGGCAAGTACTTTTACTTGGCATACTACGTGAACGGGCTACAGAAGACAGAGAGTAGCCGTTCGACTCTCAAGACCGTGGCTCAGGAAATGCTACGCGACAGACTCGAAAAGATTCGGCAGGGCCTTTATTGCGAAACGCCGCCGAGGAAGGTCACTTTCCAAACGCTCGCTGACGATCTCTTGGACGACTATCGAATTAACCACAGGCGGTCTATCAAAGATGTTGAGAGCCGCCTAAAGTTGCACCTGACCCCGTTCTTCGGCGATTTTCTGGCCGCTGCAATCACCACCGAGAAGGCCAAAGAATATCTGCTGCTCAGACAGCGGCAAAAAGCAAAAGACGGCACCATTCAACAAGAGCTCGCGCTGCTGAAGCGAATGTTCAGTCTGGCGAGCCGCGCCACGCCGCCGAAGGTTTCTAGGGTGCCGTATTTTCAGATGCCCCGAAGCGCTCCGGCTAGGACGGGGTTCCTTGAAAAAGAAGGGTACATTCGACTCCTGACAGCGCTCCCAGAATATCTCCGGCCCGTCGTGACGATGGCCTACTCGACGGGAATGCGCCGTGGGGAAATTATGGCGCTCAGATGGGAGAACGTCGACCTACTGAACCGCCAGGTCCGCCTCAATCCTGGCGAGACTAAGAACGGGGAAGGCCGCTTGATTCCGCTGGGCGATGAACTGCTGAATGCCCTGACGGCACAGTTGCATCTACGCAATACCAATTTTCCTGATTGTCCTCTCGTCTTTTTCCGCGTTATCGAGACCAAGAAGAACCCGGTTCCAGCTTTTTTGCCGATCGGAGACTTTAGAAAGGTTTGGGCGGATGCCTGCGCGAAGAGCGGGCTAACCGGACTGATCTTCCACGACCTGAGACGCTCTGCCGTCCGGAACATGGTTCGCTCCGGCGTGCAGGAAAAAGTGGCAATGAAATTGAGCGGCCACGTCACGCGTTCGATATTCGACCGCTACAATATCGTGAGCGAGCAGGACCTGACCGACGCGGTGCGGAAACTGCAGAAGTTCCAGGACGCCGCGGAGCCCGCGTGCCAGCCGGCCCCCGCCGAGGTCAGCGCATCGGTGGCGCGGCCAGCGTTCGTTAACTGACACCGTCTCGTTCAGGAGATGAATAGTGATAATCCCTCCTGTTATCGACATCTGTCCAAAATGCCTGCGATGCTACCAGACGGGGACAGAGAGGGCGTGGGTGAGTTGAGCGGACAAAGCGAAACTCGCAGTGCGATCTTGGACGTCGCGGATCACTATCACGATCACGAACGAGTGAGGCCCGTAAACGATCGCGGCCTCCTGATGGTTTTCGGCGAATCCGGCTGTGCCCAGTGCGGCGTCCTGGCTTCCCGGCAATCCCGCCGCAATTCCCTGGTAGGGGATGGATCGCGCGAGCATGCCCATCATTTCCTGAGAAGCATCGGGGCTGACCGCCTGGCCCTTGGCAAGCGCCCATAACAGAACCATCAGGTCGCGTGCCGTCTCGGTATTCCGAGGCCTTCGGCGGGCCCAGTGTCGCTCTCTACGGCGGCAACGAATTCCACACCGTTCGCTCCCAGTTCGTGCAGGCGGTTGCGAATGCGCGCGGCGTCGAGCCTTTCAATCAGCAAGCTTTCAGCCCGAAGGCTGCCGCGCACAATCAACGCCCACATTTGCTTCTGGACAATACCTCACCGAGGAACAGCTCGGTGCCGAGAGCATCGCCTTATCGCCGCCTTTGACACAAAAAAGGTAGATTGTCATAATGCCGGAACTTGTTCTCTGTAATGGGAGCTTCCTATGCCAGACAATCCTCAATCGGAATCGCCGAAGCCGTCCCGCCGGTCCTTTCTATTGACTACTGGAAGTACCGCAGCGGCAGGTGTCGTAGGAGCTTACCTGCCAGTGGGCGCGAACATCCTTATTGAGCGGAACGACAGCAGCGCGGGAGTCACCAGTGAAGCGAATGTCGAGGGAGCGGTCCCGATCGTCTTGCGCATCAATGGCAAGGACCGCGAGCTTCGCGTCGACCCTCGAACAACGCTGCTCGATTGCCTCCGTGAGACCGTGGTCCTGACTGGAACTAAGAAGGGCTGTGACCACGGTCAATGCGGCGCATGTACGGTGCACGTGAATGGCCGGCGCGTGCTTTCATGCCTCAACTTCGCGGTGATGCATGATGGGGAAGAGATCACGACCATCGAGGGCCTGGGTACACCGGAGGCGATGCATCCCATGCAGGAGGCGTTCTTCACCCACGATGCGTATCAGTGCGGTTACTGCACGTCGGGACAGATCATGTCCGCGGTCGCGTTGTTGAAGGAGCCATGTGGTCCCGATGACGCTGCGGTGAAGGAATTGATGAGCGGCAACATCTGCCGCTGCGGCGCCTATGCCAACATCCTTGCGGCGATCCAGCAGGTCCGCAAGCACGCTTAGCGCTGGAGTCTGCCGATGCATACTTTCGAGTTCATTCGTCCAGCAGATCAAGCAGGAGCGATTGCTACCGCCGCCCAATCGAAAACAGCGCAGCAGGGCGCCGACGTGCGCTTCCTCGGAGGCGGCACCACGCTAATCGACCTGATGAAGCTGAACGTCGAGACTCCCGCGCGTTTGGTGGATATTAATCGCCTGCCACTCGGTAACATTGAAGAGACGCGCGATGGCGGTCTGCAGATCGGCGCTACAGTTCGCAACTCGGACTTGGCGTATCACGAGCAGGTGCAGCGCGACTATTCGGTGCTATCGCAAGCCATCCTTCAAGGCGCCTCCGCACAGATCCGAAACATGGCCACTACCGCAGGAAACTTGCTCCAGCGAACGCGTTGCGTGTACTTCCGCGACACCGCGATGGCCTGCAACAAGCGCGAGCCCGGCAGCGGATGCCCGGCGATCACCGGCCACAATCGCACGCTCGCGATTCTCGGCGCGAGCGAGCATTGCATCGCAACGAATCCATCCGACATGTGCGTGGCCCTGGCCGCGCTCGAAGCATCCGTTCACATTCAGGGACCGAAGGGCTCGCGCGAGGTCGCCTTCGGCGATTTCCATCTTCTGCCCGGCGACACACCGCATCGCGAGACCGTGCTGGAGCCCGGCGATCTGATCACGCACGTCATGCTCCCGCCACCAATCGCCGGAAGCAAGCAGGTTTACCTGAAACTGCGCGATCGCGCGTCGTACGAGTTCGCCCTGGCATCGGCGGCAGTAGTGCTCACGATCGTAAGCGGCAAAATTACGCGCGCTCGCATCGCGCTTGGTGGCGTAGGAACCAAACCGTGGCGCTCACCCGAGGCCGAAGCTGCGCTGACCGGCAATCCCGCAAACGAAGGGACGTTCCGTCAAGCCGCCGATGCGGCGCTGCGACATGCGAAGCCGCAGACGGAGAACAAATTCAAGATCGAACTGGCCAAACGCTGCGTGATGCATTCACTGCGAATGGTCACCACAAGTTGATTTCCGAGGAGCTACCGTGACGACATCACAGCAATCTCCGGCAAGTTCTTCTCCCATCGCACGCGACACCCTCCGCATAGACGGTCCGCGCAAAGTCACCGGAGTGGCGAAGTACGCCTCTGATTTCCAGTTCGCCGGGATGCTTTACGCCGTTCCCGTAGAAGCGACGATCGCGAATGGGAAATTGCTCACGATGGATACCGCCCCGGCTGAAAAGATGCCGGGCGTACGCGCCGTGTTTCATCGCGGGAACATTGGGAGTATCTTCCGCTCGACTCCCGCGCCTGCATTCGATCGCATTTGCCTCGAGCGGCGGCCGCCGTTCGAGGATGACACGATCCGTTACTGGGGACAGTACATCGCGGTGGCCGTTGCGGACACGTTCGAAGCCGCCAAGGCTGCCGCCGATGCCGTGCGAGCGACCTATTCCAAAGAAACACCCAACGTCGACTCCCACCTGGAAGCCGGCAATGATCCCGACGTGGTTTTGACTGCTTACGGCCCGATGGAGCGATTACAAAGCCACCGGGGCGACGCCGCCGCTGCCTTCGATAATGCGGCTGTCAAGCTGGACGAAACGTACGTCACTCCCGCCGAAACTCACAATCCTCTCGAGTTGCACTCGACCGTGGCGGTGTGGAACGGTTCCATGCTGACTTTGTATGACTCGACGCAGGGTGTTGTGAATCTGCGCAGCGTGCTGGCGCAGATGTTTGGTTTGCCTCAAGAGAACGTTCGTGTGATTTCGAAATTCCTGGGCTCGGGATTCGGCGGCAAACTCTATCCCTGGTCGCATGTCCCGCTTGCAGCCGCTGCGGCACGCCAGTTAGACAAACCGGTAAAGCTGGTCGTTAGCCGCAAAATGATGTTCCAGTCCGTCGGGCATCGGGCGCGCACTCAGCAGCGGGTTCGCTTGGGCACGACGCGCGACGGCAAGCTCGTGTCGCTGCAGCACGATTACGTCTACGACATGTCGATGACCGACCCCTATCACGAAAACTGCGGCGAAGCCACGGACTACCATTACAGCGTTCCCAATTTGCGCGTGAGCTTCGGCCGCGCGAGGCGAAATATCGGCGCAACTTCCGACATGCGCGGGCCCGGTGCAGTCCCCGGACTCTATGCCACCGAATCGGCCATGAATGAGATGGCCGAGCGGCTCAAGATGGAC
>DATNKB010000108.1:0-26524 GCA_035603595.1 Candidatus Dormiibacterota bacterium
ATCGTGGGCGGCGCGACTGATGCGTGGCGCATTTCAGTCAACGTCGCTGTCGTCTTCAGCAGGTGCTTTTGCAGCGTCGCGATTTCGTGCGTCAATCGCAGCGTTTCATCAAACGAATTGCGCGGGCGTTTCAGTTTCCCGATGCACAGGCGCAATGCAGTGAACGCTGCGCAGGCGCCCTCGAGGAGAACGATCTCGGAGACGGTCGGCGCATCGCCTATATCGCGAGCAAAGGCCGCACGGAACGCACTGACCGCTTGCTCGGTTGACCTGTCAGGCGGATTCGACTTTTGTCGCTCGCGCCAGCGTGCGAGATTCCGTGCACCCGCTTCAGTGCGATTGCGACGCGCTTCTTCCGAGACGTTGTTGCCACGTGTGAACGTTGTTTTCTCAATGACTGCCACGACGCCCGTTGACGGGTCGGTGCGTCTTTGAGTCTGCCTTACGCGCGTCGTCGTCTTGGGTTGTGTCATGGCTCACCTCCATCTACGGCTTGGCTGGGATAGCGGCTATTGCTCGCTAGAAGTACTGGGTATCGCATTGGGGGACGCTCAGGCGAGCCCTGTGCCCGCTCTCGCATGATCTTGCGAACGCATCGATTCCCGTGAGAATTTGCGAGTTTTCGCGGGTCATCGCATCTCGCATCTGATTGCCCTCTGTGTGTTTCGTAGCAGTTGCGTCGATTTGCGCGCGCCTTTTACCCAGTCTTTAACTTGCGACCGTCAAAGACGCCAACCCTCTGCCACCCGCTCGCGGCCATTCGCTCGACCTCAGAACGCTGAACCACGAATCGCTTGCCCACCCGCTTGAACGCGAGTCGGCCCGTGTGAATCAACCAGAACACGTGCGAGCGCGTCGAATGCAGTATTGCCGCTGCTTCCTTCACGGTGATCGCTTCAACCACGTCGGCCATCTGCGTTCTCCCAAATAGAAACGGGCGACCGAGATGGCCGCCCGAGTGTCAAAAACCTGCACTACCGTTGCTTCGAAAAACTCAATGTTCACGAGAGAAAAAAGAGCCGCGCGTGTGCGTGCGCGGACGCCTTTTCGCGCTCTGTAGACCTGTAAACCTGAACCGGCCTTCTAGGGCTGTTACTGTCCGAATGTATGGTCGACTTCACGTTCTTCGATGTGGCGTTTGATTCTGAAGAACTTTCCAGGCACTTTTACATTCGCCTCTTGGCAGGCCTCTGCGACTACTTCCATGAAGTCGCTCCACTTATCAGGGTTGCCGTTCAAGGTTTCAGTCTGCTGGGTCCAGATTTGCTGAAAGGCTGGTGGTCCGAATGGTTTCTGCTTTTTGTCGAATATCTTGAAGGCTTCGACTACTGCTCGGGATGTTGCGATTCGTCGAGAAGTAGATGGAGAGCGAGCGCGCGCAGCAGCTGCGGCGGAGGAAGTGCTCTTCTGCGGCCGCTTCTGCCGCAGTGTGTTTTCTGGCTCTGTTTCTTTCTCTCTCTCTACTTCTACATCTACATCTACTTCTGTCGTGCTACCTTCACCGTAGCCCGCTTGTGACTTTGGGTGTAGCACTTCCGTAGCATCGTGTGTAGCAACGTCAGTTTTTTTTCCACGATACTTCTTAGTCCGTTGATATTCCGACTGATAGCGGTTCCAGTTGGTGATGAAGATCGTGTAGAGTCTGCCCGCTTGCGTGGGCGATTCGGCGTCGGAGATAGCTTCACCTGTTACATGAAGCGTGATTTTCCCAGTTCGTTCGAATAATTTGAACGTCGCCAGCACATCGATGGGTTCGCTCAGCAATCCCTGGAACTTCTGCAGCGGGTAGCCGATCCACTGGTCGTTATCTTTGCCAGCGCAGATGACACCGCCGAATCGCGAACGACCCGCCATCGCCAGCAAGTCAACCCAGAAGGCGCGCTGCGCGCCAGTCATCTGGTATCGCGTCGTGCCCTCGAGCCAATCGTTGGTCCAGAGTTTGACCCAAGCTCGGCGCCCGTCACTGGGTTTCATCGTCGTGCCCCCTTGGCAGCGGCCCGACTGACCGGTTTAATGTCCTCGGGCGGAACGCGAAACGTGCCCTTTGGTTTACCGTTTGCCTGAGTCCCGCTGGGTTGGATCTCACACGCGTCCGCGAATACGGCGAGCAACTTCCCTTCGCCGAGTGGCGTTTGAACCCACGCGTCGATGAATGGAAAAAGAACGGCGTGCGGCTGACGGAACTTCTTCAGCGCAGTATCCATGCGTCGTTGAATTTCTTCGTCCATTCTTAACTCTCCCTAAAATGAAAAAGGCGAATCAATCGATTCGCCCTCGTGAAAAGTTCAGATAGCAGAAACTATTTGTGACTCGAATTCCTCAGATGGATTCCTTCAACGAATCAGTTTTCATCTGATGACTTAATTTTATGGCTGCGCCGCGGTTTCGTTCCTCAGATTTGGGGAACGGCTTTGAGAAGGCCTGGCTCGCAATGTGTGGGGCACACCGCGTCAAGCAACGGCATGGGATTCAGCAGGCCGTTGCTCTCTGACCAGAAGATTTCCAACGGCTCGCGCGCCCCACAGACCTTGCAGCGGAGGTTGCCCAGTTCTCGGGCGACCGCGCGCCACTCCTCCGACGAAAGCGGCACTAGGTCCACGAAGTCCGCGATCTGCTCAATATCGATTGCGACACGCATTAGTTTGTCCTCCGCAAAAAAGAAAAGGCCCGAGACCATTGGGTCTCAAGCCTTCGATTCGAATCACGCGATGTGGGAAATTCCGGTCAGTGGTGAGCCGCGAATCTCGCTTCGGGAGGCGAAACGTTGGCTGACTCGCCAGAAAGTTGCAACAAAGCCTCGTCCTGTAGCAGGCGATCACAGTCACTCCACAACATTACTTGTCGAGCGAATTGAGCGAGGTCAACCAGCGCGTCGCGCCGGGCGACGTTCCGCTGCTCGATGAATTTCTCGAACGCGTTTTCGCTCCGCTGCGTGATGGGAGTTCTCACGTCAATCATCTTGATGTCCGCTTCGCCATCCGCCACTAGTTCTTCGCCTCTCGGACCGATGACGGCATCAATTGATGCCGTCACGATTAGCAAATGACGCTGACAAACCACGGAGACGCGCTCGCCGCTCAGAAAACGTTCCACAATCCCGGACCTCAGCCCTCCGACCAGCTCCAGTTCCTCCGACGTGAGCCCGCTCGCCCTCAACCAGTCTGCAACGTCCTTTGGACGCACAACCAGTGAATTGCATCGATAGTCCGGTGCCTCCGTCGTCTCTGCGGGGCGTCCGACCCAATCCCATCGCGGTTGAATGTCTGTGGCCACTTTCTGCGTGGCGATTCGCTCGGTAACGGCGAGGTCAATGAGTGCCGCAAGTTCGCGGGCGACGGTAACAGGGATGCTGTCAATCAGTTCGTCAACCGCGCTCCGGAGCTCCGGCAACTGCGGTCTTTTGCTTTCGCGTTCATACACTGCTAGCTCCTCTTCAAACGAACCGTAATCGCGGCTTTTGTAGTCTTTTCCAAGCGGATACTCATATTGCCCTTTGTGCTGGCGCAGAAACCTCTGATGCATCCGTAACCCCAACTGCGGTGGATTCCACTCGCGGCGGAGTTCAAGCGGCCTGAATTGATTCTCGGCGATCCTGGCGATGCGGTTGACGGCGCGGTAGAGTTGATCCTCGCTGATTTTGAAGCGCACGCAGGTCTCCTGCCGGTCCAAGCCAGCGCAGTATTCGTAGACCGCGGACGCCACGTCGTAAGTAGCATCGTCCAGCATTCGGTGCTGTGAGAGGAACTCGAACGCGACATCCTTGCGCGCGGACTCGCGCCAATACGTTATTTTTTTTCCCTGCTCGTCCGGCTTCAGCTTCTCGAATTCGGCGTGTGAAATACGCCCCGCAACTTCCGCGACGTCATCCTGACAGTCGGCAGCAACTATCTCTAGATCTCCGCACGGGCGTCCAATCTCCGTTTCGATTTTACTTTTCTCCCCACGCAAAACACGCGTGGGTACCAATCGAACGCCTACCTTCTCAGCTGCGGCGCACAGTGGTCCGACATTCGCCAAAGCACTCCGCCCTCGGCGAACCGGAAAAACGAAGATACCGCGTTTGTCGGGGGGAACGGGAGCGACCGCGACTCGGTTCACGCGTCCCTCAGAGAAATCCAGAACGAAGCGGCAATCAGGTTGCTCGTCTGCCGTGAGCCACGCAAACAGATCGCTGATGCTGACGTAGAAGGTCTTCATGTGCTAATTATCTCGCTTAACCGCGGCTTCGTTTTCGTCTTCTCCCGACGAGCCCAATTTCTCCTTTGCCAGCGAAACACGAAGTCACCTTTTACCCATTTTACTTACGCAGCGAATAGAGCGGACGCAGTGAACGGTGTGAACGCTGCTAAGTCGTTAAAAATCTGCAAGTGCAATGTGCTCAGGATGATGCCGGCAGATTCTGGATCTGATTATCCTGGTTCGAGTCCAGGCCTCCCAGCCAACAGCCTCCAGCCTCTCATCG
This sequence comes from Candidatus Dormiibacterota bacterium, assembly GCA_035603595.1. Lineage (GTDB taxonomy): Bacteria > Acidobacteriota > Terriglobia > Acidiferrales > UBA7541 > Palsa-295. The sequence continues at coordinate 4,463 of DATNKB010000108.1, forward strand.
TAGCGAAGGTCTAAGCAAACTCTCTGCGGACGCATGCGCCCGACCTCTATGTTTTTGCGCTTTGAACCGGCAGGTTAGCTGATTCCCACGCCGCGAGGCCACCAGCAATTTCACAGACTGAATCAAATCCGCAAGCCTTGAGCAAGCTCGCGGCGATCGACGAGCGGTAGCCTCCCGCGCAGTAAACGAGCAAGGGGCGATCTCTTGGCAGGGCTTTCAGATCTCGCGCCAAATGATTGAGCGGCATACTGAGGCTGCCTTCAATGTGTCTTTGTTCACGTTCGCGCGGTGCTCGGACGTCTATTGCAAGTGGCGGTTGGTCTGACGCAAAGAGGTCAGCGGCGAATTGCGGACTTAAGCGTTCGATGAAGACGACCAGGTCCGGGCGCAATTCAAGGCTTTGCAATCCGTTCTGCAGGTAGCCGGCCACGTTGTCGAAGCCGATGCGCCCGAGCCGAACGGCTGATTCATTCTCGCGGCCGGGAGCCGCAACAATCACGATCGGATGCTCGTGATTGAGCATCGTTCCGGCCCACGTTGCATACTGGCCACCAAGCCCGATGTTGATGCTGCCGGCGAGATGAGCCGCTCCAAATTCATCGGCATCGCGCGTATCGAGGATCTGCGCACCTTCCTTTTGCAACTCCAATACCGCATCGAGAGCCAGCGGTTTCAAATTGCGCTCCAGCGATTCATCCAGCGTGGGCCGTTCTTTGCTGTTCAACACGGCATCGTAGACGAAATAAGGAGGAGCCTCAGGCTGATCGGTGGTCACCAGTTCGATGAACGCTTTCTTGCTCATCGGCTGCAGGGCGTAATTTAGCCGACGCTGATCTCCGATTGTTGAAACCGTTTCTTTGCTGATGGCCCTGCCGCACAGTGACCCGGCGCCGTGAGCCGGATAAACGAGACTCGCGTCCGGCAGCGGAAGCAATTTGGATTGCAAGGAATCGTAGAGCAAGCCGCCGAGATCGGTGGCTGACCAGCCGAGTGAAGCGCGTAGGTCAGGCCTCCCCACATCGCCGATGAATAATGTATCGCCCGTGAGCACGGCGTGCGGTTCGACGCTGCTGCGATCGAGGTCGTAGACGAGCATCGAAATCGATTCGGGCGTGTGGCCTGGCGTTTCGAGCGCCTTCAATCGCACTCGCCCAAATTCGATGACGCTTCCTTCTGCGAGCGGCGTGAAGCGATATTCGGCTTGCGCTTTCGCGCCCAGGTAAATTGTTGCGCCCGCGCGGTCGCGCAGTTCCAAGTGCCCCGCGATGAAATCCGCGTGCAGATGAGTCAAGATCACGTGTTTGATTTGCAGCTTATTCTCAACGGCGAACTCCAGATATCGCTCGATGTCCCGTTGCGGATCGACGACGGTAGCTGTGCGCGTCTCTTCGTCACCGATGAGATACGAAGCGTGGGCGAGGCAATTGAGATAGAACTGCTTGAAGATCATGCATCTTTATACTCGATGGCTGTTGCAAGCCGCAAGACTGAGCAATTACTGAAGGTTGGATTTGAAGCGCACCGCTCGCTTCTTATTCGTAGCGTAGCGCCACAATCGGGTCAACGCGCATGGCACGGCGCGTAGGAATAAAGCAGGCGAATAGCGCTACGGCGCAAAGCAACATCGTTACACTAAGAAATGTGAGGGCATCGGTGCTCGTTACACCGAGCAACGCGCCTTTCAAATAGCGTGTCAGCGCGAGCGACGCTGCCAAGCCGATCGCCACACCGGCGATCGTCAACCGCAACCCGTGGCCGAGGACCAGCCGCAAGATATCGTCTTTGCTCGCGCCCAATGCCATGCGGACACCGATTTCATGTGTACGCTGGCGCGTAGTGTAGGCTGTGACTCCGTAAATTCCCACCGCAGCGAGAACCAGCGCGAGCAACCCGAATGCGCCGACAAAAATTCCCGCCACGCGCTGAGGGAAGCTGGCAAACTGCTCGCTGGTTTCGAGCGAGGTCACTTGGAACAAAACCACGTCGGGGTTCAGTTGATGAACCGCACCCTCGACCGTCTTCGCGAAAGCGAACGGATCTCCAGCAACCCGCGAATGGATGACCAAGTTGGCCGTATAGACCTGGTACAACGGCAGATACACGAATGGCGCTGACTTTTCGCTCAGTCCGGTCATTTTGCTATCGTGCGCCACACCGACTACCGTGAACCATTCGTGCGTCAAGTCCGAGTTGAGTTGCTTGCCGAGGCCTTGCTGGTTCGGCCAGTAGCGATTCACAAATGATTCGTTGACGATCACAACGCGCTGCGAACTATTTGTGTCCTGTGGTGTGAAGTCGCGCCCCTCGACCAGCGGAATCTGCATGGTGTGGAAATAGTTCGGCGTGATGATGGCGTCCGGTATCTCCATCAGTTCATTCGCCTGCGCCACGTAGCCTTCCGGCTTCACGGCCGTCGAGCCCGACGAAAACCCCGGGACGCGGTTTGAGAGGGCCACCGATTGTACGCCTGGCAGCGTCTCGAGTTTCGCCTGAAGCTGCCGGTCGAATTCCGCGCCGCTGGCGTCCGAATATCCTGCGGTAAACAGATCGTAGGAAGCGGTGAATACATTATGCGGATTAAATCCCAAATTAATTAATTGCGCTCTCAGAAAGCTGCGGATGAAAAGTCCCGCGCAGATCAGCAGCAGCAGCGACAGCGAAATTTGCGCTACCACCAGCCCGCTTGCCAGGCGGGCCTTTTTCAGGCTGCCCGAAGCGCTGCCCGTGTCTTCCTTCAACACCGCAACGGGCGCCAGGCTCGATGCGCGGAGCGCGGGCAAAATTCCAAAGATCACTCCGGTGAGCACTGAAATCGCGAACGTGGCGATCAATACCGTGCGGTCAGCCTGGACAACGAGCGCGAGCGGAAAATCCGTCGTCGGTAGGAATTTCATCAATGTGCCTGAAGTCCAGGTTGTGATCAGCAACGCGATGGCGCCACCGGCCAGCGCCAGCATCAGGCTTTCCACCAGCAGTTGTTGCACAAGCCGCCATCGGCTCGCGCCCAGCGACATACGAATGGCGATTTCGCGCCGCCGTCCTACAGACCGAACCAGCATCAGATTGGCGACGTTCGCACACGCCAGCAGCAGCACCAAGCCCGCAATAGTCATGAGTATTGGGAGTAGTGTGGCGAGAAAAAGATTCAGGCCAAATGGATTCCGCCACAGCGGATAAACCGTCACGCTGTCGTGCCCCTTGTGTTCTTCCGGATAATTCTTCACTTCGGATTTGATTTGCAGCGTCAGTTCCGCTTGCGCCTGCTCCAGTGTGACTCCCGGCTTCAGCCGTCCGAACACGATCCACACGAAATAATGATGGTCGTGAAGGATGTCGCCTAGCGGTAGCACATCTGCTTCCATCATGATGGGAATCCAAATCTCGGTACGCACTCCCGTTTGACTCCCCTGAAACACTGCCGGCGTCACGCCCACGATGGTGTAGGGATGCTTGTTGATTTCAATTGACTGGCCGATGACGTCAGGATTCGCGCCGAAATGCGTTTGCCAGAGCCGATAGCTGATTACCGCGACAGGTGCTCCTCCCGGCTTTTCATCTTCCGCTGGCATGAATGTGCGCCCGAGTATGGGCTGCACGCCGAGCACATCGAAATAGTTCGCAGATGCCACCATGCCCCACACGCGCTCCGGTTTGCCCTTCCCGGTGAGGTTCATCTGAGCGAAGTTGCATGCCGCGATGCCTGTAAGACTGTGCTGGCCGTCGCGCATCGCTTCGACATCAGGATATGTAAACCCGAGCGGAGTTTCCCCAGGCTTGCTTCCCGACATCGCTACCACTTCACTCGGGTTGGTAAGTCCTGGGACTGGATTCAGCAATGCAGAATTGATCCAGGAGAAAATCGTGGTGTTAGCGCCAATTCCGAGCGCGAGCGTCAGGATGGCAATCGTTGCATAGCCCGGGGCCTTGGCTATCATTCGCGCGCTGTAGCGAACGTCTTGCCAGAACGAGGTCATCACCACCTCCAGGCACTGTTTAGAATGATTCAAAGCATGTCCCGGCCCAGACGGGAGCCTCCCGTAAGCGAATGCGGGTATAAGGGTTAGCTGTACTCAGATGCTGGCAGAAAGGCACCGCCGTCCGATTATGGGACACGCCACCAGCAAGACCGAACATCAAGTAACCTACCGGGAGGGACTCCGAGCGAGTGTCAGATGACAAGCTTTTGCAATCCCATCCTAGTACCTTCGGCGGATAACCAAACAGCAATATTCTGCTATCCTAGTAACAACAGGCGCGATTTGGTGTCCAATTAACCCAAGGGACACGCGCTGCTAAGGAGCAAGGGCCGAACGCATGTCCGACCTGGCACAATCTCTATCGTGGGGCCGCGACGAAGCTGGCCTTGTGCACGAGTTGCAAGCAGGGTCAGACGCGGCTTTCGATTACCTGGTCACGTACTACCACGCGGGCGTGTTCAATCTGGTGTACGGAATTTTGCCGGACCGCGCTGACGCTGCTGATGTGACCCAGGAAGTTTTCTTGCGCGCGTTTCGCGGGATTCGCGGTTTCCGCCAGGGAAGCTCGCTGAAGACCTGGCTTTATCGCATCTCGGTGCGCCAGGCCCTGAATCATCGCCGCTGGTGCTGGCGGCATCACCGGCAGCAGGTTTCGATCGATGCCGAGGAAGAGGGAAGAAGCCTCGCGCTCGATCTGAAGGATAGCGAAGCCACTCCATATGAGCGGCTCGCTAGCCAGGAAACGCAACAAGCAGTTCGTGCGGCTCTCGCGCAGGTGCCGGCGCTGTTCCGTAGCGCGGTGATTTTGCGGGATCTCGAGGGGCTTTCTTACGAAGAGGTGGCGGAAGTGCTTGAAGTCTCGGTGGGAACCGTAAAGTCGCGCATCCTTCGCGGAAGGCGGATGCTGAAGGAAATTCTCGATCCCGTTGTTGCCGCACGTCAAACTGAAAAAGAACCCTCGCTCGCGTCGTTCGGCTCGCAGCCGATCAATGGGTGGGAAAGATGAACTGCAAAAGTGCCCAGCGCTTTTTGCCCGGTTATCTTGATGGAGCAATTGCTGCTCGCGAACATGCTCGCGTGCGCCAGCACGTTGAGTCTTGCGATACCTGCCGGAACTTGCTCGAAAGCTACCGCCGTCTTGTGGTTGCCCTGGCGCGCGTAGAGCCTGTCCGGCCGCCCGCGAATCTGGCCACGTCCATTCGTCTAAGCGCCGCCAAGGTAGGTTCTCCTTGGCAAGCTGTGCGGCGATTGTGGGCCCGCGGCGTAATGGTGTTTGAAGATGTTCTGGGACCGCTCGCTGTCCCCGCTACCGGTGGAGTCGTCACGGCCCTCGTGGTATTTGCGCTTCTCGTACAGAATATTCTGGTTGGCGTACCGATGGGCGGGGTGGTGCCCAACGACCTGCCTCTGAATCTTGTCCAGCCTGCGCGTCTCGAGAGTCTTGCTCCATTTCCGGTTCCCGTCGTCATCGCAACGGACGATCGCCCGGGCTCGGGTCTGTTGCTCGTCGAGGCCACACTCAACGCACAGGGCCAAGTTGTGTCCTACAAGATTCTCTCCGGCCCAAGCGACGATGCCTCTCAGCGGCAGCTCGATCAGATCATGATGTTTTCGCGCTTCCGTCCGCAAACGAACTTCGGCCTTCCCCGCGATGGTGGCCGCGTGGTGCTGAATTTCAGCACCGTCCGGGTTCGCGGCTAAGGCGAGTACCGGTTCGAAGGATTCTTTCTTGTATTCTCTGTGGTTTTCTGCGCCCTTTCGTTTTCTTGACTCCTAGAAACTCGCCGATTAAAGTTTATGTGGAAGCGCAGGTGCACCCAGGGGATTGCAGTTCCTGTCGTTTGAGGCCTGCCCGGCGAATGTATTCGGTCAATTCAGGAGTCCGCTGATTCAAAAGTTCGCGCAGTTGAGCTTGAAACTCGCAGCGATCATCGCCGCTTTACTCGTGGCTGTCTCCACTTGCATCGCAGCACAGCGCGAGCAAGCACATCAGGAAAAACCACCGGACAATTACAGCGGCATCTTCGTCGAGCCCGACCAGGCTCTGTTCGCCACGATGTGTGCTCTGGACGCCGCCGGCTTTGCTGCCGATGAAAGCACGCTTTCAGAGATGCCTTCGCGTCTCGCGCTGCGCGAGGCCATGCTCAAAATGGAGGGACCGGCGACGGAAGCCCTGCGCCAGTTCTATCGCGATCATCTGCTCGGCGACCCCGGCGAAACGCTATCGCGTTACATCACGTTCTCGCTTGTTGTGGGACCACCGCCTCGTTTCGATTTTCAACTGAATCATGATTTGCTCCCGCCAGACGTGCTCACGATTGAGAGTTTTCGGGAAATTCTCGCAGCCTTTTATCAGGAGGCACGCCTCGATCTGCAGTGGGCGAAAGTTCAGCCGGAGTACGAACGCGCGGCTGGCGCCTACGGTCCGCCCATGCGCAAAATCATGTTCACCACGAATTCCTACTTGCGCGAGATTCTCAAGCCGATCTACGACCGCACGTTTACTGTGTATGTAGAGCCGCTTGTCGGCGCTCGCACGAATTTTCGCAACAGCGGCAGTCACTATTCGATTGTGGTAGGCACAACCGCGCGAATTCCCACCGAACAGATACAACACGCATACCTTCACTTCGTGCTGGATCCGCTGCCGCTGCAGTATCGCAAACAAGTGGATTCGAAGCGTGCCTTGTTGCTTGTCGCCGCTCGAGCTCCGCGATTGCCTGAAGAATATCGCAATGATTTTGTAGCCTTCACGGACGAATGCCTCATCAAGAGCGTCGAACTTCGTCTCCGCCGTCTCCCGCCTGCTCAGCTTGACTCTGCTTTGAATGAGGCCGATCAGACCGGTTTCGTGCTCGTGCGCCCTTTCGTCGCGGGACTGCAGAAATTTGAGAAAAGCGAGCCGTCGATGACGTATTATTTCCCAGACTTAATCGCGGCCATCGACGTTCCGGCGGAACAAAAGCGTCTGCAGAGCGTGACATTCTCGCCAGAAATTCCGCCCGCGCCTGCCAAGCAGGAATCTGACTCCGCTGCGTCGGCGTCCGAGCTGGATCGTTTGCTCGCGCAAGGTGACCGCGAGATCGCGCGACAGGACGCCAAAGCCGCCTCGGCAACGTTCGAGAGTATTCTGGCAAAGTATCCTGGCTTGCCGAAGGCGGAATATGGTCTGGCAATCGCATCGGTGATGGCCGGAAACGCGGATCGTGCGGAGCAGCTTTTCGCACAGCTGGTTTCGCCACCGCCGGCTTCGACCACAGCGTCAAAGCCGGAGGATGCTGCGGATCCCGCGATTCTCTCTTGGTCGCATGTGTACCTGGGGCGCATCCACGATCTGGAGGGAGAGCGCGAAGCCGCGGTTCACGAATACATGGGTGCGCTGGCCGTCGAAGGCGCGCCCGAGTCCGCTCGCGTCGCGGCGCAGAACGGCGTGGAGGAGCCATACAAGGGGCATCCACGCGCGAACGGAAGTGGAAATGAGAAATAAGCTTTACGAAGGCAGTGGCAGGCTTGAGATCGCTCGCTCCGAGCGCTCCGAGACATCCATCCAACAGGGGGAAATTCGATGAAGCTCCCGTCACATCACAGTGGGATTATAGTTGCCGCCATCGCACTTGTGGCAGCTCTCGCCTCGGCCCCGATTCTGCACGCGCAGTACGGCGGTTCCGGCGGGCAACAGCAACAGTCGCCGCCTCCGTCATCGCAGCAGCCAAACCCACCAGCGAAGGCCGCACAGCAGGAACAAAAACCTGCACAGCAGGCACCCGCGGATCCGGAAGAAGAAAAAGCTTATAAGGCTTTCACAGATGTGAAACCGGATTCCTTTGACCAGCAGATTCAAGTGGGTGAACAGTATCTCCAGAAATATCCCACTGGCCGCTATGCGGAGAAAGTATATGCCCGCTTGGCGACTGCCTACTTCCAGAAGCAACAACTCGACAAGATGTACGCCGCCGGCGACAAGGCCCTTGCCAGCAATCCGGATGACGTCACCGTACTCGTTCTCGTCGGCTGGGTGATTCCTCACAACTACGATCCCAACGACCCCGAGGCCGAACATCGTTTGGCAAAAGCGGAAACCTATGAGAAGCACGCAATCGAAGTACTGGCGACGATGCCCAAACCTGACGGCGTCACAGACGAGCAATTTGCCAAAGCCAAGCAGGCCTCGTTGGCACAGGCGCACAGCGGTCTAGGGCTGGTCTACTTCCGTCAGCAGCAATTCGAGAAGGCGGCCGAGGAGATGCGACAAGCGGTGAAACTCGATACATCGCCAGACTCTGTGGACCTCTACATTCTCGGAGTCAGCCTGAGTCAATTGAAACGCTACCCGGAAGCGGCTGACGCATTCAAGCAGTGTGCTTCCATGCCCGGCGCAGTGCAGGATCGTTGTAAGCAGCGCGAAGGTGAAGCTCAGAAACTGGCCGCCGCGCAGCCCGCTGCTCCTAAATAATCGAACCGAGGCCAACGATGACCGCTGAAGAGCTCGAAGAACTAGGAGCGATTCTCGGTCATCGCTTTGCCCATCCCGAACGCCTCGAGCAAGCGCTCACCCATCGCTCGCGACGCCAGAACGACGCTGCCTCAGATAATGAGCGGCTCGAATTTCTCGGCGACCGCGTTCTCGGCCTTATCGCCAGCGAAGTGCTCTGTCATGCGTTCCCCGACTGGGATGCCGGGAAGCTTTCCAAGGGACTGGCGCGGCTGGTGAGCGCTGTCTCGTTGCATTCGGCCGCAGAACAGCTTCGATTGGGCGATTATTTGCGGCTCGGTCCGGGCGAGGAAAAAACCGGCGGCCGCGGTAAAAAACGTCTGCTTGCCGACGCATACGAAGCTGTCATCGGTGCGATTTATCTCGACGCCGGGCTCCCCGCCGCGCGCCTCTTCCTCCGCCACACGCTTCTCGACAGCGCCCTCGGTGGCGAGGTTGGAGGCCTGGATCGCTCCGATCACAAGTCTGCCTTGCAGGAATGGTTGCAACAGCGCGGGCTCGGCGCCGTTCAATACCGCGTGCGCAACGAGTTCGGCCCCGAGCATCAAAAAACATTTGAAGTGGAAGTATGGCTCGCACAGCAAAAGCTCGCCCACTCCGAAGGCCGAAGTAAAAAAGAGGCGGAACAGGCCGCGGCGAAAATTGCTCTCGCTGGTTTGGAATCAGGTCCCACGTCGAGCTAAAGGGAACGATGTCCACAGAAACATCTGCGCTTGAAGTAGCAGAGCAGCCGGTTTCGGTAGCCCGGCATCGCGAATCGGCGCACAGCTCCGTGCTCGAATACGTGGAATCGCTGCTTGTCACCATTCTTCTCGCCCTCTTCGGCACCACGTTTATCGTCCAGGCCTTCAAAATTCCTTCGCAGTCCATGGAACCCACGCTGCTGGTTGGCGATCACCTCCTCGTGAACAAATTTGTCTTCGAAGGGCGCGGCGCGTGGTACGAAAAGTTTCTTCCTTACCGTTCCGTTCGCCGCGGCGACATCATCGTTTTCAAATTTCCCTACGACGATCATCCACACTATGTGAAGCGAGTCATCGGATTACCGGGCGATCGGCTCCGAATCATCAATCAACACGTCTATGTCAATGGCGAGCCTCTCGACGAGCCTTACGTCGTCCACGATCCCCTGGGCGCGGATTCCTTCGGCGACGACTTTCCTCCTACTAGCCGCTATTTTATCGAAAGTGGCTTACGGCCTGAGTGGGCTACGCGTCTTTTCGACTATGTCGACCGCAGCAGTCTTGTAATCCCGCCGAATCGTTATTTCGTGATGGGAGATAATCGCGACCGTAGTTGGGACAGCCGTTACTGGGGTTTCGTCAATCGCGACGCGATCATGGGCCGCCCACTCATAATTTATTGGTCGGTGGCCGCTACGTCCGAAGACTATACCGACCGCACTCTCGCGGGCGTATTTCGCCGCTTCGCAGATTCGTTGCTCCATCTTCCCAGCCGCACTCGCTGGAATCGCATGCTCCACGGGGTGCATTAGCATTTTTCAGTAGGGGCACGGCACGCCGTGCCCGCGTAACTCATTGACGAAACTTCTCTTGTTGACTGAGTTATGCGATTGTAGTGAGAAGCCGAAATCGAAAAATAACCGACCTTGTCAAACACTCTCACTGAAACGATTGTTCGCGTGAAGCCGGTGGAACCCGCCGCGGTTGCGCGTCCGCGAAGGCGCCGCTGGGCGAATATTATCGCGCTATTTCTGGCGGCGCTCTGGATCGCCAACATCGCAATCTCGCTCGCAATCCGGCACACCAGTCTGCAGCGCAGAATCACTGCCCGCCTTGGCGCCGCCTTCGGCCGCTCCGTGGAAGTCGGCAGCTATCGCTTCAGTTTGTGGGGACGCCCCACGCTGGAAGCACGCTCTGTCACCGTCAGTGAAGATCCGCGTTTTGGACACGAATACTTTCTTCGCGCCGAATCGCTCACTATGAGCCTACGATGGCGGAGTCTGCTTCGTGGCCGTCTTGAATTTGGCGGCATCTGGCTCGGACATCCGAGTCTGAATCTAGTCCGCAATCCGGACGGAGATTGGAATGTCGCTGAGTGGCTGCCTCAGTTTTCCGCGGCTTCCGGGAGTCGGCCGGCAGCTGCACCAAAATTCCTCACCGGGTCGAATGCGCTCCGTTTCAGCCGCATCCATGTGGATTCAGGCCGGATCAACTTTAAGCGCTCCCAGGAAAAACTTCCCTTTGCTCTCGTCGGCGTCACCGGCTATGTCGAACCGGAAGGCAATGGCGAATGGCGCCTCGATCTCGAAGCCGCGCCCGCTCGCGCCGCTGTGATTCTTCAACAGGCCGGCATGCTCCACCTTTCAGGACGCGTCGGTGGCACCTCATCGCGCCTCCGTCCGGCCGCTCTTGATTTTGCGTGGACCGACGCCTCTCTCTCCGATGCCCTGCGGCTCGTTCGCGCCACCGATTATGGAGTTCGCGGAAATCTCGCCATCGTCTTGAAAGCAAGCACTCAGGCTCAGGATTGGAACCTCGAGGGCCGCGCGGAAATCCGCCAGGTTCATCGCTGGAATCTTCCTCTGCGAGCCGACAATCCCTCCCTCAACCTCCTTGCCAAGGGCATTCTCGATCCCGAACTTGCCCGCTTCGACTTCGTCAATTCAACCTTGGAGACTCCTCGTTCGAATGCCCATGCCACCGGCGCGATCAGTTGGAATCGAGCCTCTGTCGTTGACCAAGTTGCTCCTAGGTTTATTACTCCGAAGAATTCAGAAAGCGACACATCCCTAACGACTCTTCAAATCGTTTCCTCAGCCATCGACGCGAGCGATCTTCTCGCATGGGCGCGCGCCTTTCATTCCGGCATCTCTGACGAAATCACCGTTCGGGGATTCGCAAAACTCAAGGCAAGCGTGGCCGGCTGGCCGCCTCGCATCGATGAGGGAACACTTTCGTTTGGAGAAACTGATCTGACGGCGAAAACGTTGGCCGTACCTGTGCGGCTCGCGTCCGCCTCGCTTCTTTTCGACTCCAAAGGCGCGTTCATATCGCCGGCCACTATTTCATTCGGCGCCGCTGGCGGCACGCTTCGCGTCGAGACCCAAGGATCCATCGGCCTGAGTGTAAAGAACGGCTCGCCGGGACTCAGATCGATTTCGCCCGCTCAAGCTGCCTCCGCTCTTCACATTTCCGGTGGGCTCGCAGATGTGGGCAATCTGATTTCAACTGTAAGCCTTTTAGGTTGGGACATCTCGCGCGGCTGGGATCTCACGGGCCCTGTCCGCGGCGATCTGAGATGGCAAGGCTCGCCCTATCCATGGAAATCACCGCCCACGGGTTCGCTCGACTTCGGCGCTTCGGTCAATACCCTGGCGAATGCCGATGCGAATACAAGATCCAACGGTGATTCGCTCCGCGCTCCTTTTCTGAATCTGCCGGTAGAGCAGATTCGCGCGCATGTGGATCTGAAAGGCGCCGCGCGCCATGTGGCTCTCACTTCTGCCGAAGCATTCGGCGCGCACTGGACCGGTTCGCTCGACCGCCGCGAGTCGGGCGCGATGCAAGCGCTCCAAGTTCCCGAAGAACAGCCGAGTGCAGAACAACCACAACAAAAGGATCGATGGCAATTCGCGCTATCCGCCGACCGCCTATCCGCAGCAGACGGCGATCGCTGGCTGAATCCCCGTTGGCGACAGAGCTTTATCGACCGCGTCCTCCCATTTCTAAACTCGCGCCCGCCCGCGGCCGTTCAGCCCGACAATCTTCTGGCCACAGGCAAGATTAACGTCGACCAATTCGCCCTCGTGCCTTTCGTGCTGCACCACGTTCAAACCGACGCCACAATCGACGGCCGCCGCCTCAGCTTCTCAAATGTTCGCGCGCAACTTGCCAAAGGCGACGTCACCGGCTCGCTTCGCGCGGATTTGGACGCAAGCCCGTCTTACCGCTTGAATCTCGATTACTCCGCTGTGGATCTGTATGTCCTGACCGCTGCCACGTCATCGCTCGCGGATCGTTTTGCCGGGGTCGCCTCGGGAAAAATCTCGCTCTCCTCTGCTGGAGCCTCGCGCTCTGATCTGATTTCCTCGCTGCAATGCCGAGGCACGTCGCGCATCACAGGCGCCGAACTAATGAACATCGATCTGACCACTTCCTTCGCCGATGGCGCCTTTCGCCCGGGCCACACCACGTTTCGCGACGCCTCAGCCGACTTCACGTGCGACTCCGGCAAAATCGAGTTCCAACGCCTCCGACTGTCGGGGCCGACGGAAGGCTTCACCGGCCAAGGCACCGTCGATTTCGGCCGCAATATCGATTTCAAGTTCGCAGCGCTCTCCGATTCCGCCTTGCCCCGCGCCGTCCGCGCGTCTGATTCACCCTCACCCTCCTACCGCCTTAGCGGTGATCTTTCCGAGCCCGCAGTCACCCGCGTGAAACAAGCCTCCAGTCGCCGCTGACGCACGTGACGCCAAGACTCATGCTCAGTTTCCGTATCGCAATTCAAACCGCCGTCCTGTTTGCTTTGCCAGTTCTCGCCGCTTCCGATCACCAGCGCGTCCACCTTCTTCCCCAATTCAGGCCCGGCGATTCGCTCCGTTACCAAATCGAATCCCAAATGACAAGCGCCGGCACGACCACAACTCCTATCGTCAATCCAGAAGGCGCGACTCAGGTGAAGCAGTCCGTCAGCATCATTCTTCGACTGGACGTCCTCGAAGTTCAGCCCGCAGCTTCTGGCTCAGCCAGTGCCTCTGAAGCGAAGCCTGCGCGCTCAGCAAATCGCGCACCCGTATCGAATGCTGCGCCCGGCCCGATGCGCATCCGCGCCACATACGAAAAATCCTCTGCTACCTCGGAAAGTGACGCTTACGATCCCACTTCCGCTTCGCTCGCCGACCAATACAATCGCCTCGAAGGCCGCTCCATGGAATTCACACTGGAACCCGACGGCAAGATCGTCGACATCAAAGGCCTCGAGGACATGCTCTCGAATCCATCCGCCGCGCAGACTGTTCGCACCTGGATGGCAGGTCTTTCCTCAAGCGTAGGATTTCCTCATCAGGGAATCGAGATAGGACAGAAATGGAGCAGGGAACAGCCACTCACCGGAGTTCCCCTCGATCGTCTCTTCTGGCACACCGAGGCCAGCTATTTGCGCAACGAGGTTTGTCCTGAAAATATTCCGCTGGTTGGATCAGAAACGAATGCAGTGCCGGGGTCCGAAGCAGCACCGAAAGCGCCGAGCGCAATCTCACCGACCTGCGCCACGATCCTCACGCAATTCACAATCATCCGCCGCGGCAGCCACAACCCCCGCGCTGACGATACGCCTGATGACTACCGTCACAACGGCCTGCGCACTTCAGGGACTTGGACCGGCTCCGGCGAAAGCCTCGATTCCATCTCGCTAGCCACCGGCCGAATGCTCCGTTCCACTCAATCCAGCTCGCAGGATTTAGACTTCGCCATCACCAGCACCAACACCGGCTCCCGCATGACCTACAAAGGCAAAATCGAAACTCGAACCGAAATCATCCTGCTCCCGTAGCGGAGCGGCTCGTTAATCACAGTCGTCGGGCTGAGTAGCGAGCTACCGGATACCATCACACGTACGCGACGTGACGTCCTTGTTCCGAAGCGCTCAACAAACCATTACTAGCGATCTCGATCGTGCTCGAGTGTCGTCTTGCGAACGACGCCGTGGATAGCCTGTGTTCCGAAATGGACCATCGCAGGACTCGTATTCGTAAACGCCATGGTTATGTTCGAAAACTCCACCTCGGTTCCTCCAGTGATGCAGACCTGCAGCGTGGATGGCCCCTTAGCCTCAAATGGCGCGGCGCTTCCGTTCCCGGTAATGGTGGGCTGGCCGATGACCACTAAACGAACTGTGGTGGAGGGGCTGTCGGCAGGGCAGACGCTCGTGTCGTCACTGATCATGGCATCCGTCATCGTAATGTGGTGAGTATGAGGACTCCGTGCCGCCGGATTATCAATGTTCGGTTTAGTGGGAACACCGGGGTTCAGCGCAATCCACGAATCGGGATGTTCCATCGTCATAACGGCAGAGAAATCGGCTTTGCCGGATTTTCCCTCAATCTTCAACGACCACGTGCCGTGCATTTCCCATGGGCCGGAGACGCCTGTTGCGGCGGTATAGTCGTTGATGATGCCCCCCAAATGGTCGGGCGTTGGACCTTGAGCCAAAGCGCCGAAAGGTAGTGCCAGCGCCAGGACGGCAATGATGCGTACCGGCCACAACAAACCTTTGCCTTGCATGTGAGATCCTCCAGATTTGAGATTTATTTCAGGCCCGCGGTCTGGCTCGCATACGCTCAGGCTGTCGGCGAATCGGAAACCACAGGCCCCAACTTTTTCCTGTGCGCTACAAATCGCAGATTTCAGGCTTCGCGGTCAATGCAGGGTGGGTGATGTTATGATGAGGGCTAGGTGAAGGCTCAAACGTAAGATTACACATCTTTTAACTTGCTGTTGGGGCTCAAACGGGACAGAATGTGCCTAACATTTCTGTCCACCAATGGACACACCGGCCCAAGTGTTTCGATTCGGCCCCTACGAATCGCGGCCCCGCAGCCGCGAACTCTACAAGCATGGCCTGAAACTGAAGGTCCGGCCGCAGCCGCTCCAAGTCCTCAATCTGCTATTGAACCGCGCCGGTGACGTCGTCAGCCGCGAAGTGCTTCGCGACGAGCTCTGGTCGGCGGAGACGTTTGTCGATTTTGAGCACAGCCTGAACACAGCGGTGAAAGAAATTCGCGCCACCCTCGGTGATTCGCCGCTCGCTCCCCGCTACATCGAAACGCTTCCAAAATTAGGGTACCGATTCATCGCGCCGGTAGAGGTGGTCAACGGGGTTAGCGACTTGGTTTCCTCGCCAGCTCCGAGCACTTCTAATTCGAACGGAAATCCCGCCTCGCTCGCCGCCACGGTTCCAGCTGACATTCGCGTAAGTGAAATTTCCGGCGGCGAAGCCGCGCGCCAGAATCAAAATCGTCATCCCTATTTATGGCTTGCGGTGCTGCTCGGAACGGTGGGAGTTATGCTCGCGATCAGCGCAACCATCTGGTCTCAAAAGACGGAATACTTCTGGCGAAACCCCATCGCCGACGCGCGATTTCAGACGGTCACGGACTTCGAGGGAGTAGAAGAAGCGGCCGCGGTATCACGCGACGGTCAGCTGATCGCGTTTCTATCCGACCGGGACGGGCAGATGGACGTCTGGATTACACAAGTCGGTTCCGGAGAATTCCACAACTTGACCCGCGGGCAGGCGCCGGAAATCGCCAATCCGCTGCTCCGCGACCTGACGTTCTCGCCGGATGGATCGTTGATCACTTTTTGGGGTCGCCAACGAAATGATTCGCAGGGTGGAAACATCGGCGTCTGGGCGGTGCCAACTCTCGGCGGACAGCCGAGGCCATACCTGGAAGGTGTCGCCGAACTCGATTGGTCCCATGACGGCTCGCGGATCGTATACCACACACCCGGCCCTGGAGATCCGATGTTCGTGTCAGCCGGCAGCGTCCTATCGGATCGCCCTCCCATCTTCACCGCGCCTGCCGGTCTCCACGCTCATTTTCAGCTGTGGTCGCCGGACTCAAAATTCATCTACTTCGTGCAGGGTTCTCTCCCCGATAAATTGGACGTCTGGCGCATCACTCCAGCCGGCGGATCCCCTCAGCGCATCACTTCGCACGCAGGGCTCGTCACTTATCCGCTCCTGTTGGACCGGCGGACGCTCTTGTACCTCGCTAGTGATCGCGACGGCTCTGGGCCGTGGCTTTACAGCATGGATGTCGAGCGCCGCATTCCCCATCGACTCACCTCTGGGCTTGATCGTTACACGTCACTCGCAGGCAGCGCCGACGGACGCCGTCTTGTTGTCACGCTCGCAAGGCCGAAGCGAACACTCTGGCGTCTGCAAATTGCGGACAAACCCACCGAAGTTTCGGCTCCCTCCCGTGTTGTGCTCACCACCGGCACGGGGTTCTCTCCGCGCCTGGGTCCAAATTATCTTCTGTATGCTTCTGCCACCGGCGCCACCGAGAGTATTTGGAAGATCGCCAGCGGAACCGGCACGGAATTGTGGAGCGGTCAAGGCGCGCAAATTTTGGGCGGCCCGGCCATCTCTTCCGATGGACGCTACGTCGCATTCTCGGTCCGGCAACACGGCCAGTCGCTCCTGTACGTGATGCAGGCCGACGGCACGAATGCGCGGGTTGTCGCCGATTCGCTCGACCTGCAAGGCGATCCAGCCTGGGCGCCGGATGGCCATTCGATCACCTCGGCTGCGAACGATCACGGTACCCCTCGCCTCTTCCATATACCGCTCGACGGTCACGCCCCGTCCATTTTTGTCGAGGAGTATTCACTTGATCCCGCCTGGGCGCCCGACGGCCGCTTTGTCGTCTATTCGGGGCCCGACATCGGCACCACATTTTCGGTAAAGGCCGTCGCAGCCGATGCTTCAGCCCACGTTCTGCCGCCGCTGACGCTCACTCGCGGCGCGCGGCACATAGCTTTCCTGCCTGGAGGACGCGCGCTCGTGCTACTGCGCGGAGAAATTCAACACAAAAATCTCTGGCTCATTAACCTCGACACCGGCGCCGAGCGGCAGTTGACCAACCTCACTCAAGACTTCGACGTTCGCGACTTCGACATCTCCCCTGACGGCCGTGAAGTTATCCTCGAACGCGTGCAGGACCTCTCCGATATCGCACTTCTCGATCTCCCGAGGCCATAGTCCGAAAGCCACAGGGGTCGGGGCGCCTCTCTCGTCGTGGGGTTTCTGCAGACGCTTACTGCAGCTTCGCGTATTCCCCTGTTGCTTCCTTCAGGATGGGAATGTCGGGGTCAGCGTCTTCTTGCCCTGAGAATTCCGCTGTGCGGGGTTCGAAGGGTCCACCGCGATACTGCGCCCTTGAATGTTTGCGCCGAGAAGATCCACTACTGCAGCTTCGAAAAGCGGTGCAGCTTTACGTCCTCCGCTTTGTAGACCACACCTCGCCACCACCGAGTTTTTCGATTTCTCAGCCCCTACTCAAGCCTATCGCCGCGTTTTCCTGAGAAAAAGCCAGCCCGGTTGCGCCCCAGTGCAAGAGGTTTCTCGGACTTAGATCAGTTGGCCGAGACCACTGCAAGCTTCGAAGCGTCTCCTTCAAACACCCTCTGGGCTTTGCGGAGGATCGACTCTGCGTCTTGCGGCCTGCCAAGATTCCGATATGACTGTGCAAGCGAGGTGTACGCAGCAGGATCGGCCGTGGGATAGTAACGCACAACGATTTCTAGCTGGCCGCGCGCGTCATCCCAGCGTTTCTCTCGTCGCAAGGCCTCGGCCAAAAATCTGCGGGCGTCTAGATTGTACGGATCGGTATTCAAAATATCGACGCACACGTGGGCTGTGCCGCGGTTATCCCCTGCGCGTAGCAACAACTCGGCGAGAAAAGCCATCGCACTTGGCGAACGTTCTGCACCGGCCGCAATTCGTTTAGTCTGCCATTCAATCGCCTCCTCGAAGTTCCCCCGGCTTTTTTCGAGGAACGCATAGCTCGACAGTGCCGGCACGGATTTCGGATCGTGGGCAAGCACCTCGCGAAACATCTGTTCAGCGGTGGCGTAATCGCCCTTCAAACGCATCACTTCGCCCAGACCCAGCGTCGCGTTCCAGGAAGATGGCTCTAGTCGCCGCGCGTTAGCAAATGCCTGCTGGGCGCCATCAAGTCTGCCCACGGCAGCTAGCCAGTCTCCCCTGAGCAATTCGATGTCGGCGGCCGGAGGGTATTTGTCGAGAGCGGCCAGAAATATCTCTTCGTGCCCCCTGTCGTTCAGAGCTCCGAGAGTTTCGGCGGCGGCAATGTATGCCGCTCTTTCGTCGGGTATGGAGATGGAAGCAGACAAGAGCCGCGATCGCCGCTCTGCGATCATCCTTTCGTTGTCCGAACCTGCGCTGCCGGCGAAGATCGCGCGAGGGGCATGATATTCGAGCTGAGTCAGATCATCGGTGTTGAGCGGTGAATCCGCCGCAAGCTTGCGCAAGTCACCGTCATCGAGCAAATGGAATGCAAGCAGGCTTTCTGGCCTGCCCATTCCCATAACTGCATACTGGTCGTGCAGTGTCCCCACAGACCAGAGACGGTTCATTCGGTCCAAAGGTACCGGCGGGGCTGCCTTGGATTGGGCTACGAGGATAATGTCGAGCTGGAGGCCCCGCCACACCGTCACCTGCTCGAATTGATGCGCCAGCGTTCCCATCACCATCCGGAGGTCCTCAGGGAACAGCGCATACGACTGCACCCACTGTATCAGCAGCCCGTTGGGAGCCAGATGTGTACGGGCCTGTTGGTAAAATTCATCTGTAAAAAGCGTAGCGACCCCCGCGATCCACGGATTCGACGGTTCGGAGATGATCAAGTCATATTGATTCCGAGTCGTAAAAAGAAAGCTACGCGCGTCGTCTACAATAAGATGGAGCCGTGGGTTGCGAACTACGCCATGGTTCAGCGTCTCAAGATACGAAGCCGCGTGTATTACCGCTGGTTCTATCTCGACGCAATCGATCTGCTCCACTTCAGGATATTGTGTTACGGCAAAAGCCGTCATGCCGCTTCCAAAGCCAATGATGAGTATCTTCTTCGGAGCTGGATGCACCAACATACCCAGATGTCCCAGCATCATCTGTGTAAGTTGATCTCCGGTTGATGCATCCGTCTTACCGTTGATCCTGAGCCCTAGAAAATTGTCGCTTCTTACGACGGCGACAGATGCATTCAAGCCATCCTCCGAGAACAGCAGGTCGCTGCGATTCACAATTTCATCGAGTCGCAGCGTCTTCGGGTACATCGCGCGGTTGGTGATCATGCTGAAATTCGCGATTGCCGGGTCATAAAGCGTGCCGGACCACGCCGCTCCCACCACAATGATGGAAAGCGCTAGCGTTCCCGCTAACTCCAACATTCGTCGAGGAACTCGGCGCATGGCGAAGTATGCGGCAAGCAGCAGGTTGCCCGCAGCAGTAAAGGCCACCACGCGAAAAGCGCCCAGCCGCGGAACCAGCCAGAAACCGACGATAATGGCCCCTACAATGGCGCCAACTGTATTTGCCGCATACGCTCGCCCTATCGCGTTTGAGTCTGGGTCCTCGCTCCCCACGCTCTTTGCAATCAACATCGTCACCACGGGAAAATTGAAACCAAACATGGTCGCAGTGGGTAGCATGGCCAAAGCGCACGTAGCGAACTGCGCGAACACCAGCCCTCCAAATGTTTTTTGCGTCGCCGTTACCAAACCCCACAAAATCGTTGGCATTTGCTGGAACAATGCCAGGAACAGCACCGCCGCCACTCCGGTCAACGTCTGCGTCATCCCAAAAGTCGCTTCGGATACCTCGCGCCCTCTAGCCGCCCACCATTCAAACAAACGGCTGCCCAGCGCAATGCCGGCAAGAAACGTCGCTAGCATCAGTGTGAAGGCGTACGTGGAACTGCTTACCGTCACGGACAGCAACCGTGTCCAGGCGATTTCATAGGACATCGCCGTCGCCCCCACGAAAGCAAAGCCGACGAGCAGGAACCGCGGAATCGCGGCGCCAACGCGGGGTGACCGCGGTTTATCCTTGTCCGCCGCGGCCACTGCGGGCCATGCACCGCCGATTCTTAGCGAAACAATTCCTGCCACCAGATTTAGGGCCGCCGCAATCACGGTTGTCTTGCGCAAGCCGATTTGAGGCAGCAATGAAAATCCTGCGATTAGCGCCCCTGCTACTGCCCCGGTGGTATTGATCCAATAAAGGCGACTCAGCCGCGCGCCCATCTCAGTGGAATGCCGCGTCACGCCGCGCACCAGAATGGGCAGCGTTCCCCCCATCAAGAATGTGGGTAGGAACAGCACCAGAAAGGACGCCACGAGGCGAAGCCCCACCAGCATCAGCGTCGAATTAGCGAGGTTGTGGTAGGCGAAGAGATAAAGTGAGCGAACGCCGCTCAGTCCCGGCAGCGAAAGAAGGCCGGTGATGCCGATGAGAATTTCAATCCAGCCGTACACGACGATCGGCCGCGTTTGCCGCTCACCCCACCGCCCGAGCACCGCGCTGCCCACCGCCAGCCCGCCCATGAACACCGCTAACACCGTCGCCACTGCATAGACCGTGTGGCCGAAGACGAGCCCGAGGGATTTAGTCCAGGCTACTTGGTAAATCAGCCCCGCCACGCCGGATACGAAAAAACAGAAGCAAACCCAATAAAACCGTGCGTTCGAGATCTGATTAACGTTTTCAGCCATTCCCAGATACTAATTTTACGTCGTTCAAAGTTGCTAAGAATGTTGCCGTCGCATTGTCGTATGCGCCATGACGTTGTCACCACAGCGCCCCCCAGTCGCCGTCGGCGTGATGAGCGGGAATGCGATTCAGCTGTCGCGGGCTTTTGCTGTAGTCCGTCCGCAATTTCAAGCCCTGCATAGATTTCTTAGTTGCGCTATAATGAGAAGTTTTCAGTACCTCGCATTTTGCGAGCAGAGAGCTTCGCCGATGAAATTTAAGCTAGCTAGTGACTACGAGCCTCGCGGCGACCAGCCCGAAGCCATCGCCCAACTCGTCCGAGGTGTGAATGACGGCGACCGCCACCAGGTGCTCCTCGGCGTCACCGGCTCCGGTAAGACTTTCACCATCGCGAAGCTGATCGAGCAGATCAATCGCCCCACAATCGTGCTCGCGCACAACAAGACTCTCGCTGCCCAGCTGTACCATGAATTCCGATCGTTTTTCCCGACGAACGCGGTCGAATATTTCGTCAGCTACTACGACTACTACCAGCCCGAAGCCTACGTTCCGGCCAGCGACACGTACATCGAAAAAGAAGCCACCATCAACGATGAGCTCGACAAGCTCCGCATGAGCGCCACTCGCTCGCTTTTCGAGCGCCGCGACGTCATCGTCGTCGCCTCCGTCTCCTGCATCTATGGCATCGGCTCGCCTGAAGCTTATTACGGCATGATGCTCATGCTCGAAAAAGGCAATTCCATCGCCCGCGAAGCGATTCTCCGCAAGCTCGTCGAAATCCAGTATGAACGCGGCGAAGATCTCCGCCGTGGCACCTTCCGCGTTCGCGGCGATACGATCGAAATCTATCCGCCCTATGACGATCTCGCCGTCCGCGTCGAACTGTGGGGCAGCCAGATCGAAGCCATCCGTAAAATCGATCCGCTCACCGGCGAAATCCGTTCGCGCGAAGGCGAAATCTCGCGCATTCCCATCTATCCGAAGACGCACTACGTGCTGCCCTCCGAACAAAAAGAGCGCGCCATCCAGGGAATTTACGAAGAGCTCGAATGGTGGAAGCCCGAGCTATCGCGTCAGGGAAAAATCGTGGAATCACAACGCATCACGCAGCGCACACTCTTCGACATCGAAATGATGCGCACGATTGGCTATTGCCACGGTATCGAAAACTATTCGCGCCACATGTCCGGGCGCCTGCCGGGCGAAGCTCCGCCGACACTTCTTGACTATGTGCCGTCAGATTTTCTGCTCGTCGTCGACGAATCCCACCAGACCATCCCGCAAGTCCGCGCCATGTATCACGGCGATCGCTCGCGCAAACAAACCCTCGTC
>DATNKB010000109.1:0-2911 GCA_035603595.1 Candidatus Dormiibacterota bacterium
ACAATAAATCCTGCGTTTTCCTAGCTATTGAAGCAGACGCTCTCGATCCGCGCTCGGCGGGGCAATTGCTAAGGATTAACTCCCAAGCCGCCGATATTACAAATGGTGCACGAAGACTTTCGCAGTGGGGGGTGGGCCATCGCAACTCTGGCAATCCAATCTGAGGAACACATCGCCGCCAAACCAGACCGGCGTCGGCGGATGCGGACGAAAATGGGACTGCACGTTCGTATGGAAGGCGGTCGCGGCACGCTGCAGGCGTTCGAAGATGTAGGAAAGACGATCGATGTTTCGCGCCATGGGCTCTTGGTTGCAACGTCGATGGGCGGGTACTGGGTCGGCCAGACTCTGCAGGTAATATGCCCATTTTGGAGCACACCGGTAGCGATCAACACGCCTCGAAAAGCCAGGGTTGTTCGCACGATTCTGTTGGCAAACTGTACCCATGCGGTAGCAGTTGAGTTTCAGGATGGAATTCCGGACGGGAGTGACCACGCTCTACTTTCATCGCCCTTCGCCAACCAAGTGCGCGTGTTGGGAGTTGAGTCCGACCCGCGAATGGCCAGCGCCGCTACGACGCTCTTAACCCAGGACGGCTATCATGTCCTCTTCGTTTCCACTACCCAGCAAGCTCTCGACATCCTAAAAAACGAAACTCCCAGTGTGATTATCGCCGAAGCGGAAGGCGGCGAAGTTTCAGGACACGATCTGTGCGCCATCGTGAAAACGAGTCAGCGATTGCAGCACATTCCGGTGATTTTGATGACGAAGTCGGCGATGCCCTCCGATTACTCCGCAGGTCATCGCCTCGGCGCCATGCTGTGCATGGCTAAGCCTTGCAAGCCGGCGCGGCTGCAGCAGGCAGTGCATCTGGTTGCAGCACCGCCCTCGGCACAGTCGGTTTATAGCGCGGGCTTTAACATTGGTGCATTCGTCAGGACGTGCTAGGCGCGCAGATAAGCGGGAACAATGGAATTCAGACTGTGAGAACGGCCTAATCGAATTTAATCTCACTAGGGAAGCGGGAGCACCATTTGTCTTTAGAACCGATTTCGCTGCGTTTGCAAGGACGTCATGGCTGGCTCCGGCCCGGCAGCTACCTGGTAGCGGTGCGCGCATTCTGGAACTTGCTTCAGAATCTCGACATCGCACTCTCCGGGGAGGCGAAGGGCAGCGTCGATTGGGAAATCAGCGCGTGCAAGAGATCCGGTCCGGCGGTGGTGATTTTCCTGGGGCATTTGAGAAAACCGCCCAAAGACGTGGTGTGTGAGATCCGCAGAACTTTGCTCAACGGAATTCGCAAACTATCCGCAACGGATGAGCGCCCTCACGGTTTCACGGACAGCGCTCTGCAGGAACTGAAGGCGCTTGCCGAACAGCGCGCATTGACGGATGAGATTGCCGTGATCGTCGACGAGAAAGAAGAATTGATTCAGTGGTCCTTCATCGAGCGCATCGAACGGATGACGCACAACGATTTCGAAGCTCTCAGCTCCGTCGTTGGAATCCTCGAATCAATTTCAGTGGGCAAGAACGGCCGCTTCAGCGTGCGAAGCGAAATCACAGGACGTCCCGTGATGTGTCGCTTTAAGCGAGACCAGTTCACCGGCCAGGCCAAAGAGAATTTGGGCAAGCGCGTGGTGGTGTTCGGCAATCTAAAATCCAATTATCTGGGTGAGCCAATGCACATGCGCGTGTCAGGAATTGAACCGTGCCCGGACGAGCAGAATCTGCCAAACATCCCTCGTATGTCGGGCCGCATTCCCATGGCAGGAAAAACTCTCGATCGAGACCACATTTCAGGTGCGAAATATGGCAAGTAAACAGCGGGCGATCTATTGGGACACATCTGTCTTTCTGTGCTTCCTTCGAAGACACGAATCTGAAAGAAGGGCGATCTGCGAAGACATTCTCCGCCACGCGCGCGATGGCAAAGTAGCTCTCTACACGTCCTCATTTACCGTCACTGAGGTGATCAAACCGCTGCGAATGGAGACCACCGGGCCGCGGCCTCTTTCGAACGATGAAGTGGAAGACTTGCAGGGAATGTTTCACTGGCCGTGGCTGAAAAAAATCGCGCTTGATCATCGCGTGGCACAGGACGCCGTAAATCTGGGTCTCCATTTCGCACTCACCGCAGCCGAAGCGATCCATGCCGCGTCTGCGATCGTGGCCAAGGTGGACGTCCTACAGCAATGGGAGCGGAGCGCAGCTCTCGAGAAGGTAAACCGGCTCGTTGCAGTGGAAGCCCCACGAATGCTTACATACGGCGCGACGCACCGGGTTGCATCCAAAGGCAATTTTTTCGAAAATCTTCACCGCGCCAGAGCCGCCAGCGCCCGATAAATCCAAAGCCAGATCCTTTCGATACAGCACAGATTCGAGCCTACAGGCTAACCCGTAATGCGAGCGCTGTACCTTGATTCTGCGCGACTTACGGAGAAATTACGCGTACTATGCGCTCCCGCGCGGGTTGCATCTCATTGATTCCATACCGCAATCGATTGGTCGCATAGGTGCACGTCCCATAAGCAAGTGGAGGTGGCAATGAAACTCAAATACATCATAGGCGCCGCGGCACTCTCATTCGTACTCGCGGGCACCGCGTATCCGCAGCAGGAACAAGAAAAGGAAAAACCTAAACAGGAAGAACAGAAGCCGGCTGAAAAGCCGAAAACGCAGCAAAAGCAGGACCAGCAGTCAGCCAAACAGCAACAGGGAGAACAGAAACAAGAACAGAAGAATGACCAGAAACAGGAGAAGCAGTCTGCGAGGCAGCAAGGCGAGCAGCCGAAGCAATCGGAACAGCCGAATCGGGAGCGCCAGGATCAGCAGAAACAGGTAACAAAACAGCAGCAAGACGAGCAGAAACAGCAACAGCGACAACAGCAGCAAGTGGCGAAACAGCAGC
>DATNKB010000110.1:0-12132 GCA_035603595.1 Candidatus Dormiibacterota bacterium
GCGAGTTCGTGCCCGATGATTTCGAAATCGCGCACAGGATCGCGGTCGTTCGCATCGCTCGTGTCCACGAGATGCGCGATTAGGCGCGTGCGTTCAATGTGCTTCAGGAAGCGAGTGCCCAGCCCGGCGCCGTCATGGGCCCCCTCGATAAGTCCAGGCAGATCGGCGACGACGAAGGTGCGGCCGGCGCCCGGTCCAGCGTCGGGATCGGCGGAGACGACGCCCAGGTGCGGCTCAAGCGTCGTAAACGGATACGCAGCAATCTTCGGACGTGCCGCCGAAATGCGCGAGATCAATGTGGACTTACCAGCGTTCGGGAAGCCAACGAGGCCGACGTCCGCGAGCAACTTCAATTCGAGACGAAGGTGACGTTCCTGGCCGGGATGTCCGTCTTCATGTTCGCGCGGCGCTTGGTGCCACGGTCGAACGAACTTGGGATTGCCGTTGCCACGGCCCCCGCGTCCGCCGCGCGCCGCCAGAAATCGTTGGCCAGCTTGCGTGAAATCGAACAGCTGTTCGCCGGTTTCGGAATCGTAGACGACAGTGCCAACGGGAACCTTCAGGACCATTTCGTCGGCCGACGCGCCGTGGCAATCAGAACCTTCCCCATGGCCACCGCGTCCAGCTTTAAATTCGCGATTGTAACGGTAGCGAAGGAGCGTGTTGTCGTGCGGGTTCGCTTCGATGTAAATATCGCCGCCGTGTCCGCCATCGCCGCCCGATGGGCCGCCGCGCGGGACGTACTTCTCCCTGCGAAACGCGAGGCAGCCGTTGCCGCCGTCGCCGGCCTTCACCATGATTTTCGCTTCGTCAGCAAACACGGATTGCTCGCCTAATTTCGCTTAGAAGGGCAGCTCGGAGAGAGAGCATACGCCAGGATGGAAAGCTAAAACAAAAATACGCGCCCCGATTCGTCGAGGCGCGCATTTCGCATACGGTTGGATTAATTGGCGGCCGCGGGTGCAGACTCAGCCGTCTTCTTCTTCAGCGCAGTTGCTTCTTCCGCAGTGAGCACGCTGATGTAACGTCCCATGCCGCCCTTGTCTTCGAAGCGGACGACGCCGTCAATCAGCGCGAACAAGCTATCATCTTTGGCACGGCCGACATTCTTGCCCGCTTTGTAGCGAGTGCCGCGCTGGCGGATGAGGATGCTGCCACCGGTCACCATTTGACCGCCGAAACGTTTGACGCCGAGCCGCTGTCCGTGGGAGTCGCGTCCGTTAGTAGATGACCCGCCACCTTTTTTGTGTGCCATGAAATTCCTCTATGCGAGTTGGATGTCGCTTACTTCAACGGCCGTGTAATTCTGGCGATGGCCGGTCTGAATTTTGTATTGGCCGCCCGTCTTGTACTTCAACACTTTCACTTTCTTCGCGCGGCCCTGAGAAACGATCTTTCCGACCACTTTGGCTTTGGCGATGTCGCCGCCCGAAATCAATTTCTTGTCGTCGTTGCTGACGGCGATGACGTTGTCAAACGTCACCTTGCCGCCCACTTTGCCTTCCAGACGCTCCACCTCAACTGTCTCGCCCGGCGCGACGCGGTATTGCTTTCCTCCACTACGAATTACAGCGTACATGCTGCCTCCGGAAGCTATTGGGAAACCCCAATTATACGGGGCGTTCGTAATTGCGTCAACGAAGAGTGGCGCCTTTTTTAATGTCAGCGCGCCGGTGGGCCTTGGCGAAGCATCACTGCGGCACTACCCCCGGAACCGAAGGCGTGGCGGGTGGGGGTGGCTCCTGACGGGCTCCAATGCCGATTTCCATGGCCGTGTTCTTTGGGAAGACGACATCGCGGCCGCGCGCAAGGAAATGAACGTAGATAGATCGGCTTGCGCCCACTGCTCCCATCGCCATCCCAAGCGGCTGAGAGCGAACGGCTGCCCCGAGCACCATTCCCACCAGTTTGAAGCCCCCCGCGCCGCCTTCCACGCGATTCAGGCCATCGTCTCCGGACGAAGCAGCCGCGAGGCCAACCGCGATGGCTACTTGAAGATAACGAATCTTCGGCGTCTGGGCCTCGGCACCGCCTTCCGAATCCAGCTTCAGATCCTGCCCTTTGCCCGATTGCACGCCTTCGAGGCTTGCTTCAATTTTCTGTTCGAGTCCGTCCGGCGGCACAAGCTCGTGAAAAACCACTCGGAGCTGGCCATTGCGGCTCATGTAGCGCGCAGGCTGCACCTGCACCACAGAGCCTTTCATACGGCTTCCCTGCGGAAGGATGAGGTGGTCTCCATCGAACAAGGGCTGTGAGAGGACCGCGTCCACTTCCTCGCCCTTGGTGGCGGTGGCCGAACTAAGCGGCGTCACAAGCCGCGTGCGAACCGAGCTTCCAGCCGGTGGCGGGCTGCCGATGGACTTGGCCATCTCCGGAGTGAGCGGCTCGGTTCCGAATTCGAGGGAACTCTGCAATTCGGCGAAATACACTGTTCCAGCCTCGATATATTGCGGATGGATGGGCAGCTGGGCAATTGCATAGCGCTTGATGCGGTGAACCTTCCCTGGCGTTTCCACCTGAGCCATTGCGTCGTCCCATTCGCGCTTCGCTTCCGCTTTGGCTTCTTTGCTCTTCTCGGACGCGACATCCTTGACCGATTTTTTTTGATCCTGGTCGGCGGCGGTGACGAATTCGATCACTTGGCCCGAGCCGGGAGTGACGACGGTCTGAATCGGGATTTGCGTTCCATCTGGGCGCAAAATCGTGTCGAATTCGACGTCTATTTTTCGTGCAGGCGTGAAATCCGCGTCAAGCGCTTCGAGCGTGCGCTTTCCGTTCGAGACGCCATGGATTTCCGTGATTCTCCCCGTGACCTCGCAGCCGACAGGAACTACCAGCTTGTCAAAGGCATAAACCGGTTCCGCGGTACGGCCATGAATCGGCTGGCCTACTTTGTTGATTTTCACTTCCTTGTCGAGCACTACTTGCAGGGGAGTGCCTTTGGGGACTGTGAGTGAGACGGTTTGTGGTAGTGGCGCTTTGGGCTGAGCGTCTGACCTGTGGGTCAAGACGGGATCGGGCTCAACCGGGGATGCAGGGATGGTTGCGGGTTCCTGCGCTTGCGCCGAGCCGGTACGGGCACACCAGAGAGAGGCTGCAAGAACGACCGCAAAAACGATTCGCCCCTTGACCATCGTACTGCTCCTGCAGAACCCTAGGAAATGTTGCCTTTCTCTTCGGATGCCTGCAATTCTACTTTAGTCGCCTTGGACTAGTTCCATTTTCGAAATATTTTGCCTCCTATAACGCCAACGCCGGATGGCTTGATCGTAGAGACGCGGATCTACGATTTTGCTTCGAGTACCGGCCAAATTGGCTACAATACGCGCCATTCTTAACCAAGCATCCTGCGCGCTGGTCGGCGCGGCTTGGCCGCGTCATAAGTGAGGACAACGACTGAAATGTCCGAGATGCTAGCGACGAAGCCACTCGACTCGTTGATGCGCGAGGCAGGAGAAGAACGCGAAGGTGGCCTGCGACGCGTTCTCGGACCCGTAAATCTGGTTACGCTCGGAATCGGCGCGATCATCGGTGCCGGCATATTCGTTTTGACCGGAACGGTGGCGGCAAACTTCACAGGGCCCGCAATTATTCTGTCGTTCATGCTCGCGGGTATCGGCTGCGTGTTTGCGGGCCTGTGTTACGCGGAGTTTGCGTCGCTGATTCCGATTGCCGGGTCAGCGTATACGTATGCCTACGCAACCCTCGGCGAAATTTTCGCTTGGATCATCGGCTGGGACCTGGTCATCGAATACGCGTTCGGAGCAGCGACCGTTGCAGCGGGATGGAGCGGCAACCTCGTCGCGCTGTTTCAAAGTTTTGGAATTGAGATTCCGCCGGCGCTGACCGCGCCTCCCGGAATGACCCTCGTGTTTTACCAGGGTATCTGGGTCCGACTCGCGACAATCGGGCCAGCCCTCCAGCAAGCCGGAATCGATCCACTCACCCTTCCGCATGCACGCGGAATCATAGATTTGCCTGCCTACCTGGTGATTGCAATCATCACAGCGATTCTCGTGTTCGGTATTCGCGAGTCGGCCAATTTCAATTCAGCAATTGTGCTCGTGAAAGTTGCCACTGTGCTCACGTTCATCGCGGTCGTCGCCGCATATCTTTTGCGCCATCCATCCACTGCTGCGTCCAACTGGCATCCATTTATCCCGCCCAACCAAGGACAATTCGGTTCGTTCGGGTGGTCGGGCGTTGCGCGCGGCGCAGGCGTGATTTTCTTCGCCTATATCGGATTTGACGCGGTTTCCACGGCGGCACAGGAAGCGAAGAATCCTGAACGCGATATGCCGATAGGGATTCTGGGCTCGCTCGTTATCTGCACGATTCTGTACATCGGGTTGGGCGCGATGCTTACCGGCGTGGTGAACTACAAACTCCTGAACACGGCTGCGCCCGTCGCCGTGGGAATCGAAGCTACCGGCGTGCGCTGGGGCAGCATCGTCGTGATGCTGGGCACCTTTGCCGGCCTGACGACCACAATGCTCGTGATGCTCTTGGGTCAGTCGCGTGTTTTCTATTCTATGGCGCGCGACGGCTTGCTTCCTGAGTGGGCTGGCCGAATTCATCCAAGGTTTCGAACACCTTGGATTTCGTCCATTGTAGTGGGCTTCTGTGTCGCTCTTTTTGCGAGCCTCTTGCCGATCAATGTTCTAGGCCAGCTCACTTCGATCGGGACTCTATTGGCATTCGTGATTGTCAGTGCCGGCGTTTGGATTCTGCGGGTGCGGCGGCCGGATTTACCGCGGCCATTCAAAGCGCCGTTCGTGCCGTTGACGCCGATACTTGGAATGGGAATTTCATTCGCCTTGATGGCGAGTCTGCCCTGGAGCACATGGCTGCGCTTGATCGTCTGGCTCATTCTCGGGATGGGAATCTATTTTGGCTACGGACGAAAGCACAGCGTGCTGGCTCGCGCTCGGCACGCAGCAAAATAGACCATCAACAGCTAGAAGTTAAGAATAGGCCTGGCGACAGGTTTCGTGCTCGCGACAACTTCGCGGGTCGTTAGTGTGGTCGATCAGAATGTAGTTGTGGCATGCGGAGCAGACGACGCCGTATATTGTCTCGCTGAACTGCTCGTGTCCCGTTGTGACGGTATGTTCCTTGCGAGCTTGCTCTCGGCTAATTGCCATTCGCTTTCCCCTGCGCTCAATTCAAGGCTGCAATCTTAGAGGTACGTCGCAGTCGTTACAATCGGCAAATTTCATATGGACCGCTGCACCGCGCGTTGCCGCAAGCACCATCCAGATTGGCTCTTGCTGCCTGTCGGAGGAAGGCCTAGCCTCGTTCGATGAACGAATTCACGCCCACCGAACGCACCAAGGTGCGTCGCCTTCCTGACCGCGGAAAATATGACTCCGAAAGCGTGTATGGAATTCTCGACGAGGCTTTCATCTGTCATGTCGGCTTCGTCGTCGAAAGCCAACCATACGTAATCCCCACGGGCTTCGCACGCGTCAACGATACGCTCTACATTCACGGCTCGGCGGCGAGCCGCATGCTTCGCACCCTAGCGGATGGCGTGCAGGTCTGCGTCACCGTCACGCTGATCGACGGGATCGTAATGGCGCGTTCCGGGTTTCACAGCTCGATGAATTATCGTTCCGTGGTGATCCTGGGACGCGCGACGCAAGTGGAGGGGCGTGACGAGAAGCTGGCCGCGATGGCGGCTTTCAGCGAGCAGGTGATGCCGGGTCGGTGGAAGGATCTGCGCGAAACCACGGATGCTGAGTTGAAAGGGACCCTCGTCCTCAGTCTGCCGCTGAAGGAAGTCTCAGCCAAGGTTCGCAGCGGTCCGCCAAAAGACGACGAAGTGGATTATGCGTTACCGCTTTGGGCCGGTATCGTACCGCTAAAGCTAACCGCCGGCAATCCGATCAACGATCCAAGGCTGCCGACGGGGATCGATCCTCCAGGCTACGCGCGTAATTACAAGCGCTGAAACCCCGATGTCTATGGCCAACGAAGCCACCCTCGTTTTTTGTCGAATGAATGCTCAACGATTCCTGTTTCTACCGTTCCTCTTTTTATTGACCTCTGTGAGCCTTCACGCTAAGACGCAGCAGCCCAATCCCGCCGCCGGATTTCTTGCGCGCAGCTATCACAGCGGCGGCGGCGAGATAATGCAATACCGGCTTTTCGTTCCGCCGGGTTACAGCGCGGCGAGGAAATATCCGATCGTACTGTGGCTCCACGGAGCGAACGGGCGCGGCTCGGATAATCTCCTGCAAATTTTAGCTGGAAATTTTCTTGGCACGCACGTTTGGACTACGCCGGAAATTCAAACGAAAGACCCTGTGTTCGTACTGGCGCCGCAGGTGGAAAATACAAAAACCTGGTCGCGCCCTCACGTGAATACAGGAATGCCGGTCTCGCTACGCGTGGCTTTCGAAATTCTCGACGCGATTGAGAAGGAGTATTCAATCGATCGTGACCGCGAATACATCGCAGGGCAGTCGATGGGCGGGGAAGGTGTGTGGGCGGCGCTGGCGCTGGCGCGCGGCCGTTTTGCGGCCGCAATTGTTCTCTGCTCAGACGGCTTTGACGATGAAGTTGCGGCTGATGCAAGAGTGCCTGTGTGGATTTTTCAGGGTGAAGCTGATCCCGTCGTAAGCGTCGAACGAGCCCGCAAATGGGTGGCAGCTCTACGCCAAGCTGGGGGATCGCCGAAATACACCGAAGTACCGGGCGTGGGCCACAACGTGTGGGATACGGCGTTTGCCAATTCCGACGCCGCGACTTGGCTTTTGTCTCAGCGCCGGGCGAACTGAATTCCGCTTATCCTTCTTTTGAAACTGTAAGCTTCACCGTACTCGTGATATCACGATGCAGTTTGATCGGAATCTGATATTCACCGATTACCTTGATCGCATCGGCGAGAACGATTTTGCGCTTTTCGATCTGGAAACCCTGAAGCGCAAGCGCGTCGGCGATGTCCCCCGTTGTCACGGAGCCAAATAGCTGGTCGTTTTCGCCAGCCTTGCGCGTGAGCGAAAGTGAAACAGCGGCAAGGAGCTCGGCGAGCTTCTGCGCAGCTTCT
Source organism: Candidatus Dormiibacterota bacterium (assembly GCA_035603595.1). Taxonomy (GTDB): domain Bacteria; phylum Acidobacteriota; class Terriglobia; order Acidiferrales; family UBA7541; genus Palsa-295. The sequence goes on from DATNKB010000110.1 coordinate 7,052, forward strand.
TTTTCAGTGGCTTCCTTCTTCGCGAAGGTGGCGCGCATTTTTTCGAGCCGCTTCAGATTGCCGGGCGTAGCTTCGATGCCGAGATTTCGCGGCAGAAGAAAATTGCGCGCATAGCCATTCGCCACATCCACCACCTGGCCGCGAGTGCCGAGCTTTTCGACGTCTTCTTGCAGGATGATTTGCATGATCGTGTCCTCTAAATTCAGTTCATTGCTTTACGCGGGCACGGCGCCGTACTGCGCCCGAATGCCAGAAGCCAAATTTCCAGCTGGTTACAGTTCCGCTGCAAACGGCAGCAGCGCGATATTCTGTGCGCGCTTGATAGCCACGGTGAGCCAGCGCTGGTGACGCGAGCAGGTCCCGGTCATGCGCCGCGGAAGAATCTTGCCGCGCTCCTGGATGAACGGAGCCAGAATCTCGGCCTTCTTGTAGTCGATGAAATCGACGCGGTCGACGCAGAATCGGCACACCTTCTTCTTGCGAACGAAGCTGCGCTTGCCGCGCTTGGCCGGTCCGCCTGGGCGGCCGCCGCCACCTTGCGGGCGAGGTCCCGATGGTCCGCCGCCAGGTCCTGACGGAGGCGGTGCTTGCTGCGGTACATGTCCTTCTGACATTCGCTTTCTCCCTGATGATTACAATCGAAATGTGTGCCGATAAATCAGGCTGGCTCCCAGCATTTGCCGCGGAGCAACAAACCCAAACGCTTGCTATACCGCTGCAGCCGGTTGCTCACCGCCTGCTGGCGAGGGCGCGGCTGGAGCCGGCGCGACCTTGCGCGGCCGCCGCGCGGCTCGACGCTCGCGGTGACGCTTGAACTTCTCTTGCCGCTTCAGTTCCTCATCGACGCGAACGGTGAGATATTTCATCACCGGGTCGGAAACTTTGAGCCGGCGCTCGAGTTCCTTGATCACTTCGCCGTGGGTGGACTTCAGAACCATATAAACGTAGTAGCCCTCGCGCAGTTTTTGCACACGATAAGCCATGCGCTTCCGGCCCCACTTGTTCACGGATTCGATCTTGCCGCCTTTATCTACGGCAGCGTGCTCCACCGTGGCGATAACCTTGTCGATATCCGACTCAGGCGTATCGGGTCGGCAGATAAAAATCAGGTCGTACTGTCGTTCTTCCATGTGTCCTCGGTTTCTTGCTTTCTACTTCGTCGCTTGTTCTAAAGATTCAAACTCGCAAAAGTTTCATCCCAGCAAATCAGGGATCAGCTAAGCATCTTCTTCGGGCGGCGGCACGCGGCGATTGAATTTCGACATCGCCTTGCTTATCCCCTCGGCGATGATCAACTCCACCGCGTCCGTGGCTTCCGTCACCATCTGCCCCGCAACCTCTCGGTCAGCCCGGCTCAACTTGCTCAGGACGTAATCTCTCAGCTCGCCCCAAATCTTTTCGGGCTTGATACCCAATCGCACCCGGATAAATTCGCCGCCGCCGAGCGCAGAGACAATCGACTTCAGCCCGTTATGCGTCCCGCCGCTGCCCCTCTCCCGAATCCGCAACATGCCCCAGGGCAAGTCCACTTCATCGGTGAGCACGATCATTTCCGCCGGATCGCACTCATATTTCTCGAGCAGCATCCGAACCGCAACGCCGCTCAAATTCATCATCGTCTGCGGCTTCGCGAGAATTACTTCCTCACCCGCGAACTTCCCGCGTCCGACGTACGACTTCGCTTCTGGCCGCGTAATTCGAATCCCCGCGCGCTCGGCGATCCCATCAACCGCCAGGAAGCCCATGTTGTGCGGCGTCCATTCGTATTCGGTGCCCGGATTGCCGAGACCGACGATCAGTCGCATATTCTATGCGGCGCGTTCGGCTACTTCTTCTTCTCTTGCTTTTCGGCCTTGGGCGCAGGAGCCTCCGCAGCTCCTTCGGCTTCGCCCTCTTCTTCCTTCTTGCCCTTCTTGATGACCTCAGGCTCAGCCGGTGCCGTCTCCGCAGCCACTGCCGCTTCCGGTGCTGGTTCTTCTTCCTTCTTCAGCACGACGACGTGCGCGAGCACGCGCTGCGGATCGGTGACGAGCTTCACTTTGTTCGGATCAAACGGCAAATCTGCGGCGCGCAACTGTTTGCCGATGAGCATTTCGCTCACGTCCACCTTGAATTCTTCCGGGATGTCGCCAGGCAAGCATTCCAGTTCCACTTCGCGCGTCACCATTTCGAATACGCCGCCCTGCATCTTCACGCCCTGCGGTTCGCCAAACGTGTGCACCGGTACCTTCACGCGCATGCGCACGTCCATCGCGATTCGCAGCAGATCCACGTGCAGAAGCTTTCCGCTCACAGGATCCACTTGCCAATCCTTCATCATCGCGCGTTCTTGAGCACTATCCAGCTGCACCGAAAAAATCGTGTTGTGGCCAGTTTCTGATCGCAGAATTTTCGCCACCTGCTTGGCGTTCACGGCGAGCGAGATCGCTTCCTTCTTGCCGCCATAAAGAGTAGCGGGCACCATGCCGGTCGTGCGCAAGCGGCGCGCCGGTCCCTTGCCGCGCCCTTCGCGAGCCTTCCCTTCGAGTGTAAAAGTTTCCATGATCGCCTTCTCCCGTCCGAGTCCTAAATGAACAATTCGCTGATCGAAGTCTCTTCGTGAATCGATTGAATGCCGCGCGCCAAAAGCGGCGCCACACTCAGCACTTTAATCTTCGATACCTTTCGCGCCGCCTCATTCAGCGGCACCGAATCCGTCACCACCACCTCTTCAATCTTCGAATTCGTGATGCGTTCCACCGCAGGCCCAGACAGCACCGCGTGAGTGCTCGCGGCGAATACTTTCGTCGCGCCCTTCTCGAGCAGCGCCTCAGCCGTCTTTACCAGCGTTCCGGCCGTATCAATGATGTCGTCCACCACGAGCGCCGGCCGGCCGGCCACGTCTCCGATCAGGTGCATCACTTCGCTCACGTTCACGTCAATCCGCCGCTTGTCAACGATCGCCAGCGGAGCATCGATCTTCTTCGCGAAGTAGCGCGAGCGTTCGACGCCGCCCGCATCAGGCGAAACCACCGTCATAGGCCCGAGCTTCTTCTTCTGGAAATACTCCACCAGAACCGGAGCCGCGAACAGATGGTCCACCGGGATATTGAAATATCCCTGAATCTGCGGCGCATGCAGATCGAGCGACAACACGCGGCTCGATCCAGCCGTTTCCAGCAAATCCGCCACGAGCTTTGCCGAAATCGCCACGCGCGGCCGATCCTTCCGGTCCTGCCGCGCATACGGGTAGTACGGAATCACCGGCGTAATCCGCCAGGCCGATGCGCGCTTGAACGCGTCAATCATCAGCAGCAGCTGCATCAGGTTGAAATCCACCGGATAGCTGCAAGGCTGCACCACGAACACGTCCGCGCCGCGCACATTTTCCAAAATCTGATAGCGCGTTTCGCCGTCGCTGAACTGGCCGTGCTCGGCGCGCCCACGCGTGACGCCCAAATAACTGCAGATGGCGTCGCAGAGCGCCGGGTTCGCTGTGCCGCAAAAAATCTTGAACTTCTCGTCGACCAAAGCCAAAGTCAGTCCTTCAACCGGTCACACGCCAGCCGAGTGCCCGGGCATAATTTTTCCTGGAGACAGTTTCGACGACGAAAACCGAATCTTCCGGAAATGCACGAGCGGCTCGGCGCGCACGCGCTGGGTTTCGGAAGATTCCGAACACCGCCGACCCGCTACCCGCCAGCGCGGCATCTGCGGCTCCTCGCTCGAGCAATCCGTCCCGAATTTCCTTCAGGCGCGGATGACGGCTGAAAACGGGCTGCTCGAAGTCGTTCGCAACCCTTCCCTGCCGGCTCCAGCACAGAGCGCAGAACCCCCAGATTTTAGGGGGTTCCGTGCGATTTGTCAATTCCGCAGAAATCCACTGGTAAGCGTCTTTCGTGCTCACGCCGATGTCTCGCGGCGAGACGACAACGATGGACTGCTTGCGCGTATCGGGAAGCGGATAGATTTCGTCGCCACGATTCACCGCCAGCGCGCGCCCGCCGAAAAGAAAAAATGGCACATCGGCTCCAAGGCTGGCCGCGATTTCCATCACACGCTCGAGCGGTATGCCTTTCTTCGCCAGCCGCATCACGCCGACCAGCGCTGCCGCTGCGTCGCTAGATCCGCCACCCAGGCCGCGCGCTACCGGTATTCGTTTTTCGAGCTTTGCATGAACTCCGAAGCCGAGCTTCAATTCGCTCCGCATCGCATCGATAGCGCGCCACACCAGATTTTCTGGCCCAGCAGAAAGCGTTGCGTCACTCACCTCGAGTGAGATTTTTTTATTCGCCACGAGTGAGAGAGCTAGCGTGTCGTGCAGCGAGATCGTCTGAAAGATTGTGCGCAGTTCGTGGTAGCTGTCCGGGCGGCGGCCCAGGACGTGGAGACATAGATTTATCTTCGCGAACGCGCGCAGGCGCAGCGATCGCTTCTTAGGCAAGGCCATGCGGGGAGCTTACTGCGGTTTTGCCGAATCTGGCGCCGATTTTTGGGCGAGAGCCCGCTTGAGCGTTTTGAGTTGCGCGTCGAGATCCGTCACTTTCTCGGCTTCGTAGTCGGCGGGAAGCGCGCGCTGCCATTCTGAGAGAGCACGCTCCATCAAAGCTGCGGCACGCTCGGTTTGGCCCATCTTCATGTAGACCTCGGCGAGATGTCCGAGAACAGTCGGATCATGCGACGATCGCGACACGGCCTTTTGTAAATTCTCTTCCGCTTCGGCCAGCTTACCCTGCTTGAAGTAGGCCCACCCTAGACTGTCAAGGTAAGCGCCGCTGTTGGGTTCCTGTTTCACTGCGCGCTGAATCAGCGAAAGTGCCTCGTCGAGGCGAACGCTGCGGTCAGCAAGCATGTAACCGTAGTAGTTCAGAACTGCGGCGTTGTTCGGATTCACTTCGAGAACTTTGCGAAATTCCTGTTCTGCCCGGTCGAATTCCTTCTGCCGCTCGTAAATTGCCCCGAGCATGAACCAGATCGTTTCTTTCTCCGAGGAATCCTTCGCAAGTTCCTCGGCTTTCTGCGCGGACCGTTCCGCATCCGCATATTTGCGGCTCCGCTCCTGCACCTGCGCTAGATCGAGGTAGACTTCCTGGTCGCTGTCA
>DATNKB010000111.1:0-7098 GCA_035603595.1 Candidatus Dormiibacterota bacterium
GCCGCAGCATTTGCGTCGTTATCCAGAATCGTTGGAAGTCCGCGCGATTTCTTGATTTCGGCGACGAGCGGATAATTCCGCCAGCAGGGAAGATTTCCAGGATTGACGACGATACCCTGCAGGGGATCGACGGGGCCCGGGCTGACGATTCCAATACCCGCGACGGAGGCTTTCCGCGCAGGCTCAGCGGCGAACGCAGCGTCGATAGCCCTTTCGACAGCGCGCAATCCGGCTGCACCGTCTTCACGGCTCGTCATTGGGACGCGAACTTTCGAGAGAATTTCTCCTCGCGAAGTCACGAGGCCTGCCGCGACCTTCGTACCGCCGACATCCACGCCTAAATAGAGTGACTCGGTTGGTTTCATCTAAATGGTTTTGATTATTGAACGGTTCTTCGCCTCCGTCGAGTGCGGCGCGTTCGAAGTTTCGAGCCGTGAACTCGCCAGAGACTGGGTGTAAAATAAAATCATGAGCGACAAAATAAAGAAATCAGATTCCGAGTGGAAATCCAAGCTGACGGACGAGCAATACCACGTCACCCGCCAGAAGGGAACTGAACCTCCCTTCAGTGGCGAGTTCGCGGACACGGAAACGGAAGGCACGTACGTTTGCGTGTGCTGCGGGCAGCCGCTGTTCAGCTCTGACGCGAAATATCATTCAGGTTCCGGATGGCCCAGCTACTATCAACCGATCGCGGCCGAAAACGTGGAGCTCGAGCGCGATTCGAGCCATGGAATGGCCCGCACGGAAGTGCTCTGCAGCCGCTGCGATGCGCATCTTGGCCACGTTTTTGAGGACGGTCCTCAGCCGACCGGCCTTCGTTTTTGCATCAATTCGGCTGCGCTTGACCTGAAAGAAAATGACAAAAAATAGGCAAGCGCAGAACGCCAACTGTGCGGCCAAGGTCTAGTGATCGAAGAAAATCACTTGGGGATGCTTATCGATCGAATCTGTCGAGATCGTGCGAATCGCGCTCGGTGACACAACGTAGATCGCCAGATTCGTTGGAATGCCTGTCGGCGTGTTCGTAGTCATCGTACCCTGGCCGCTTGAAGTCACCGTGTAATTGCCGACGAAGGACTGGGCTAGATTCTGCCCAGAGGAATCAAACTCGTCCACGACTCCTTGCATTGTTCCAGTGCCGTTCGCTGTTGTCTGGCCGATAATGTTGCTCACCATGTCGTCTGCCGGCGAGGGAGCGCTCAATGCGTAGCTTCCCATCACTGATACGGCTCCGAAAGGTCCACCAGTCTGATTCTCAAGCAGCCCAACAGTCGCGGTCTTATCCGAACCCACCAGGAATCCTTGATTGGCGCCAGTGAGGTAAGCAGCCGCCATTCGCGGCCCCACAGCGCCAAAGCCGGTAAATTCCACCCGCCCGTTCGTCGTGACCAAGTACGTGCCCGGAATCGATGCGCCTTGCGTAATTGAACCGGCATCGTTCTGGTTGAAGTTCACGGTTGCGCTGCCCAAGCCGTTCGCAGCCAGCAATCCGACAAATGCACTCGAACTCGGACTATCCAATCCGGTTCCGCTGAGTACGCTACCGCCAGTCAGCGCCGCATTATCGAAAACCACCGAAGGATTCTGAAGGATCATCTCGCCACCGATTTTGGGATGGGTTGCATCGGTGGTATCGATTTCGATGACGAAAAGATCCGATGGCGACACGAAGTAGGCGATGAAATTCAGCATCACCTGGGCAGACGACGGAATCTGGAAGACCAAGTTCGCGACGACGCGGCCCGCTGTGCTGCTCGAGGAAAAATTGCCGGACGCCGGCACTGCGGGGCTATAGAGTCCCGCATCATTGAAATCGATCGTTCCAGGGGAAAACGAGGAGGTTCCGTCTGCGTGGACCACGCCGACCAAGGTCGCGGGAGCGGTCGTTAGATCCTGCCCGGAGAAGGCAAACGCATAGTTCCCATTGAAATTTGCCGCCGAAAAACTGCCGCCTACTTGCGGCTTGATGATTCCCTCCCCACGGGTAGGGAGTGGCGGTGGTGTTGTGTTGGCGGTATCGTTTTCGAAAAAGCGGGCGTTCCCAGCCGAATCGAGCACAAGCTGGTAAATCGCTGTCAGTTTCTGGTTGGTGGCGGCATTGGTAGCGGTGAGCGTCAGCGTTCCCCGTCCATCGGTTCCCAGCGAATATGTCCCGGAAAGGGTCGCATTGATTGACGTTCCGGACACTCGATTCGTGTCCTCGGTGCCGCTGGTGATGTTGCCAGAGCCGTCCGCCGTGAATTGTCCGGTGGCCAGCACAACGCCCTGCGTATCAAATCCGCTGAAGAAAAATGCGTAGGCTCCGCGAAGCAAAGAGTTGGGATTCGCGGTGCCCGCAGCTATCGAAATGCTGAAAGCTCGCGACGCGGTGGCAGGGACCGTCTGCGAATCCTTGACTCCGAGTGTGAAGCTAACGGGTGTGCCACTCACTAGAATCGGCGTTCCAGTAATTTCTCCTGACCCCGGATTCAAACTGAGACCGGCGGGTAGCTGGCCAGACGCAACGCTCCACGTATAAGGCTGCACGCCTCCCGTCGCTTGGACGGATGTCGAATACGGCGTGGCAACAGCACCCCCAGGCAGAACACTGGGCGTGACCTGCAAGGGCGCTGGCGCACTGACTGTGATTGATAGGGGCGCTGGTGTCGTTGCGGTTTGCGCCGGAATTGCGGAATCTACAACTTGCAGCGTGAACTGGAATACGCCAGCCATCGTTGGCGTGCCGCTGATCTGCCCGGACGTGGTGTTGAACGTCAGCCCCGGCGGAAAATTGCCAGAAGTCTTGGACCACGTAAAAGGTGGCACCCCGCCTGAAGTCACGATAGACGTCGAATAGGCTGTATTGACCGTTGCGCCCAGTAGCGCCCCACTTGACGTGATCGAAAGAGGCGGCGGCGCGCTGATGTTGATCGTATATTGGGGAGAAAGAACCTTGATCGGCGGATTTCCGCTGTCCGCAACTTGCACCTTGAACGTGCTCGACGTGTTTGAGCCTGTGGGTCTGCCGCTGATCGTGCCGGATTGGCTGATCGTCAACCCCGCTGGAAGGCTCCCCGTAGCAATCGTCAGCGTCAACGGAGCCACACCGCCTGTCACGGGAACAGCGAACGAGTAGGGAACCCCGTTGGCTCCATTTGGTGGCAGGGTCGTACCGAAACTCGGCGCTATGACCACGTCAATTGTCACCGTGGCCGTCGCGTTTTTATCTGCCAATGACACCGCTTGCAAAGAGACTGTAAGGGTGGCTGAAATGCCGCTCGGTGCTGTGTATTGAACGCTGCTGGACGTTGAATTCGTGAGCGTGCCGCAGCCGGCCCCAGAACAGGTGGTTCCTGTGAATTGCCACATTACGCCTTGATTGGAGGTGTCATTCGCCAGAGTCGCCATGAACGTCAGCGACTGCCCAGTGTCTATCATTTGGGTGGTGCCGGGAATGATTTGGACCGTGATCTTGCTGCTGGAGCCGCCGCCCCCGCATCCAGCCGTAAATGCAATCACGATGCACGCCAACGCCAGGAGTCCGGGTCCGAAGAGAAGCTTTGTGGAATTTCCTGTTGTTCGGGCATACGTCTTCGAAGTTGTCATATCACCTTTTCGGATGACTTTTCTGGTACGCCCGCGCTGGGATGAGAGGACTCCCCGCCAAACCCGCAGCCAAAGCGAAACAAGTTGAATAACAAAACGCCTCGGGAGTGTCAACGCACATCTCCGCGCGCTACCTTCTGGACCATCCACCCGTTTGACACTCCGCTTGATAGTTCCTGCTGCCGTCAGGATAATGCCCGGCATGTTTCAGCCATCTGGATGCGGCGAGTGATTCGCTCGTTGCCTGCGGTTAAGTGCGTTTTATTGTTTCCAGTCCTCTTCTGTCTCGCTCAAGCGCCCCGCGCATTTGCTCAGGATCCGACAGGGGCCCTGCGGGGCACCATCGAGGACACAAGCGGAGCACGAGTGGCCGCCGCTAGGATCGAGGTCCGAGCAATTGGTCGATCGCTAGTGCGCGAAGCTGCTGCCGATCAGCGCGGTGAATTTCGGTTCGACCTGCTGCCGCCCGGCGAATATGAAGTAACCGCCAATTCCGCAGGATTTGCTCCGGCGCATTCGGAGGTTTCGGTAACAATCAGCTCGGTGCGGGAACTCACGATCATCATGCTCCCGGCCCCCGTTCGTCAGACCCTGACCGTGAATCGGCAAGCCTCCTCGATCACTGCAGAGCCGATCGACACGGCCAGCGCGACTTTGCAAAGCGTCATCACCGCGAAGGACCTCGAAACCGTTCCGCTCGCGCATCGCAGCTTTGCGAATATCGCCTATCTAGCGCCGGGGACTGAACCGGTTGAGCCTTCCGATCCCACGAAAGCGCGCATCACGGCGGTTTCCTTCGGTGGCAGTTCGGGGCTCAACGTCGAACTTTCCGTGGACGGCGGCGACAATTCCGACGATTACATAGGTGGGTTCTTGCAGAATATTTCTCCGGACGCGATTCAGGAGTTTGCCGTTCGTACGGCGCAGGAAGACGCGGACACCGGGCGCACCACCGCAGGCTCCGTTGTGATAAGTACCAAGCGCGGCACGGACATGTGGCACGGCGACGCTGCGTTCTACGAACGTGCCGCTAAGCTCAACGCGCGTTACCCGATTGAGAATCCAGCGCCTGATCCCAAGCAGCCTTTCTCTCGCCAGAACTATGTGGGCACACTCGGTGGTCCGATCAAGCCGGGCAAGCTCTGGTTTTTCTCTTCGTTTGAATACGTTCACGAAGATGCCAGTATTGCTTACAGTCCCGCGAGCCAGGCGCAATTTGGCGCGCTGGCGCAACTGGCGCAGATGGGCTTGATCCCGAATGTGGACTCGATTGCCGTGCCGAACAGCGTTCCCATTCCGTTTCGCGATTATCTCTCCACGATTCGCCTTGATTGGTCGCAATCTGCGCGCTCCCAGTGGTTTCTACGCGCGGCTGCCGATAACTACACAACGGAAAACGACCTTGTGCAGCAAGCCACGCTGCCTTCCACCGGCGCCACTTCACATTCGAATTACTTGAATCTGCTTTTGAACCAGCAGTTCACCTTCAGTCCCACGTGGCTTGGCTCGTTCACATTTGATGCCGGGGGCCTTCATCACACGGAAGCGCGCAATTCTGATTTTGGGTACGCCCTGGCTTTCCCGTTCAGTGCCACCTCGCAGACCGTCTCTGGCTTCGAGACCTTTGGCGACAATCAGTTCATGACCGCGGTTACCAATTTTCCCGTCCTGCGCAACCAGGAGAAATATCAGTTTCGATATGATGTGCGGCATACGTCCGGAAGTCACGCCACCAGTTTCGGCGTGAACTTCATTCATGAGCCGGTCCTTGACGGCGCCCTGAGCGGTACACAGGAAACACTCATCACCTATCCCAACGACCCCAGCTTCTACGTGACGAACCCGTCGCAGTTTTATTCCGACCTGACATGTGCAACCCCGACTCCGGCTAATGTAACCTGCGCAGCTACGCCGGCGAGCAACGGTTCGTTCTCGCAAAACGTCGAGCGGCTAGGTCTTTACGCGCAAGACTCCTGGCGCGCCAAGCCGAATCTCACGTTGAATTACGGATTGCGCTGGGACACGACGCTCGGTTTATTCGATGCGTCAGGCCGCTCTCAGACGGAGAATCCTGCGCTCCTCACGCTGCGCGCCCTGGGCATTCCTCTTGTCTCGGGAGTGCCGCACGATTACCGAAAGCAATTCGCGCCGAGGTTGGGATTTGCGTACTCGCCGGGAGGATCTGAAACCACCGTAATCCGGGGCGGTTTCGGCCTCTTCTTTAGTGACCTTGCGCAGAATGGTTGGGTGAACGCGTTTCAAGCGGTGAATACTGCGCCGCTTCCATGTGTTGTTCCGACGGATCCGGGATGCATTCCGGCTGGCGGAGCGGGGGCGCTGATTGACCCGCGTTACAGGACTCCCTATGCGATTCACGTTACGGCGGGATTTCAGCACGCCTTTAACTCGAAATGGATGGTGAGCGCCGATTACAACCACGAGCAGGGTGTGCACGGCTACCGCCGCTATGAGTATGTCGCCGGCTTTACTCTTCCGGCTGATGCTCCCGATATCTCCGTGTTTCGGTCGGACAATCGGTCGAGCTACAACGCGCTTTTGATTCACCTGCAGGGGAATGTTTCGCGGCGTTTCAATTTGATCGCGAACTACACGCTCGCGAGCGCAAAAACCTGGGGTTGCGTTCTCGGCGAGCTATTCGATTACGTGAATGGAGTTTGCAATCCAAATGATCCGTTTGCCAGGGGCGACTACGGCCCTTCCGGCGAGGATGTTCGCCACCGCTTTGTGCTCGCCGGCACGCTCTACGTTCCGGGCGGCTTCGAGCTCACCACGCTTTCGCAATTCGAAAGTGCGCGGCCTTTCACGCTGACGACTCCTGTTGACGTGAACGGCTTCGGGGATTCGGCCGACGATCGCGCCGTCGTGAATGGCGTGCAGACCGCACTCGACCAGATCCGCGGGACGCCATATATTCAGGTTGATTTGCGAGTCAGCCGCCCGTTCCGCTTTGGCGATCGCTGGACCGCGACGCCATTCATCGAGTTCTTCAATCTTTTCAACCGCAATAATCCGGGAGCGAACTACGTCACTGACATTTCAGCGCTTCCGGTTCCGGTGAACAATCTGGCCAATGTAACAGCGCTGTGCCCTACGCCTGCCTGCAACGTGCCCATCACGAGCTTGAATCAACTGCGCGTTCCTGCTGGCGCGCTCGGTGATTTCTTTGGGCCGGGGACGACGGTTGGGATTCCGTTTGCTGCGCAAGTGGGGTTCCGTTTGACGTTTTAGGCGTGCTTCTGTGGGAACTCGCCTTCCCAACCAGCTACCACGACCGTTGCAAGACAATTTCCCAGCACATTCACGGCGGTTCGTGGCATGTCCATCAGCTGATCGATGCCAAAGAGCAGGAAAAATGGCTCAATCGGCAAATTGAACTGCGTTGCAGTGGCAAGCACGATTACGAGCGACGCACGGGCTACTCCCGCCGTGCCTTTGCTGCTCAGCAGCAGCGTGAGCATCATCAGAATCTGCTGGCCAAGAGTGAGATGC